>JAEMSV010000238.1 GCA_016462625.1 Solirubrobacteraceae bacterium | reverse complement strand
GGCAACGACCGGATGATCTGGAACCCGGGCGACGACACCGACCTCAACGAGGGCGCCGAGGGCACCGACACGGTCGAGGTCAACGGCGGCAACGGCGATGAGCAGTTCACCGCGACCGCCAACGGCACGCGTGTCCGGTTCGATCGTCTGAACCCTGCGCCGTTCTCCATCGACATCGGCACGTCCGAGAACCTCGTCCTCAACGCCAACGGTGGCGTGGACCAGTTCTCGGCCACCGGCAACCTGGCGGCGCTCATCAAGATCACCGCCGACGGTGGCACGGGCAACGACCGGCTGCTGGGCAGCAACGGGGCGGACGTGATCCTCGGCGGTGACGGCACCGACTTCGTCGACGGCCAGCAGGGCAACGACGTCGCGTTCCTCGGAGCGGGGGACGACGACTTCCAGTGGGATCCCGGTGACGGCAGCGACACCGTCGAGGGCCAGGACGGCGCCGACGAGATGCTGTTCAACGGCTCGAACATCGCCGAGCGCATGGAGGTCTCTGCGAACGGCGGCCGCGTCCGGTTCACCCGCGACATCGCGAACATCGTGATGGACGTCAATGACCTCGAGACCATCACGACGAAGGTCCTCGGCGGCGCCGACCGCATGCAGGTCAACGACCTGTCGGGGACCGACGTGACCAACGTCGCATGGGACCTCGCCGCCAGCGCCGGTGGGGACGATCTCGCGGCCGACAACGTCATCGTCAACGGCACGAACGGCTCTGACGTCGTCAGCGTCAGCGGCGCCGGCACGAGCGCGCAGGTCAACGGGCTCCCGGCCCGGGTCGGGATCGCCGGCGGCGTCGCCGGCAGCGACCGGCTGACCGTCAACGCTCTCGCCGGTGACGACGTGGTCGACGCCACCTCGCTGGCCGCCAGCGCCCTCCTCCTGACCGAGGACGGCGGCGACGGCGACGACGTCCTGCTCGGCGGCTCGGGCCCGGACACCCTGCTCGGCGGCAACGGCGACGACGTCCTGCTCGGTGGCCCGGGCGCGGACACCGCCGACGGTGGCCCCGGCGACAACGTCGTGATCGACGCGGCCCAGACGAGCACCGTCACGGCGGCGACGGTCGCCGGCGTGAAGTGGCTGAACAAGAACGCCCGTACCGTTCGCGGCAAGACCGTGATCAAGGTCGATGGGCAGAAGCGGACGCTGCCGCGGGCGAAGCTCGCGAAGCTCAAGCGCAGCGTGCGCGTGGTGCGCTGAGGCGCACCACACCCCGGGGAAACGCGGCGCCGGAACCCACGTGGTTCCGGCGCCGTGGGGGATCCGCTTCCGATGTGGCGCATTCGCCGCTCAGGTCCCGGACGCCGACGACCGATGAGCCGGATAGTGGCTCGCCGAGTGGATCGTCTCGCTGCGCACCTGCGCACCGCCCCCGAGGACGTCCCGCGCGTCGCCGGACGGGTCGGCGGGACGCTCTGGCTGATCGCCGGCGCATCGATCTTCATGCTGCCGGCGTTCCCGCAGGTCGACACGTCGCTCTGGCCGTGGCCCGCGCTCTGGGCCCTCGGCGCCTTCCTCTGGGGCCTCGCCGCGATCTTCGTGATCGACTGGACGCGGGCACCGAGCTGGCTGATGCCGAGCAGCACCGTGCTCGCTCCGATCGCCGTCGCGCTCATCACGCAGGCCACGGGCGGAACGACGTCGCCGGCGCTGATGTTCATCTTCCTCGCGCTGATCTTCGGCGCGTGCTTCCTGTCGGTGCCGTGGGCGATCGCGGTCCTCACGACCTCGTCGCTCGCGTGGGTCGTGCCGACCGCGGTCGACAGCGGCATCGGGCCCGCCCTGGCCGAGCTGCTCATCGCGGCCCCGATGTTCTTCGCGATCGGCTTCGTGATCCTGAACGGCCGCGGCCTCATGGTCGCGATGCATGACTCGGCGCAGCGGCTGTCCGAGGAGCACGACGCGCTGCGGAGCATCGCGACCGCGGTGGCGGCGGGCGAGGACCCCGAGCGGGTCTGCGACCTGGCTGCGAAGGAGGCCGCACGGCTCGTCGGGGGAGACGGCGGGGCGATCCTGCAGCACGACGCGGAGTCCGGGGACATGACGCTCGTCGGCTCGTGGCGCCGCGTCGGCGCCCGGCACCCCACGGGCGGGCCGATGACCGTGATCCCCGGCAGCTTCATCGAACGCCTGTGGACGACGGGCGAGGCCCAGCGCGTCGACGACACGCGGATCGCCGACGACGGCTACGCCGGGGCGCTCGCCGCGCGGGGGTACCACGGGTGGGCGGCGACGCCGATCACGGTCCGCGGCAAGCTCTGGGGCGCACTCGCCGTGACGGCGATCGAGGCGAACTCCCTGTCGTCGAACGCGGGCGATCACCTTGCCGAGTTCGCCGAGCTGATCGGAATGGCGGTCGCGAACACCGAGAAGGTCGAGCGGCTCTCAAGCGACGCGGCCACGGACCCGCTCACCGGGCTCGCCAACCACCGGGCCTTCCAGGAGCGGCTGCGGCAGGAGATCGCGCGGCGTGACCGCTACGGGCGCGACATCGCGGTCGCGCTCGTCGACGTGGACCACTTCAAGGCCGTCAACGACACCGGCGGGCACGCCACCGGCGACGCCGTGCTGCGCACCGTCGCCGAGCACCTGCACGAGCACCTGCGCGGCGAGGACCTCCTCGCGCGCGTCGGCGGCGACGAGTTCGCCGTCCTGCTCCCCGAGTCCGACGCCGCATCGGCCGCCATCGCGCTCGAGCGCGGCCGCCGGGCGATCGAGCGCGCCTCGGCCTCGGACGGCGCGCCCGTGACCATCTCGGTCGGCATCTGCGACACCGTGCAGGCGGACGACGCCGTGGCGCTCCTGCGGTTCGCCGACGGCGCCCTGTACTGGAGCAAGGAGCACGGCCGCAACCGCGTCTCGATCTACGACCCAGCGGTCATTCAGGAGCTCTCGGCGGCCGAGCGGATCGGCGCGCTGCAGCGCACCCAGGCGCTCGCGGGGATCCGCGCTCTGGCGCGCGCGATCGACGCCCGGGACCCGACGACCCGCGAGCACTCCGAGCGCGTGGCCACCTTGACGGCCCACATGGCCGAGCACCGCGGCTGGGCGGCGGAGCGCGTGACGCTGCTCTACGAGGCGGCGCTCGTGCACGACGTCGGCAAGATCGGCATGCCCGACGCGATCCTCTTCAAGCCGGGCCCGCTGACACCCGAGGAGTTCGAGGTCATCAGCACGCACGCGGAGCTGGGCGCCCGGATGGTCGAGGAGAACCTCGGGCCGGAGCAGGCCGACTGGATCCTCAGCCACCACGAGCGCCCGGACGGCGCCGGCTATCCGCGCGGCCTGGCCGGGGACGAGGTCAGCGAGGGCGCTGGGCTCCTCGCCGCCGCCGACGCGTTCGACGTCATGGTCGCCGGTCGCCCGTACGCCTCGGGGCGCAGCGTCGAGGACGCGCTGGCCGAGTGCCGCGACCTCGTGGGGCGGCAGTTCACGACGGAGGCGGTCGACGCCCTGGAAGCGGTGCACGGCGGGACGCCACCAGAGCAGCTGCTCGCCGCCGGCACCTGATTCGGATCAGCTCAGTAGACGATGACGTCGCCGGGGACGTCCTCGTTGTCGCAGATGGTCAGCGACGGGGACTTGATGGTCGCGTCGAACAGCCCGACCTTGGCGTTCGCGGGGAGCTTGCCGATGTCGACCGTGTAGCGGGCGGCGGGGCTGTCGACCGGGGGGTCG
>JAEMSV010000019.1 GCA_016462625.1 Solirubrobacteraceae bacterium | reverse complement strand
TTGATCGCCATCTGGAAGGCCCGGAGGTTCTTGGCGATCTTGCTCGCGTCGCTCATCGGGTCGAATTCTACGCAACCTCGAGCGCCGGGCCGTACCCTGGGCGCATGAGCGATGTGTCGCCCGCACTGCGGATCTCCGACGCCGATCGCGAAGCAGCGGTTGCCCGGCTGCGGACCGCGGGCGCCGAGGGCCGGCTCGAGATCGACGAGCTCGAAGAACGGGTCGCTGCCGCGTACGCCGCGAAGACGCGCGCCGAGCTCGAGCCGCTCTTCACGGACCTCCCGGTGGTGGCGCCACCACGCCCCGGGCCGCCCGCCCGCCGCGACGACAGCGAGCGGGGGCAGCTGATCCGCAGGCGGACCGCGGCGTTCCTCACACCGAACATCATCTGCATCGCGATCTGGCTGGCGACCGGCGCCAGCGGACACTTCTGGCCGGTCTGGGTGCTGCTGGGAACGGGGATCGGATACGCGGTCTTCCTCGTCAATCACGTCCTCGGAGTGGAGGACGACTGACGCTTCGCCATCCGGTCGATCTACCGCCCGGCGGACTTGGACCGTGGGAATGAACAAATAGGTCCAATGGGCTGGGAGCCTGGCCGCATGACGCACTCCTGGCGGATCTCCGCCCTTGCCGACCGCCACCGCGCCCTCGGATCGGACCTCGAGGACTGGAACGGGATGGGTACCCCGTGGGGCTACAGCACCCCCCTCGCCGACGCCCACGAGGCCATCCGCACGAAGGCCGGGCTCATGGACGTCTCCGGGCTGAAGAAGGTCCACTACGTCGGCCCGCATGCGGAGGCGCTCCTCCAGGAGGCCGTCACGCGCGACGTGCGCAAGCTCTACCCCGGCAAGGCCGTCTACGCCTCGATGCTCAACGACGCCGGCACGTTCATCGACGACTGCATCGTCTACCGGACCGGGCCGAACGCCTGGCTGGTCGTGCACGGCTCGGGCGACGGCATGGCGCAGCTGACGCGCTCCACGCAGGGCCGCGACGTCGCCGTGCTCTTCGACGACGACCTGCACGACCTCTCGCTGCAGGGGCCCGCGGCCGTCGACTTCCTCGCCGAGCACGTCCCCGGCATCCGCGACCTGAACTACTTCCACTTCACCAACGCGCTGCTCTTCGACTGCCCCGTGATGCTCTCGCGCACCGGCTACACCGGCGAGCGCGGCTACGAGATCTTCTGCAAGCGCGAGGACGCGCCCAAGATCTGGGACACGATCCTCGAGCTCGGCGCGCCGTACGGGATCGTCCCCTGCGCGTTCGTCACCCTCGACTGGCTGCGCGTGGAGAGCTACCTCCTCTTCTATCCGTACGACAACTCGCAGATGTACCCGTTCGCCGACGAGGCGCCGGGCGACACGCTCTGGGAGCTGGGGCTCGATTTCACCGTCACACCGGGCAAGACGGGCTTCCGCGGCGCCGAGGAGCACGCCCGGCTGGAGGGCAAGGAGCGCTTCAAGATCTTCGGGGTCCTCCTCGAGGGCGAGGTGGCCGCCGCGGAAGGCGACGCGCTCTACGCCGACGGCGAGCAGGTCGGCGTCATCACGTGCGCGATGTACTCGCGGCTGACCGGCAAGTCGATGGCGATCGCGCGGATGAACGTGCCGCAGGCGGTCCAGGGCACGCCGCTGGTCGTGAAGGGCAGCATCGAGACGCCCGCGATCGCCCACACCCTCCCCTTCGACGACCCGGAGAAGACGAAGCGGACCGCGAAGGGCTAGGGCAGGCCGGCGGTGGGGGTTCCGGCGAGGAACTGCGCGGTGAGTGCGGCCATGAGGCCCGCGCGGGGCGACTCCGGGCGCGCGGCTCGGATGTCCTGAGTGCGCGCGATGAGCTCATCGACGACCGCGAGGAGCGGGTCGTGCCCGTGGGCGATCGCGAGCCGCGCCAGCGAGAGGCTCTGCTCGGTGTCCCCGCCCGCCCACGCGGCGGTCACGGCAGCGCTCAGATACGAGATGACGCGCTCGTGGGCGATCGACCGCGCGCCGAGTGCCGTGGCGCCGGCGGCGGGCCCGAGATCCAGCGGATCCTGCCCGTCGACGATCCGGGTGAGCTGGCCCCCCGCGATCTCCCGGAGGATGTCGTCCGAATGGCCGACGGCCCTGCCGCACCGGAGCAGCGCGAACGCGGAGAACAGACCCGGGCCGTAGGGCATGTCGCTGCCGTAGAGGATCTGCCCCGGCGGGACGTGGACGAACAGGTCCAGGACGTCGGAGACTTGCCACCACGCCGTGTCGAAGAGCAGGTTGGGGATGTCCGCGACGATCGGCGCGAGCTCGGCGACATCGCTGATCCCGGCGTGCGCCAGCACGATCCGCGCACCGGGGTTCGCCCGCGCCATGTCGACCGCGGCGATGCCGAGGCGCGGGATACCGCGACCCGCGTGGAACAGGACGATCGCGCGACGCTCCGCCGCCAGGGCGACGAGCCGCTCCACCTCAGGATGGGGCAGCGTGAACGCGTCGCTGCGCGGGTGCATCTTGATGCCGCGCGCGCCGGCGTCGAGGCAGCGGCGGGCTTCCTCGACGCAGTCGGGCCGGTTCGGGTCCACTCGCGCGAGGGCGTCGAGCCGACCGCCTGAGCCGCGCGCCGCCTCGAGGACCGTGTCGTTCGCCGCGCGGTAGCCGTCGGGCTCGTGCATCGGGAAGACAAGCGCCCGGGCGTGGCCGGCCTGGTCGAGCCCGCCGAGGAGCTCGTCGACTGTGGACGACAGGCCGTCGGGGTCGTTGTGGCCGATGTGGGTATGCGCGTCGAACCAGGTGGCGCCCACCAGCCCGCCGCCACCCAGCAGCGGACGGAGCTCTTCGGCCCCGTTGACGCCGACGACCGGCATCAGTTGGTCAGGACCTCACGGATGAACGACGCGCGCACCGACAGCGGCTGGCGCAGCAGCCACGCCTCCGCGGGATCGCCGCCCGGCGTGCGGGCCAGCACGTCGTCGGCGTATGACCGGCAGACCTCGTCACTCTGGCTGAGCAGCCACCGCTCCTGCCCGCGACGCCCTGCTCCGGCATCGATGACCTCGGCGACGAACGACCGGCGGACCGCCCGCGGGAGCCGGAGCATCCACTGGCGCTCGGGGTCGTCGTCGGCCGCGGCAAGCGCCCGGACCAGGCCGCCCGGCGCGAGCAGGACCTGGCGCGCGCCCGGCGGGAGCGCGAGCGGCAGGTCGTCGAGCTCGGCGTCAGGCCGCGACGCCATCCGGCAGCCGGCGACGGAGGATGAGGTCCCCGACGATCGTCCCGAGCGGCCCGCCCGTCACGAGGACGGCGACCGGGAACCACCAGGTCCACAGCTTCTCCGCCGCGCCCTTGCCGGTGAGGTAGAGCAGGACCAGAAAGCCGAAGCCGTGGATGGGCCCGAGGAGCGAGACGACGGACTCGTTGTCGACGCCCCAGCGGGAGAAGTACACGAGGACGACGAGCAGCAGCGCGTCGGCGATACCGACGACGAGTGCGATGTTCAGCGGCCGGCGTGCGGCCTCTGGGAGCGGCTGGGACATGCCCGGAACCCTAGTGCGGACCCATCGGTTAAAGCGGCCGGGCGGACTCTAAGGCCCGCCCGGTACCGCCCGAACTCGATCACCACTGACTACATACATCCCAGGACTGAGTGTCTGCCTGGGCATCTGACACTCCTGACCACCAGGGCAGGCCACCGACCCGAAGGCCGGCGCGTTACCCGGTCGACTCCGCCGAAGCGGGGTCACGGCCAAGTGGGCGATCCGCCGGATGCAGAAGGGTAGCGACCGCGACGGCCGCTGTCAGCGGGCGCCGATCTCTCTGGCCACATCTCGGAAAGCGTCGTACCCGGGGGTCGACCGCACACCGCCCGATGGCGTGAGCCAGCGCAGGCCCGAGTAGGCGAACGGATCCGTGGTGCCGCTCCCGCGGGAGAGCCAGGAGTACCAGAGGACCCGCCCGATCCGCAGCGATCGCCGCCGCGCTGCGAGCTCCCGCACGCCCGCGCGCAGCAGCCGGCGCTGCTCGGCGGCGGTGACGTTGAACCCCAGGTCCCGGGCGCGGCCCTTCGCGGCGGGCCACGACAGCTCGGTGATCCACAGCTCGGCCTCGCGGTCACCGTTCGCGCGCATCACCCGCCGGTTCGCCTCGACGATGTCCATCAGCGAGGTCAGCCGCTTGGTGTACGGATGGACGGCCACGACGTCGAAGAACCGCCCCGCGCCACGCCGGTAGAGCGCCTGCAGTCCCAGCCACGAGTAGTTCGGCAGCCCAGCGAGCACGACCTGCGCGCCAGGATCGGCCGCCTTGATCGCCGCGTGGGCGGCCTCGAGCAGCGCGGTGTAGCCAGACACCCAGTTGGTGCGCCAGTAGCGCGTGAGGTTCGGCTCGTTCCAGACCTGCCATGCCCTGATCGGCCGCGGCCGCACGTCGCGGTGCTCCGTCCACAGCGTGCCTGCAGGGCCGTAGCGGGCGATGAGCGTGGTCACGAAGGCCGCATACTGCGCGGGGTCGCGCGGCCGCAGAACGTAGGTGCCGGTCGGGGGGTCGTCGCTGGCCCAGCTGGGTGCGCCGACGACGGTCGGCAGCACCGTCACGCCGCTGCGCGCCGCGGCGAGGACGATCGCGTCGGTGGCAACCAGCGACGCCGGCCAGTCGGCCGCTGGCTGCGCGACGTTCCAGTCGATGGTCAGGCGCGTCGTGTGCGCGCCGGAGCGGGCCATGAGCGCGAACTCGCGGTCCAGCAGGAGCGGGCGCGCGGGCAGGTCCTCACCCACCGCCGCGCCGAGCCAGCCGGCGGGCACCGCGGCAGTCGCGGTCCCGGCACACGCAAGCAGCACGGCGCCGCACACCACGCCGATCCAACCCCGTCTCCCCTGCATTCAGGACAAAGACGGTACCGCTTGGACGAGCGAGCGCACGTCCGCGAACAGGTCGCCCTGCTCGGCGACGCGGGCGAGCACGTCGCGGGCGGTGAACACCAGGAGCTCGGGATCGCCGGCCTCAGCGCAGGCGCGAACCTCGTCCCAGGTCACCGGCGTCGACACGGTCGGCTGCTCGCGCGCCCGCAGCGAGTAGACGTTGACCGTCGTCTTGTTGCGGTCGTTCTGGCTCCAGTCGATGAGGACCTTGCCGGGCCGCAGCGACTTCGTCATCCGAGAGACGACGAGGTCGGGCTCGGCCTGTTCGAGCACCTCGGCGATCGTGCGGGCGAGCGTCTTGGTCTGGTCGTACGTCGCCTCGCCCGCGTTCAACGGCAGGTAGACCTGCAGGCCCTTGCTCCCCGAGGTCTTGGCGACGGTCCGCAGACCCAGCCCCTCGAGCATGCCGTGCAGCAGCATCGCGACCTGACAGCACTCGACGATCGTGGCCGGCGGACCGGGGTCGAGGTCGAAGACGAGGCTGTCGGGATGATCCGGCGAGTCCGCGCGGTGCAGCGCGGTGTGGAGCTCCAGCGCCGCGAGGTTTCCCAGCCAGACAAGAGTCGGCAGGTCGTCGGCGACGACATAGGTCACCGTCCCCTCACGCCCGCCGGGCACGGCGAACGTGCGGACCCAGTCGGGGGTGTGCGAGGGCGCGTTCTTCTCGAAGAACGCCTTGCCGTCGACCCCGTCGGGATAGCGCTTGCGCGTCAGCGGCCGGCCTTCCAGATGCGGCAGCAGGACCGGCGCCACGTCGACGAGATACGCGATCACGTCGCGCTTGGCGAAGCCCGCGGCGGGATAGAGCACCTTGTCAAGGTTGGTGATCTTCAGGGTGTGGTCCTCGACCTGGACCTCGACCCCGTTGCGCACCGGCCGGCCCACGTCGAGGATCCCGGCCGTCGGCGACGCGTCGGGACGCAGTCCCTTGTAGGACGGCGCGCGCAGCACCCCGTCCTTGGTCCAGTGCCGGAACTCGACCGCGGCGGTCAGCTCTGGCCGGACCCAGGTGACCTCCTTGGGGATGCGCTCGTCCTCGATCGCGCCCTGGTCGGTCTGCAGCTCGGAGAGCTGCTTGGTCAGCCGGTCGAGCTCCGCCTCGGTGAAGCCCGTCCCGACGCGGCCGGCGTAGCGCAGGTGCCCGCCGTCCCCCTCGACGGCCACGACCAGCGAGCCGATGCCCTTGCTGCGGCGCCCCTCCCCTGGCAGCCAGCCGGCGATGACGACGTCCTCGCGCTGGAGGTTCGTGATCTTGATCCAGCTCGCCGAGCGCCTGCCGGCCTCGTACCGGAAGTCCCGCCGCTTGGCGACGATGCCTTCGAGCCCCTGCTCGCGGGTCGCGGCCAGAAGGGCCTCGCCGTCCTCGACGGGCTCCAGCGTCTGCCAGTGCCGGCTCTGCAGCCCGAGCCCCTCGAGCGCCGCGCGCCGCTCGTCGTATGAGCGCTCCATCAGCGAGTGCCCGTCGAGCCACAGCAGGTCGAAGAGCACGTAGACGACCGGGACGTCCTTCATGAGTCGCCGGACCTGCGCGTCGCCGCGGACGTGCATCCGCTTCTGCAGGCGCTCGAAGCTCGGCTTGCCCTCGGCGTCGAACGCCACGATCTCGCCGTCGAGGATCACCTCGTGATGGCCCAGCGCGTTGCGCAGCGCCCGCAGCTCGGGGTAGCCGCCGGTGATGTCGAGCTGGTTGCGACTGTGCAGCGTCAGCCGGCCGGGCTGGCCGTAGGCGAGCGCGCGCACGCCATCCCACTTGACCTCGTAGGCCCACTTCTCCGCGTCGGGGGGCAGGGTTCCCGGCTTGGCCAGCATCGGCGCGAGCTTCTGCGGCATCGGTGCCCGCTCGGCGTCGGCCGGCGGGTCCATCCGGTGGATCATCCACTCGTGCCGCGGCCCGCCATCGCGCTTGAGCGGGAACAGCCCGTAGCGACCGTCCAGCCGCTCGCCGTGGAACGTGATCTCGACCTTGTCGTCGTCGATCTTGTGGGCCTCGAACGTGCCCTGGTCGTAGATCGTCATCGTCCCGGCCCCGTACTGGCCCTCGGGGATCTCCCCGTGGAACTCGAGGTACTCGAGCGGGTGGTCCTCCGTGCGCACCGCGAGACGGTTCTCCTTCGGCGTCGCCGGGACGCCGTTGGGCAAGGCCCACGACAGGAGGACCCCATCGTGCTCGAGACGCAGGTCCCAGTGCAGGCGCGTGGCGTGGTGCTCCTGCACGACGAACCGCGGCTCGCCGTCGTGCCCATCGGTCGCCGGCGGGGTTCCATCGGGCTCGGGCGTCGCGCCCGCGTCGCGCTTGCCGCGGTACGGCTCGAGGCGGTCGGACTTGGCCATTGCCGCGAACGGTAGTCGCCCCGTCGGGTCGCGTGCATACGCTGAAGACCGAAATGGCCACCCTGTCAGCGCGAGATCTGCGCGCCGTCCTCGACCTCGTCGGGGAGGTGCACCACGCCGAGACGCTCGAGCAGTTCCGCTCGGCGCTCCTGCCCGCCATCAAGGCGCTCATCCCCTGCGACTGGATCTCGTACAACGAGATCGGCGCGGAGGGCGAGATCTTCTCGGCGATCATGGACCCGCAGCCGGCGGCCCACCTGTTCGCCGAATGGGACCGCTACGCCCTGCAGAACCCGATCCTCGAGTACTACCAGCGGACCCGGGACGGCAGGGCGTACCGGATCTCGGACTTCGTCACCCGGCGGCAGTTCCACGCACTCGAGCTCTACCAGCACGTGTACGGGCCGATGCGCGTCGAGCACCAGATCGCCATGTCGCTGCCGTCTCCCCCTGAGATCACGATCGGGATCGCGCTGAGCCGGTACCGGCCGGACTTCACGCAGCGCGACCGCGAGATCCTCGACATCTCACGCCCGCACCTCATCCAGGCCTGGCGCAACGCTCAGCGCCACGGCGCGGCGCCCCGCAACGGGTCGTCCCCCCGGCCCGCCGCCGGTGACCTCGCCACCCGCGAGTCGCTCATGGCCCTCGGGCTGACGGTCCGCGAGGCCGACGTGCTGCAGGCGCTCATGGCCGGGGCGTCCACGCAGGAGGTCGCGGTCCACCTGGAGATCAGCCCGCGGACCGTCCACAAGCACGGCGAGCGCATCCGCACGAAGCTCGGCGTGCGCACGCGCACCGAGGCCGTCGCCCGCGCGTGGGCGAGCCTCGACGGCTACCGCCAGCCCGAGTAGGTCAGGCCGGCTGCGGGACCCAGCCCGCTGGGAACGCACCGGCGGGGACCAGCCCGGGGCGCTCGTCGAACCACTTCGTCGCGAGCTCGCCGGCCGACCGATCCGCCAGAAGCGGTCGCAGGTCGCCGATCGTGTGGAAGACGGCCAGGGTGGCGGCGATCTGGAGATCCGCCGCAGTGGGCTCGTCGCGCCCGAGGACGCCGTCGGCGATCAAGCCGTCGATGTGATCCAGGAGCCCGGGCAGCGCCTGGAGATCCTCCGCGAGCTGGACCGCGGTGATGTTGTGGTACTTCCAGCTGGCTCGGATGAACCGGATCGCGAAGTCGGTCCCGGCCGGGTCCAGCGCGGCGCCGCCGGGAGCCATGGTGCCCATCGACTCGGGCCGGAAGTGCAGCGCTCCCCACGACAGGCGGCGGCCCAGATCCTGCAGCAGTCCGTCGCCCCAGCGCTCGGCCTCGGACACGCGCTCGGCGAGATCGGCCGGATACAGGCTTGGATCCGGCGCGATCTGCTCGAGCCGCTCGAGGATCGAGACGGATCCGTGCACGGGCTCGCCGTCGATGACGGCGCCGGGCACGGTCGTGTTGCCCTCGCCGTAGATCTCGGCCATGAGCTCCACGTGCTTGCCGTACGGCATCTCGATCCGCTCGAAATCGAGGTCCTTGAATCGCAATGCCGCCTCGACGGTCGCGCACGGATGCGACGGCGGAAGGACGTGCAGGACGATCTCGGGCTGGGACATGCCGCCACCCTAATGCCGCACGCGCAACCGCCGCGCGCCAGATCGGCATCCGCGATCCTCTCCGTGATGGCCGCCGTCTCGCCTGCGCCGCCGGAGACCGATCGCCGCCGGATCCTCGTCGTCATCTCCGGGCTGATGCTGGTGATGCTGCTGGCGTCGCTCGACCAGACCATCGTCTCGACCGCCCTGCCGACGATCGTCGGCGACCTCGGCGGCCTCGAGCACATCTCCTGGGTCGTGACCTCCTACCTCCTCGCCGTCACCGTCGTCACCCCGCTCTACGGCAAGCTCGGCGACCAGTACGGCCGAAAGATCGTCCTTCAGGCGTCGCTGGTGATCTTCCTTCTGGGCTCCGCGCTGTGTGGACAGGCAAACGGGATGACGGAGCTCATCATCTTCCGCGGGATCCAGGGGCTCGGCGGCGGCGGGCTCATGGTCAGCGCGCAGGCGGCGATCGGCGACGTCGTCCCGCCGCGGGAACGCGGGAGGTACATGGGCCTGTTCGGCGCCGTGTTCGGCGTGTCGAGCATCGCGGGGCCGCTGCTCGGCGGGTTCCTGACGTCCCACCTCTCGTGGCGCTGGATCTTCTACGTGAACCTCCCGCTCGGGATCGCCGCGTTCGGGGTGCTCGCCGTCACCCTGCCGTCAGCCGGGGAGCGGGTCCGGCACAGGATCGACTACCTCGGCGCAGGCATGCTCGCCGTGGCGCTCAGCTCGCTCGTCCTCCTGACCACCCTCGGCGGGCGGCAGGTCGAGTGGGGATCGGTGACGATCGTCGGGCTCGGGGCGCTCTCGATCGGAGCGCTCGTCGCGTTCTGCCTCGCCGAACGTCGCGCGGCCGAACCGATCCTGCCGCCGCACCTGATCCGCAACCAGGTGTTCGTGGTCACGAGCGCGATCGGGTTCGTCATCGGCTTCGCGCTGTTCGGCGCCCTGACCTACCTCCCGCTGTTCCAGCAGGTCGTGCGCGGACTGAGCCCGACCGAGTCGGGGCTTGCCCTCCTGCCCCTGATGGCCGGGCTCCTGACGGCGTCGATCCTGGCGGGCCGCGCGATCTCCCGGACGGGCCGGTACCGCATCTACCCGATCATCGGCACGGCGCTCGCCACGATCGGGCTCGTGCTGCTTGCCCAGCTCGACGAGGACACGAGCACGCTGCTCGCCGGCCTGTACATGGCCGTCTTCGGCGTTGGCCTGGGACTCGTCATGCAGGTCCTCGTCCTCGCCGCCCAGAACTCGGTCTCCTACGAGGACCTCGGCGTCGCGACCTCGGGCGCCTCGCTCTTCCGATCCATCGGCGGCTCGCTGGGCACCGCGGTGCTGGGCGCCGTGTTCTCGACGCATCTGAGCACCCTGCTGGCCGACCGCCTCCCCTCCGGGGGCGCCGCGATCACCGGTGCGAGCGTGGACCCGGCCGCGCTCACGCAGCTCCCCGCGGCCGTCCGTGATGCGTACATCAGCGCGTTCACCGACACGATCAACCTCGTCTTCCTCGTCGGTGCGGGGATCGCGCTGGTCGCCTTCGGGCTGACCTGGCTCCTGCGCGAGCAGCCGCTGCGCCAGACCGTGGAGACGGCAGGCGTCGCCGAGGCCTTCGCCATCCCACACGAGACGGACTCGCTGCACGAGGTCGGCCGCGCGGTGAGCGCCGTGCTCGGGCGCAAGGGCGTCGTCCGCTTCCTGGAGAACGTCGCCGAGCGCGCGCAGCTCGACCTCCTGCCGGCCGACTGCTTCCTCCTGGCCCGCGCCGCGAGCGACGGCACGGTCGATCCCGCGGCGCTCGCCGCGGCCCACGATGTCGACCCTGACCGCTTGCAGCTCGCCCTGAACCGCCTGCGCGACGCCGGCTACGTCACCGGCGACGACGCCACGGCCGGGCTCACCGAGCGGGGAGCGGAGGCCGTGGACGCCCTGGCGGACGCCCGTCGCTGCGCGGTGGAGGACCTGCTCGTCGAATGGACGCCGCAGGACCACCCCGAGCTGCTCGCCCTCGCCGCAGGACTCGCGATCGAGATGGGCGAGGAGCCGCCGCCGGCCGTCCGGCGGTGACCCGCGTCAGCCGCCGGCGACAGCCGGGAGGATCGTCAGCTCGCCACCCGCGGGGACCGCGGTGTCGAGGCCCTCGAGGTACCGGATGTCCTCACCGGCGAGGTAGACGTTGACGAAGCGCCGCAGCTCGCCGTCCTGGAAGAGCCGCTCGCGCAGCTCACCGTGCTGCGTGAACAGCGCCTCAAGAGCCTCACCCACGGTCCCGCCCTCGACGGACGCCTGGCTGGCGCCGCCGGCGGCGTCGCGCAGCTGGGTGGGAAGCTTGACCGTGACCGGCATCTACACCGTCGCCTTCGTGGGAGTGGGAACCGTTGCGTCGAAATCGGCCGTCGTGGCGTCGATCTCGTAGGACTCGAACGAGCCGCGGACGGCGTCGAGCGTCTTCAGGCCGTCACCGGTGATGACCAGCACGACGCGCTCGTCGCGGGCGATCTCGCCGCGGTCGGCCAGCTTCTTCAGCGTGGCCGTCGTGACGCCGCCGGCCGTCTCCGTGAAGATGCCGGTCGTCTCGGCGAGCAGCTTGATGCCCTCGCGGATCTCGTCGTCGGTGACCGAATCGATCGTGCCGCCGGTGTCGTTGGCGAGGTCGATCGCGTACGGGCCGTCGGCCGGGTTGCCGATGGCCAGCGACTTGGCGATCGTGTCCGGCTTGACGGGCTTGCAGACGTTGCGACCCTCACCGAACGCCGTGGCGACCGGCGAGCAGCCCGCGGCCTGCGCGCCGCTCATCGTGGGGATGTCGCCCTCGGCCAGACCAAGGTCGAGCCACTCGCGGAAGCCCTTGGCGATCTTCGTGAACAGCGAGCCCGACGCGATCGGGACCACGAGGCGGTCCGGCGTCTGGAACCCGAGCTGCTCGGCGATCTCGTACGCGAGGGTCTTCGAGCCCTCGGCGTAGTACGGCCGCATGTTGACGTTGACGAACGCCCAGTTCTCGTGCTCGCCGCAGAGCTCGAGGCAGAGCCGGTTGACGTCGTCGTAGTTGCCGCGGATCTTCACGAGGTTCGTGCCGTAGATCCCCGTCGCGAGGATCTTCTGCTCCTCGAGGTTGCTCGGGATGAACACGTAGGAGTCCATCCCCATCGCGGCGCTGGCGGCGGCGACGGCGTTGGCCAGGTTGCCCGTCGACGCGCAGGCGAGCGTGTCGAAGCCGAGCTCACGGGCGCGCTGCGCCGCGACGGCGACGACGCGGTCCTTGAACGAGTGCGTGGGGTTGTGGGCGTCGTTCTTGACCCACACCTCACCCAGGCCGAGGCGCTCGGCCAGGCGGTCGGCCTTGATCAGCGGCGTGCAGCCGGCCGGCAGGCCGACGATCGAGCCGACGCGCTGCGACGGCGCCGGCGGCGAGGCCAGCGGCAGGAAGTCGGCGTAGCGCCAGATGTTCTGCGGACCGCCCTGGATCCGACGGCGCGTGGCCGCCGGGTCATCGCCGAGGCCGCTGTGGTCGTAGGCGACCTCGAGCGGACCGAAACAGCGATTGCAGACGAAGCTGGCTTCCAGCGCGTACTCCGTCGAACATTCCCGGCACTTCAGGTGTGTGGCTCCCATGGAATTCTCCGCGTAGGTTGTGGCGGAGGCTCTTCTGGAAGCTCCGGCCGCATCTATCAGGAATTGGCACCGTTCCCGTCGCAATGCGACGAGATGGTTGCCGGGGTTTCATCGGGCCAGTCCCTCCACCCCTCTGGATGTGTCCAGCTATGTCGTTCGGCAGCTTAGCAACGGACTTGACGGAGGTACACTTTGAAGTGAGTCGAAGATGGACGAACCGCTGATGCCCACCCTGGACGAGCCTCCAAGTCGCCATGCCGAACCTACCCAAGCCCCGCTTCGGTCGGCCCGTGCGCGCTCGCTCCCGCGGCATCCCGCCGGCTCGTCACGAGCCTGATTCCGAGACCCCGAACGTCGAGATCGTGGAGGCCCCGGGCCTCCGCTGGATCAACATCGAGCGCCCCGGCGCACTCGAGCGCGCGTGGCTCGAGGAGCACTTCGACTTCCACACCCTCGACTACGAGGACGTCTACTCGCGCAACCAGCGCCCGAAGGTCGACGAGTACGACGACTACCAGTTCGTCGTCCTGCACTTCCCGCGCTACGACAAGACGGTCGGCCGGCTGAACGCCGCCGAGCTCGACGTCTTCATCGGGCCCGACTACGTCATCACGCTCCCCAACGAGCCGATCCAGCCGCTCGAGTACCTGTTCGAGCGCTGCCGTGCGCGCGAGGACGTGCGCGACAGCCTGTTCGGCAAGGGCGCCGGCTACCTGCTCTACAAGATCGTCGACGGCTGCGTCGACGCCTCGTTCCCGATGCTGCGCAAGATGGGCAACAAGCTCGAGCGGCTTGAGGACGACATCTTCGAGGGCCACTCCGAGGAGATCGTGCGGGACATCTCCAACGTCAAGCAGGAGATCATCAACTTCCGCAAGATCGTCCGGCCGCAGCGGACCGCGCTGCGCGACCTCGAGCGGACGAAGCGCTACGTCGCCGAGGACCTCGAGATGTACTTCGACGACATCAACGACGCGAACGAGCGCATCTGGGACATGCTCGAGAACTACAAGGAGGTCGTCGAGGCGCTGGAGTCCACCAACGAATCGGTGATCTCCCATCGCGTCAACGACATCCTGCGCGTGCTCACGTCGATCAGCGTCGTGGTCCTGCCGCTCACCCTCGTGGCGAGCGTGTTCGGCATGAACGTGCGCGTCCCCGGGGAGGGCGACATCGCGGCGTTCTGGATCGTCATCGTCGTGATGTTCGGCATGCTCGTCGGCATGCTGGGCTACTTCCGCTACCGCAAATGGCTGTGAAAACCGCTGACGCGGTTTCCACTGCGAGTGTTCGGCCGGGGGCCGAAACTCGCGGATCGGGTAACGCCTCCGGCGCCACGGTGTAACTGGCGCGGATGTCCTCCCCCCATGCCGACCCCCTCGAGCGGCTCGGCGAGCAGTTCGCCCTGACGACGCCGACCGAGCGCAAGCGCCTGCTCGTCATCACGAACCCGTTCGCGACGACCGTGTCCGAGCGGCTGAAGCGACTGGTCGTGTTCGCGCTGGAGGGCCGATACGAGGTCGAGGCCGTCGACACGCAGCGCCGCAACCACGCGACCGAGCTGTGCCGTGAGGCTGCGTCGGAGGGGTACGACGCGGTCGTCTCCTTCGGCGGCGACGGCACCGTCAACGAGTGCGCGAACGGCCTCGCGGGTTCGCGCACGCCGCTCACCTGCCTGCCCGGCGGCGCGACCAACGTCCTCTGCAAGATGCTCGGGATCCCCGGCGACATCGTCGACGCCACCGAGCACCTGCTGCTCACCGCCGACCGCTGGAAGCCCGACACCATCGACCTCGCGCAGGTCAACGACCGCTACTTCACGTTCAGCGCCGGCCTCGGCGTCGACGCAGCGGTCGTCAAGGAGGTCGACGCCCGGCCGCACCTCAAGCACCGGCACGGCCCCTGGTACTTCGCCTACCGCGCCGTCCACGTCGCTGTGCGCGACTACCTCTGGAAGCCGCCGCGCTTCGAGGTCACGTCCGGCGGCGTGGCCGTCGAGGGCATGACGTCGATCATCCAGAACGGCGATCCCTTCACCTACTTCGGCAACCACCCGCTGCACCTCTGCGAGGGCGCCTCGCTGCAGAGCGGCACCCTGTCCGCAGTGGTGCTGCGCCGGGCACTCGTGCCCGACGTCGCGACGCTGGCCTTTCGCCTGCTGACGCCGAAGGTCCGCATGATCGACCACAAGCACGTCGAGCAGATGCCGGTCGCCGACGAGCTGACGATGCGGTCGGACGTCCCGATCCCCCTCGAGGTCGACGGGGACTACATCGGCGACGTCTCCGAGGCCGTCTTCCGGGTGCTCCCCGGCGGCCTGCGCGTCGTGCGCTGACCCACGCGCGGTGTCCTGACCCTGCGGTGTCGTGTTACCGCACCGCTTCTTCCAGAAGTGGCGTCTGCCCACATCCACACCGCGAAATTTCGCAAATAGGTTGTCACCCTGCGGGATGTGTGGGTCGTCTCGAGCAAGGGAGAACAGGGTGGAGTCAGCAGTCAATCGTCGGATGTTCCTGGCGCGCGCAGGCGTGCTCGGACTCGCGTTAGGAGCGCCCTCTGGGCTGCTCTCGGCGCCCGCGCAGGCCGCCACGCGCGACGACATCGCGGCGCTGGTCAAGTGGCTGACGCCGGCGCTGGATGGCCTCTCTCGCGAGACGTTCGACGCGATGGTCGCGTTCTGCGTCCCGGGCAACGACAACTTCTCGATCCGGCAGGGCGTCTCGCGGCCGAGGCCAGGCGGGGTCGCCGTCGGGACGACGGCCTACCTGCTGGAGACGTTCAACAACTACATCTCGATCCCCGACGAGCTGTGGGTCCCGGTGATCCTGCAGGGCACCCGGCAGATGGGTGCGGTTCCCGCGCCGCTGCCGGCGTCCCTCAAGGCCGCCGGCCTGGGCGAGGCCCAGCGGCTCGACCGAGCGCTGAAGCTCGTCATCGAGAACGACGCGATGATTCCGGCGCCGATCATCGTGACGCTGCTGCTCAACGTCACCGCGACGCTCCTCGTCCCCGCTGCCCTGCTGCGGGCGAGCCCGTACTCCGCGCCGTTCGCACGCCTGAGCTACCGCGAGAAGGGGCTCGTCTTCCGGGACATGGAGTCGCCCAACCCCAAGGGGCTGGCGCTGGTCGGGACCATCCTCGACGCCAACCTCCGCCGCCGGCTCCCGCCGCTGCTGAACTTCCTGACGAACGCGCTGCTCGCGTTCCCGAGCGGCGGGCTCTACAGCGAGCAGTCCACGTTCGACCGCGCGACCCGCCGGGTCACCAAGCGGCCGATCGGCTGGGACCAAGCGAAGTACCTGCCGGGCCTCACCGAGCCGCCCGACGGCCACGCCGAGCTCCTCGGCTACTACCAGGACCGACGTGAGGTGGAGGCGTAATGCGCGATGTGATCGTTGTCGGGGCGGGCGGCAGTGGGCCGGTCGTCGCCAAGGAACTCGCCGCCCGCGGGCTCGACGTGCTGCTCCTCGAGGGCGGCTCGGCGCACGCCAAGCCGCGCGATGAGTGGACCCACTACGAGAACGATGCGTTCAACCCCGCCTCGGGGTTCTTCCGCATCGGGCCGGCCAACCGGGCGCGCCCCGCGTGGCTGCGCGATCAGCCGCAGGCGTCGTACGTCTGGCAGGTCTCCGGGGTCGGCGGGACAACGCTGCACTACTTCGGCAACTCTCCCCGGGCGTACCCGGGCGCGTTCGCCGGGTACACCGGCGCCGACCGCGCGGCGTACGACACCGCGTTCCCCTTCCCGTTCCCGTACGAGGAGCTGATCCCGTACTACGAGTGGGTCGAGGCGACGCTCCCGGTCCAGACCGCGGCGATGGGCACGAAGGAGCGCACGTTCTTCGACGGCTGCGAAGGGCTCGGAATGACGGTGCAGACCCGCAAGGACGCCACCGGAGACGCCTTCCGCCCCCAGGAGAACGCGATCCTCCAGCCCGGCGGCACGGCCGG
Source organism: Solirubrobacteraceae bacterium (assembly GCA_016462625.1). Next base: position 33,853 of record JAEMSV010000019.1, on the reverse strand, counting down.
CCTGACCGGCGACCGCGCGCGGTTGCACCACGGTGAGGCGTTCGGCTGCACGTTCTGCGGCTTCTGCACCCAGGGGTGCATGAACCCGATCGACGCTCCGCGCAACCTGGTCGCCAAGCGCTCGACGGACAACAGCTACGTGCCGATGGCCGTGACCGCTGACCGCTGGCACAGCGGCGGACGCGCGGCCGAGCTCGTGACCGACGCCTACGTCACGCAGGTGCACACCGAGCAGCGTGGCGGCGAGACCGTCGCGACGGGCGTGACGTACCGCGTCAACGACGACCGCGACACCCGGCGCGAGGACGCGAAGGTCGTCGTCCTGGCCGCCGGCTGCGTCGACACCCCGCGGCTCTGGCTCAACAGCAAGCTGCCCAATCCCAACGACTGGGTCGGCCGCGGTCTGACCGACCACTACGTCGACAACCTGGTCGGCATCTTCGACAAGGACGTGGGCGGCTCCAGGGGCCCCGCATCCGCGGCCCGCGCGGACTTCCCGGGCAACGGCTGCATCGAGCAGGGCGGGCTCCCCCCGGCGCTCCAGGCGTTCAGCATGAGCTTCAGCGCCAGCGGCGTCCGCGGTCTCTACAACAACGGGCGCGGCAAGCTCGGCGCGTGGGACGGCCCGGCCGGCCGCCCCTCGGGCACCGAGCTCATGGACGCCATGGAGAACGGCATCGACCGGATGCTCAACGTGCTGGTGATCACCGGCGACGACGTGGAGCCGAACAACCGGGTCACGCTCTCGCCCCTGCTGCCGGTGGATGAGCACGGGCCGCTCGGGCGGGTCGAGATGCCGTTCCTGCAGCGATCGGCGCGGACGGTCGCGCGGCGGGAGTTCCTCGCCGACAAGTCCGCGCGGGTGCTCCGGGCGGCCGGTGCGAAGAAGGTCTTTCGGATCGACTCCGCGCCGCTGCTCCTGCACATGCAGTCCTCGATGCGCATGGGGCTGGACCCGAAGAACTCGGTCCTGGACGACACGTGCGAGGCGCGCGCAGTCAAGGGCCTCTTCGTGGCTGACAACTCCGCGCTCGCGAACTCGCTCGGCGGCCCGAACCCGACGCTCACGGCACAGGCGCTGGCGACCCGGACCTCGGAGAACATCTTCGAGAAGTACTTCGACGGCGACCGGTGGGTCGCGACGGAGACGCCGGTGGTCTCGACGGACGCCCGGATCACGGAGGGTCTGCTGGCTTCAGCGTGACGAACTGACCGAACGTTCAGCATCTGCGTTTCGCGGCCCGTTCGCGGGGTAGAGCCCTCGTCGTCTAGAACGACGAGGGGGAAGCTGTGGACTCGACGACCGTGGATCGCCGGACGTTCCTTGCCCGCGCGGGTGTCCTGGGGCTGGCACTCAGCGCGCCGCCCGGGCTACTCGATGCAGCCCGGGCAAACCCGACGGGCGACGCCGTCGAGGCGCTGATCCGCTGGCTGCGCCCGCAGCTGCGGCGGGTCTCCGCCGAGACCCACGACGCGCTCGCCGCCTTCTCCCTCCCCGGCGACGACCGGTTCTCCCGCCGCCAGCACCTGTGGCGGCCGGAGCCCGGCGGCGTGGCGGCGGGGTGCGGCCCGTTCCTGATGAAGACGATCGACGGCTACCTCCCGGTGCCCGATCGGGTCTGGATCCCGACGCTCGTGACGAGTACCCGCGTGCTCGGCAACGTGCCCGCGCCGCTGCCTCCGGACCTGCGGCGCCTCGGCCTGGCCGACGCACAGCGGTTCGACCGCGCGCTGGAGATCGTGCTGACGAACGACGAGACGATCCCGGCGTCGATCGTCATCGCGCTCCTGCTCAACGTCACGGCGACGATCCTCACCCCAGCGGTCCTCTGGCGGTCGGGCGGCGTCGCCCCGTTCGCGAAGCTCTCGTACAACGAGAAGGGCCGCGTGTTCCGCGACTTCGAGGGCGACACCCCGAAGATCGTGACGCTGCTCCGGCGCTCCGGCGCGCTGGACGGCTGGCTCGTCGACGCGCTCGACGGGCTCATCAAGTACCTCGCGATGGCCGCGCTCGCGCTGTCGGCCGACGGCATGTGGAGCGAGCAGTCCACCTACGACCCGGCGACGAAGCGGCTCAGCGGCCGGCCGATCGGCTGGGACCAGACCGGATACCTGATCGGGCGCACCGAGCCGCCCGACGGGCATGCCGACCTGCTGGGTTACTACCAGGACCGCACGGAGGTGGAGGCGTGATGCGCGACGTGATCGTCATCGGCGCGGGCGGAGGCGGGCCCGTCGTCGCCAAGGAACTCGCGGCCCGCGGGCTCGACGTCCTGCTGCTCGAGGGCGGCTCCGCGCACGACAAGCCGCGCGAGCAGTGGACCCACTTCGAGGATGACGCGTTCAATCCGGCCACCGGGTTCCTGCGCATCGGCCCCGGCAATCGGGACCGGCCGCCGTGGAGCCGGGAGCAGCCGCAGAACTCGTACATCTGGCAGGCGTCGGGAGTCGGCGGCACCACGCTGCACTACTACGGCAACAGCCCGCGGGCCTTCCCCGGCGCATTCGCCGGCTACGACGGTGCCGACCGCGCCGCGTACGACACGCAGTATTCCTTCCCGTTCGGCTACGAGGAGCTCATCCCCTACTACGAGTGGGTCGAGGCGACGCTGCCCGTGCAGACCGCGGCGATGGGTACCAAGGAGCGGGTCTTCTTCGACGGCTGCGAATCGCTCGGTCTGCCCGTCCAGACCCGGAAGGACGCGACCGGCGCGGCGTTCCGCCCGCAGGAGAACGCGATCCTCCAGCCCGGCGGGACCGCCGGCCGGACCGATGACCGCGAGCGGCTGCGCCATCCCGAGGCGTTCGGCTGCACCTTCTGCGGCTACTGCGCGCAGGGATGCATGAACCCGGTCGATGCGCCGCGGAACCTGTTCGCGAAGCGCTCGACCGACAACAGCTACGTCCCGATGGCGGTGACCGCCGACGCGTGGGCGCCCGGCGGCAAGCGGGCGACGCTCGTCACGGATGCGTACGTGACGCAGATCCACACGGAGTCGCGCGGCGGCGAGACCGTCGCGACCGGCGTGACGTACCGCGTCAACGACGACCGCGACGTGCGCCGTGAGGACGCGAAGGTCGTCGTGCTCGCGGCCGGGTGCATCGACTCACCGCGGCTGTGGCTGAACAGCGGCCTGCCGAACCCGAACGACTGGGTCGGGCGTGGGCTGACCGACCACTACCTGGACTGGGTGGTCGGGCTGTTCGACGACGACACCGGTGCGACGCGTGGGGCGGCGTCCTCGGCCCGTGCGGACTTCCCCGGGTACGGGGGGCTGGAGCAGGTCGGCCTCCCTCCCGCCCTGCAGGCGTTCAGCATGAGCTTCAGCGGCAGCGGCATCCGGGGGATCTACGACCTCGGCCGGTCCACGCGCGGCGCCTGGGACGGGCCATCCGGGCGCTTGGGCGGCCCGGAGCTCCTGGACGCCATGAAGAACGGCGCCGACCGCCTCCTCAGCATCCTGGTGCTGACCGGCGACGACGTGGAGCCGGACAACCGCGTCTCGCTGTCCCAGCTGTTCCCCGTCGACGAGCACGGGCGGGCGGCACGCGTGGAGCTGGACTTCACCCGGCGCACCGCGAAGACGGTGGCACGCCGGAACTTCCTCGCGAACCGAGCCGCGGAGATCCTGCGCGGGGCCGGCGCGAAGAAGGTCTACCGGATCGACTGGGCGCCGCTGATCCTGCACACGCAGTCCTCGATGCGGATGGGCGCAGACCCCGCGACGTCCGTGCTCGATGAGACGGGTGAGGCGCGCGCAGTGAAGGGTCTGTACATCGCGGACAACTCCGCGCTGGCGAACTCGCTCGGCGGGCCGAACCCGACCCTCACCGCCCAGGCTCTTGCGACCCGGACCTCGGAGAACATCTTCGAGAAGCACTTCGACGGGGAGCCGTGGGTCACCTCGGAGTCACCGGTGGTCTCGACGGACGCGCGGGTGACGGACGGGCTGCTGGCACCCGCGTAGTTGCACACCGCGGCCGGGCATGGTTCGCTGGGGTCCATGGGACTCGGGAAGCTGTTCGGCCGCGGAAACGACGACGACGAGGGCATCGGGATTCCCGGCGCGGGCGACCCGCCGCTCACCCCCACACCGGTCGTCAGCTCAACGCCTTCGCCGCAGGTGCACGTCACCAGCCAGACCGTCGATGTCTCGGACAACCCGCAGGCGGTCGACGCAGTGATGGACATGCTGAAGTCGCAGGGCATCGACATCTCCGCGATGACGGGCGGCGCGACCATCCAGATGGGCCAGCCGATGGACCCGGCCGTCGCCGAGAAGTACCGGCAGAACATGCTCGGGATGCTCGACTCGATGGGCATCGACGCGCCCGCCGCGGCATTCACGCCGGTGCCGGGCGCCGGTGCAGGCGCGAGCGCCGTTCCTGCCGCAAACGACCCGGGCGTCGACGACGTCGTCGAGTCGCTCGAGCGGCTGGCGAAGCTCCGCGACGCCGGCGCGCTGACACCGGCCGAGTTCGAGGCCCAGAAGGCCCGGATCCTCGGCGGCGCGTAATCGCCGTGGGCCTCTTCCGCCAGCCGAAGATCAAGGACGGGATCGCCGCGCAGGCGACGGTCGTGGAGATGTCCGACCCGCGCCCGAACCACGACTCGGCGACCATCGACATCGACTTCTCCGCGCGGATCCACGTCCGCTTCCGCCTCCGCGTCGAGGTCCCCGGACAGCCGCCGTACGAGGTCAAGTACGGCTGTCAGGTCAAGCCCAAGAAGATGCCGCACGTCGGCGCGGTCCTGCCGGTGACGGTGTCCCGCGACAGCCCCGAGAAGCTGCGGATCGAATGGGACGACGCCCCGGACTCGCAGAACAACCCCAACGGCCTGCGGATCAAGTCGCCCGTGGTCTTCGAGAGTTCCACCGTGCAGGTCGACATGTCCGGGGGCGATCACATTCCGCCGGAGGTCGCCGCGATGCTGAAGGCGCAGGGCATCGACCTCCAGGCGATGGTCGGCGGCGCGCCGCTGCCGGTGGCTCCCGCCGCTGCGCCCGCGGGTGACTCCATGCTCGATGCGCTCGAGCGCCTCACGGCGCTGCGCGACCAGGGCGTGCTCACCGACGAGGAGTTCGCAGCCCAGAAGGCTCGGGTCCTCGGCGGCGGCTAGCGGTAGTCGGCCGGGTCCTTCGAGGGCCCCGGCAGGCGATCCCACAGGCCTTCGGTCCGAACCAGACCGCTGCTCAACAAGGTCCCCGCGATAGCAGCGCCGCCGACGTAGGCGGCCACCTTCGCGACGTTGGCCTCCACGGCCAAGGCCGCCACCGAGAAGCCCGCGCCGATCAGGATCGGGGGTGCGATCGACCGCCGGGTCCGGACCGGACGAGCATCCGCCACCCACGCGGTCCACCCGGCGACGGCGACGCCGCCCACCACGACACCCACCAGATTCGACACCACGCCCACGGCGATGACGACAGCGGCAAGCCCGACCACCAGCACGGCAGCGCGGTCGGCCGACCAGACGTTCGCTGCCCAGGACCGCGCGGCCGTCATCGGTAGTCGGCGGGGTTCTTCGACGGGCCCGGCAGGCGGTCCCACAGGCGAGGAGCCCACGCGGGGACCCGGAGGTGTGGCGCCACTGCGAACCACGCGGCGACGGCGAGGAAGAGTCCTGCGAACGCCAGCGCTCCGGATCCGACGCCGAGCGCGTCGTCCGCCGACAGCGTCGCTGCGGACCAGGCAGGAACAGCCGCCAGGGGCAGAACCCACACCCCGTACTCGCCCGCCAGTGTCCAGCCGACGGCGAAGGACACGAACAGCACGACGCCGCATCCGACCGCTGCGTAGGGCTGCGGCATGGGGACCAGTGTGAGGAAGGCGAGCGCCGTCACGAGGGACAGGGCCGGCTCTCCGCGCCTGCGGGTCATCGGTCCGCCTCCGACGACCGCGGCAGGCTGTTCCATCCCTCAGACGACGTCATCCGCCCCCCGACCAGCGCCTGGACGACGATCACCACCCCGAGGATCAACGGGTTCGGCCCCGTCACCAGCGACCAGCCGACCGTCGCGAGCCCGCAGGCGAGGGCCGCCGGCACGCTCCACCAGCGCCAGGTCCCGCGCACGCCGAACAGCAACAGCGCCCAGACCGTGATGGCCACCGCGACCGCCGCCGTCGTGGCGACGTCGCTCAGCGACAGCCCGGAGAGCACGAGGAGCGCTCCACCGATCGTCATGTCGGGCCAGATGGCCCGTCGTGAGGTCACGCAGCGCCCGGCGTCACCCGGTACGCGTCGAACACCGAATCGATGTTCCGCAGGCGGGTCACGACCGCCTTCAGCGTCTGGGTGTCCGCCACCTCGACCACAAACCTATTTTGCACCATCGCATCCTGAACGGTGCAACGGGCCTCGACGATCGAGACGCCCGCTTCTGAGAACGTCCGGGACAGGTCCTCGAGGAGCCGGTGGCGGTCATAGCCGTCGATCTGCAGCTCGACCTTGAAGGCGGTGGTCGAATCGCCCTCCCAGCTCACGTTGACGAAGCGCTCCGGGTCCTTGCGCAGCGCCTCCACGTTCGTGCAGTCCTCGCGGTGGATCGTGATGCCCCGACCGAGGCTGATGTAGCCGACGATCGCGTCCCCCGGGACCGGCCGGCAGCACTTGGCGATCCTGAGCATGACGTCGTCGACGCCCTCCACCCGGATGCCCATCTGCGAAGACGCGGCGGTCGGCTTGCGGCGGTCGTCGCGGCCGGTGGCCAGGCGCTCGATCGCCGTCTCGGCCTCATCGGCGGCCTCCCCCGCCTTCAGGCGCTGGAGGACCTTGTTGACGACGACCTTCGGCGAGATCTTCGCGGCGCCCAGGGCGATGTAGAAGTCCTCGCCCTTCTTGAAGCCCATCTCGCGGATGACGTCGGCGAGCAGCGGCGACGACACGACCTTCTGGGCGGGCAGGCCCGCCTTGCGCAGATGTTCCTGCAGGAGCTCGCGCCCGGCGTGCTCGGTGTCGTCGCGCGACTCGGCCTTGAACCAGGCCTTGATCTTGTTGCGGGCCCGTGTGGTCTTGACCAGCGACAGCCAGTCGCGCGACGGGCCGCGTTCGCGCTTGCTCGTCAGCACCTCGACGATGTCGCCGCTCTTCAGCTCGTAGTGCAGCGGCACGATCTTGCCGTTGACCTTCGCGCCGACGCAGCGGTGCCCGATCTCCGTGTGGACCTCGTAGGCGAAGTCCAGCGGGGTCGCGCCGGCCGCGAGCGACTTGACCTCGCCCTTCGGCGTGAAGACGAAGACGTCGTCCTCGAACAGGTCGACCTTCAGCGTCTCCATGAACTCGCGCGGGTCCTGGGCGTCCTTCTGCCAGTCGAGCACGTTGCGCAGCCACTGGGTCTTGCCGTCGTCGCTGCCGTTCGCGGCGTTCGGGTCGACCTTGTACATCCAGTGCGCGGCGACGCCGAACTCGGCCATGTCGTGCATCTCGCGGGTGCGGATCTGGATCTCCAGCGGGAGGCCCTCTGGCCCGATGACCGTCGTGTGCAACGACTGGTACATGTTGAACTTGGGCATCGCGATGAAGTCCTTGAACCGCCCGGGCAGCGGCTTCCACAGCGAGTGGATGACGCCGACCGCGCCGTAGCAGTCCTTCACCGAGTTGACGATGACCCGCATGGCCGTGAGGTCGTAGATCTCGTTGAACTCACGGTCCTTCTTGGCCATCTTCGCGTAGATGGAATAGAAGTGCTTGGCGCGGCCTGAGATGTCGGCCTCGATGCCCAGCGCCTGCAGCTCGCGCTGGAGATAGTCGCCCGCCTTCTGGACGTAGCTCTCGCGCTCCTCGCGCTGCTGGTTGACCAGGCCCTTGATCTCCTGGTACTTGCGCGGGTGCAGCGCCGCGAACGCGAGGTCCTCGAGCTCCCACTTGATCGCGTGGATGCCGAGCCGGTGCGCGATCGGCGCGTAGATCTCCAAGGTCTCCTTCGCCTTGTCGATCTGCTTCTGCTTCGGCATCGCGCCGATCGTGCGCATGTTGTGCAGGCGGTCGGCCAGCTTGATGAGGATGACCCGGACGTCCGTGGCCATCGCGACCATCATCTTGCGGTAGTTCTCGGCCTGCGCCTCGTCGCGCGACTGGAACGTGATCCCCGTCAGCTTGGTGACGCCGTCGACGAGCGACGCGATCTCCTCGCCGAACTGGTCGCGGACCTCCTCCAGCGACGCGGTCGTGTCCTCGACGGTGTCGTGCAGGAGCGCCGCGCAGAGCGTCTCGGTGTCGAGGCGCATGCCCGCGCAGATCTTCGCGACGCCCACCGGGTGGGTGATGAAGTCCTCACCGGACTTGCGACGCTGGTCGGCGTGGTGCTCGCAGGCGAAGACGAAGGCCGCCTCGACCCGGGCGCGGTCGATCGGCACGAGCGACTCGGCCGCGTGCTCCTCGACGATCGCGTACAGATCGCTCAGCAGGACGCGCTCACGCTCGGTCAGATCGGTCCCGCGCACCGCCGTGTGCTCGTCGGGGTGCTCGATCTGGTCGACCTGCGCGCGCGGCGAGATCGCCTGGGCCTTGCCGGCGCCGTTGCCGGAGTCCGTCAGGCTGCCACTGCTGCTGTCGCGCTGCTCAGGAATGTCCGGCCGTCCTCGAGTTGCTGGGTATAGGCCCGGAAGGCCGCCGACCGGTCCAGCTCGGTGCGCTGGGCGGGCGGAACCGTCACGGTCCTCGTCTCCGAGTCGAGGCTGACGAGGCCGAGCTCTACGAGTACCCGCACGGCCCGTCCGGTCGCACGGAGGGACCGGTCACCCTGCGGATTCCCGCGCAGCGCCGCCTCGAGCTCCTCTCCCCCCGCTCCCTCCAGGTCCCGCAGGTCCCGGTAGAGCGCGGTGAGCGGGGCACGAAGGTCGTACTCACGCTCATGGATGCGTAGTGCACAGGTTAGCTCCGCCGGGCCCCAAGCAAGATGGACCATCTGTCGAACACTCAGGGCTTCCAGCAGCCCTTGCTCCGCGGGGGTCGCGGGTGGGTCCAGGACGACGATGTGTCGTGCGGCTACGGCGAGCGACGGATCGGCGGCCAGGGCGGCGTGTGAGCACATCGCGAAGCCGCCCAGGCGCCCGGCGAGATGCCCGGCGCGCAACGGCGCGTCGCAGACGACGGCCAGCACGGGTTCTCCGCTGTGCACGAGGCCCGCGAGGATTCCGGCGATCCCGCCGCCGCGGCGGTCACGCGCACCGCTGAGGAGCCCTCCGGCGGCCTGCGTGCTGTGCGGCGGCGCCATGAGCTCACTCGCGATCGCCGTCCACGGATCATCCGCTTCCCCGACGACCGCGATTGCGGCGCCGGTGCTCGGCAGGACCTGGCGGAGCAGCAGGCGCGGCTCGACGCTGCCGCGCCATTCGTGCAGCTCGACCTCGGCGATGACGTCGACCGGCTCCTCGGCCGGCACGCTCGACATCCCGAATCCGATGGCCGACGCCTTGCGGCCGCCGGCGCTCAGCGTGCAGCGCAGGTGCTTGCCGCCCTCGCCGAGCGGACGTACGCCCCCGAGCCGGGCGGCCGGCACGAGCACCCGCACGACCGGGTTGCCCATGCCGAGGGGTTCGAGCCGCTGCAGCTCCTCGGCCAGCGCAAGCCCGAGCTCGTCACCCGCCACCACCGCATCGACCCGTTCGCGCGGCACGAGGTCTTCCGGGCGCAGGATCGCGGCAGCGTGGGCCTCGAAGGCCTCCCGGAACGCCGGCAGTGCCGTCGCGGAGATCTCGCAGCCCGCTGCGGCGCGGTGGCCGCCGTGGCGCAGCAGATGCGCCCGGGACGCCTCGAGCCCACCGAGGAGGTCGAACGCCGGGATCGACCGCCCTGAGCCGGTGCCCTTCTCCCCGTCGAGCGCGACGAGCACCACCGGACGGTGATGCTTCTCGGCGATCCGCGAGGCGACGATGCCGATCACGCCCTTATGCCAGCCCTCGCCCCACAGGACGTAGGCCGGGCGCTCGCCCAGATCGCGGACCTGGGCCTCGGCCTCGAAGAGGATGCGCTGCTCGGCGTGGCGGCGTTCAGCGTTGATCTGGTCGAGCTCGTCGGCCACCACCGTGGCCCGATCGGCGTCATCGGTGACCAGCAGCTCCAGCGCCGCGTCGGCGCGATGCATGCGTCCCGCAGCGTTCAACCGCGGCGCCAGACGGAAGCCGATGGACCGGGCGTCGACCCGCGCCGGGTCGACCTTCGTGACGCGCATGAGCGCGCGCAGACCGGGCCGCGGTGTCGCCGCCAGCGTCCGCAGGCCTTCCCGCACGAGCCGCCGGTTCTCGTCGACGAGCGGAACGCAGTCGGCGACCGTTGCGAGCGCGACCAGGTCCAGGTCGCGGTCTGCGGTGGCGACATCGCGCCCTGACGCGCGCAACAGCCCTATGACGAGCTTGTGCGCGACCGCAGCGGCGCACAGCTCCGGGCACGGATACCCGCCGAGCCCGGGATGCACGATCGGCGCGTCGGGCAGGACGCCGTCGGCACGCGGCTGGTGGTGATCGGTCACGACCACGTCCATGCCGGCTGCCCGGGCCGCGGCAACCTCCTCGACGGCGGTGATCGCGCAGTCGACCGTGATGAGCAGGTCCGTGCCGCGGGCGGAGAGCTTCTCGACGGTCTGCAGCGCGAGGCCGTACCCGTCCTCGGTGCGGCTCGGCAGGATCGCGTCGACGTTCGCGCCGAGATCGCGGAGCGCCGTGACCAGGATCGCCGTCGAGCACACGCCGTCGACGTCGTAGTCCCCGTGGACGCAGATTCGCGATCCACGCTCGACGTGCCCCAGGATCACCGCACACGCCGCGTCCAGGCCTGCGATCTCCGCCGGATCGTGCACGGCGTCCGCCGCCAGCCAGGCTGCCGCCGCGTCGGGGTCGCCCAGACCGCGCCGGACGAGGACCTGCGCCACGACGTGAGAGACACCGAGCGCGCGTTCGAGCGCGACGGCCTGGGCCACATCGTAGGGCGGGATGTCCAGTGAGACGGCGTCTGTCACGAAGTCACCGTAGGCCGGAGTGCGGATGGACCGTTCCAGGGACCCAGAACGCCAACGCGACCAATCATCCGCCGAGAATGCCCGGTATGCAGGTCAAGTTTGTGCTCTGGACCTCCGAGGTTGCCGACATGAGGACCCCTGCTCTGCCCGCCTCGCGCGCAGACACCCGCGCGGCTGGTGCCACCGCGGGCCCAGCGGCCGCTGCCGGCGCTCAGGTCATCGCGGCGACGACGGTGCTCATGCTCCTGACCCTGCTCGTGAGCTTCCTGCCGAGCAGCGTCGTCGAGTTCCCCCCGCCGACGATCGCGGTGCTCATCGCGCTCATCTTCCTCCTGCCGATCCTCTCCCGGGTCGGCCCGTCGATGCCCCGCTGGGTGCTCCACGCCATCTGCGCGGGATGCACCGTCGGGATCACGATCGGGGTGATCCAGGTCTCGGCGCTCGCCAGCCAGATCGCCTCCATGTACGTGCTGGTCGTGCTCTTCGCCTCGTACTACTTCTCCCGCCGGGCCGCACTGGCCCAGGTCGTGCTCTGCACGGTGTGCTTCACGGCCGCCGTCTCCATCGCGCCGATGCCGTCGGAGCTCCCGTCGCCGCTGAACATCGAGAGCTGGCTCCCGATCATCGGCGTCATCGCGATCAGCGGCGGGTTCCTGACCACCGTCCGGCGCCAGCGCGAAGGCCTCGTCCAGGAGCAACAGGAACTCCAGGACCGCCTCGAGTACACCGCGCGCACGGACGCGCTCACCGGACTCCTGAACCGGCACGGCTTCGAGCGCAACGCCACCGCGACGCTCCAGCACGCCAACGGCGCGAGCGCCGCCCTGATCGTCGGCGACCTCGACTTCTTCAAGGCCATCAACGACGCACACGGCCACGCCGCGGGCGATCGGGTGCTCGGCGCCGTCGCAGACGTGCTGACCAACCGCTCGCGCCGCCAGGACCTCGTGGCGCGCATGGGTGGCGAGGAGTTCGCGATCCTCGCCCCCGACTCCGACGTGTCCGACGCGGTCGCGCTCGCCGAGCGCCTGCGCCGTGACGTCATGCTCGCCTTCGGCGACGAGCCGTTCGCCGCCACGATGTCCTTCGGTGTCTCCATGTACCCGCGCGACGGTGAGGACCTGGACGAGCTTCTCATCGCCGCGGACCGCGCCGTCTACACGGCCAAGCGCGCGGGGCGCAATCGCACGATGCTGGCCGCGCAGGCCTCCGGACCGCTCGAGGCCGCCACGGCGCAGGACAGCGATGCCGACGAGCGCGCGCGCCTCATCACCGCGATCGGCCTCGCCGAGGCCCTGGACCTGCGCGACACCGGCACGGCCTCGCACTCCCAGACCGTCGCCCGGTACGCCGCCGAGATGGCCACCCAGATGGGACTGAGCCCGAAGCGCGTCGAGCGCATCCGGGTCGCCGGCCTCCTGCACGACATCGGGAAGATCGGCGTCCCGGACTCGATTCTCAACAAGCCCGCGAAGCTCACCGACGAGGAGTACACCGAGATGAAGCGCCACCCCGAGATCGGCGCCCGCATCCTCGGCTCCAACGTGCTCGACGATGTCCGCAGCTGGGTCCTCGCCCACCACGAGCGTCCGGACGGCCGTGGCTACCCCTTCGGGCTCTCCGGCGAGCAGGTGCCGCTCGAAGCGCGCATCCTCTCCGTGGCCGACGCCTACGAGGCGATGACCGCCGACCGCTGCTACCGCACGGCGCTGCCGGACGCCGCCGCGCGTGCGGAGCTCCAGCGCTGCCGGGGCACGCAGTTCGATCCCGAGGTGATCGACGCGTTCCTCACCGTGCTGGACCGCCTCGAGACCGCTCCGAGCGGTCCGCGCGAGGCCCCGCCCATCGCGGCCTAGCTGAAGGTCGGATCCTTGCGGTCGCGCGAGAGGCCGACCGCGTAGACGATGCCGAGGCCGATCAGTGCCCCCGGGACCGCCTCGAGCACGGTCAGGACGTCCGTCTCGTCCTGGCTCGGCAGCTGCAGGCCGCTGAACAGGTAGCCCGTTACCACGGCGCCGATCATGCCGCCGAGGAACGCCCCGACGATGCCGCCCCAGAAGTGATCGGGGACGAAGACGGTGAAGTGCCAGATGGCCAGACCCATCATCACCCAAGCGAACAACGCCATTACCGGCCTCCTCCCCGCCCGTGGCGCTTGTTGCGCGAGGAGCGCTTGCCCCCCGGCTTCTTCTCGGTCTCCGGCATCACGACATCCTCGGGATCCGCGTCGGCCGACGCGTCCTTGACCGCGACGGACGGCTTGTCGACGTGGAGGTCCTGGACCATCTCCTGGAACTCCTCGCGCGAAACGTTCTGCGGGTCGTCGGGCGTGGTCAGGCGGCGGCGTGACCGCTTGCGCTCGGCCGGCGCGACGTCGACGGGGCCGTCGGCGACCGCCGTGGCGTAGGCAGGGACCGAGCCGAGCTCGCCCTGGATGACCTTGCGGCGACGGCGCCAGACGCCCTCGCGCTCCTTCCAGTGCGTGAGCACCGGCGAGGCGATGAAGACCGACGAGTAGGTGCCCGAGATCGTGCCGATAATCAGCGCCACCGCGAACTCGCGCAGCGTCTCGCCGCCGAACGCGAACAGCGCGAGCACCGGCAGCAGGGTGCAGAACGAGGTCGCCAGCGAGCGGACGATGACCTCGCTCATCGAGCGGTTGACGATCTGGCTGAACGCGGCCCGCGGCATCCGCGGGACGTTCTCTCTGACGCGGTCGAACACGATGATCGTGTCGTAGAGCGAGAAGCCCAAGATGGTGAGCAGAGCTGCCACGGTGGCGCTCGTCACCTCGAATCCGAACAGGGCGTAGATGCCGGACGTGATCAACAGGTCGTGCGCGACCGCGATGAGCAGCGGTACCGCGTATTTCCACTCGAATCTGATCGCGATGTAGGCGGCGATCACCAGGAACGACGCGATGATCGCGATGACGGCGGTCTTCGCCACCGTCTCACCGAAGGTCGGCCCAATCGAGCTGCTGGAGAAGTTGCCTTCGACGCCGTACGTCTTGTCGAGCGCCGCCCGGACCTTGCGCACGTCCGCGGGCTCGAGGGACGGCGTGGAGATCTGGAAGACGTACCGCCCGAGCTCCGGGTCCTGGACGCGCTGGATCTTCGCGTCGCCGTAACCCACGCCGGACATGACGTTGCGGATGTCGTTCTCGTCAGCGGGCTTCTCGGTCGCGGTCTTGATCCGCGTCCCCGACTCGAAGTCGATGCCGAAGTTGATGCCGTTGGCACCGATCGCCAGCGCGCCGATGGCGAGGATCACGCCGGAGAGCGAGAAGAACCACTTCGACGCGCCCATGAAGTCGAACGTGATCGGCCGCGCCTGCTTGCCGGCGCCGAGGGCGGACGGGCGCGCGAGAAGCCGCGACCGGCCCATCGTGCTCAGGATCGCCTGGGTGAAGACGACCGCCGTGAGGAAGGAGATGATCGTGCCGACGCCGAGCGTGAAGGCGAAGCCCTTGACCCCGGCCGTGGCGAGCACGAACAGGATGAACGCGACCATCACGGTCACGACGTTCGCGTCGACGATCGCGGTCAGGCCCTTGCGGTAGCCCGCGGCGATGCCCGCCTGGATCGATCTCCCGGCACGGACCTCTTCCTTGACGCGCTCGAAGATGACGATGTTCGCGTCCGCTGCCACGCCGATCGTCAGCACGAGGCCGGCGATGCCCGGCAGTGTGAGCGTGATCGGGATCAGCTTGATCAGCGCGAACAGGAACAGCGCGTAGATCAGCAGCGCGAGGACCGCGATGACGCCGAGCACGCGGTAGAAGACCAGAAGGAAGAGCGCGACGATCAGGAGGCCGACGGCGCCCGCGATCAGGCTCTGATCCAGCGCTTGCTGGCCGAGCGTCGCCGAGACCTGCGACTGGCTGATGAGGTCGAGCTTGACCGGCAGGGCGCCGGTCTTCAGGAGGTTCGACAGCTCCTGAGCGGACTCGATCGTGAAGCCGCCCTCGATCTGCGAGCCGTTGCGGCCGTCGATGCCGTCCGGGTTCTGCTGGAAATCGATGAACGGGACGCTGACGAGCTCGTTGTCCAGCGCGATCGCGAAGTGCTGGGCCGCGCTCGCCGGGTCCGAGCCCGGGGCGAAGTTCTCCAGGCCGCGCTGCGCGATGCCGCGGGTGACGTTCTCCCACGTCTTGCGCCCGTTGTCCGTGAACTCGAACGTGACGATCGGTGCGCCCGAACCACCAGCACCCTGGTCGAACTGCTGCTCGGGGTTCTTGATGTCCGTGCCCTTGAGGGCGACCCGGTCGCGCAGCACGTAGTACTGGGCGTTGTTCGGGTCCGTGATCTCCTTCTGGTCGTCGGCCTGCTCCGCGCGGATGATCACCGTGCCGGGCTTGACCGTCTCGACGCACGCCGTCGATTCGCCGCCCTTCTCGCAGTTGGGCGCGTCAGCGTCCTGGGGCCGGTCGGTGAAGAGATCGGCCTTCGTCTCCTCCGGCCCGGCGACGACCTTCTCCGTCTTCTGGTTCAGCAGGTAGTACAGGCCGTCGTGGCTGACCTGCTTGCGCGCCTCACCGGTCGCCTCGGGCTGCTCGGAGGCGCGGACCACGGCGTCGTAGAACGAGATCCCGCCCACACGGCCGGCCTGGCTGCCGCCGGTGACGTTCTGGTCGCTCGGCGCCGGCTCGCCGTCGGGGCCGATGACGTTCGGCTCCCAGTCGTAGAAGAAGAGCTGCGCGACCTGACCGACCTGCCGCTGCGCCTTGTCGGCGTCCTGGACGTCGGGCAGCGAGACCACGATCTGGTTCTCGCCGGAGCGCTGGATCTCGGGCTCGGCGACGCCGAGGCGGTCGACACGCTCGCGCATGACGTCGATCGCGCGGTCCAGGGCCTCCTGATCGACGACCGGCTGCTGCGGGGTCGGCTTCGCCTCGTAGACGAGCTCGACGCCGCCCTGGAGATCGAGCCCCAGGCGGGTCGACTTCGTGAAGATGACCACCAGCGACGCGGCCACGAGGCCGGCCACGAACAGCAGGATGAAGATATTGCGACGGCGATCAGTCATTGAGGCTGGTGGGGACGAGGGACAGGCGGCTCAGCCGCGAGGCGTCAGGATGAGGAGCAGGCCGCCGTCGTCATCGTACGCGGGGAAGAGATCTGCGGTCGCGTCGGCGGGCAGATCGCCCTCCGCATTGACCTGGACAGGCTTGCCGAGAGCCCGGACGCCCCACTCGAGGACCGTGGCGACCGGATCGTCGCCCTCAGGGAACACGAGACCCAGGACCTCTTTGACCGACCGCCCGATGACCTTCTCGGTCGTGAGGCCCGTCAGCTCCGTCGAGCCCCGGCCGCAGCCGATGATCCGGCCTTCCTGGTCACAGACGAAGAAGGCGGCATTCGGCGCCGGGTAGTAGTCGTCGAGCAGCTCGAAGAGAAAGCCAAAGCCGCATTTGTCGCAGCCCTTGGCCTGACGACGGAAGCCCGCGCTGCGCTCGGTAGCGGCGGTGCGGTTTCCACAGTTGGGGCAGATGAAGAGATGAGCCATCGGCGGACGTGCAGGGTAGTGCGTGGACGCTGAACGGAAGTTAAGCGCCGGTGGTCATACCCCGCCGAGGGGCAGATTCCCCTGAGCGGGCTCGGGAACTGGCAGCTCGAGGTGCAGGAAGGCGCGCGCCGTGGCACACCGGCCGCGCGGGGTCCGCTGCAGGAAGCCCCGCTGCAGGAGGTAGGGCTCGTAGACGTCCTCGATGGTGTCGGTCTCCTCCCCCACGGCCGCGGCGAGCGTCGACAGCCCGACGGGCCCTCCGGCGAACGTCGTGCAGACGGCGCGGAGGATCTGGCGGTCCAGCCGGTCGAGGCCCTCGTCGTCGACCTCGAGGAGGCGCAGCGCCGCGTCGGCGGCCTCGGCGGTCACCACGCCGCCCATCCGGACCTCCGCGAAGTCGCGCACCCGGCGCAGCAGCCGGTTCGCCACACGCGGTGTGCCGCGAGACCGGGCCGCGATCGCCTCCGCCCCCGCGGGCTCGATGGAGACCTGGAGGATCGACGCAGACCGCAGGACGATGGTGGCGAGGTCGTCGTGGTCGTACGGGTCCAGCCGGTGCTGGAGGCCGAAGCGGTCACGCAGCGGCGTGGTGAGCAGGCCCGTGCGGGTCGTCGCACCGACGAGGGTGAAGGGCGGCAGGTCGAGCGTCACGACCCGCGCACCGGCGCCCTGGCCGACGGTGATCGGCAGCTGCCGATCCTCCATGGCGGGATAGAACGTCTCCTCCAGCGCCCGCGGGAGCCGGTGCAGCTCGTCGACGAAGAAGACGCTGCGGGGTTCGAGCGCGGTCAGGAACGCCGCGATGTCGCCCTTGCGCTCGAGCGCCGGGCCGGCGGTCTGCACGAACGGCGCGTCCAGCTCCGCCGCGAGGATCTGCGCCAGTGAGGTCTTGCCGAGGCCCGGAGGGCCCGCGAGCAGGACGTGGTCGAGTGCCTCGCCGCGCGCCGTGGCGGCCTCGACCGCCACCGCGAGCTGGTCCTTGACGGCGTGCTGTCCGACGAAGTCGTCGAACGTCCGCGGGCGCAGCGAGCGCTCGAGCTCGTCCTCGACGTCGGCGATCAGGTCCGGAGACTGGATGCGACTCATGAGCGGGCGGCCTTCAGGGCGTGCGCGATGAGCTGCTCGGGCGCGTCTCCGCTGGCTCCGGCCAGGAGCTTCTCCGCCTCGACGGCGGTGAACCCGAGCTCGAGCAGCCCGTCACGCGCGAGGGAGCGCGGGTCGTCGCCGCCGCGCGATACGACGATCTCGCCGTCCACGAGCGGACCCACGTCGGGCACCACCTTCTCGCGCAGCTCGACGACGATCCGCTCCGCGGTCCGCTTGCCGATCCCGGGCACCGCGGTGAGGCGCTTGACGTCGCCCGCCGCCACGGTGGCGACCAGCTCGCGGGGCGCGCCGCCCGACAGCACGGCGAGCGCCATCTTCGGGCCGACCGACTGCACGCCGAGGAGCATCAGGAACAGCTCGCGCTCCTCCTCGGTGGCGAAGCCGTAGAGCGCCATGGCGTCCTCGCGGACGACCAGGTGCGTGTGCAGCGTGACCTCCCGGCCGATCGCAGGGACCTGCTTGAGCGTGTGCGACGAGACGGCCAGCAGGTAGCCGACCCCCATGACGTCGACGACGACGTGGTCGGGCCGCCGGACGGCGACTTCGCCACGGACGAGCGCAATCACGCGATGGCTCCACGGAGCGCAGCCGCCACCGGGCCGCGGTTGACGTGGCAGATGGCGACGGCGAGGGCGTCCGCGGCGTGGTCGGGGCGTGGCGGCTCGCTCAGCCGCAGAAGCGACTGGACCATGCGCTGCACCTGGTCCTTCTCGGCGCGGCCGCTGCCGCACACCGCGCTCTTGACCTGCTGCGGCGTGTAGGACGTGCACGGCAATCCGTGCTGGCCCGCCGCGAGCATGACGACGCCGCGGGCCTGGCCGACCGCGAAGGCGCTGCGGACGTTCTGGCCGAAGTAGAGGTCCTCCAGGGCGACGGCGTCGGGCTCGTGCTCGGCGATCAGCTCGGCGACGCGCGCATGGATCTCGGTGAGCCGCCGCTCAGGAGCGGACGAGGACGACGTCACGATCACGCCGCCGTCGAGCGCCGCGAGCGCACGTCCGCTGCGCACGACGCCGAAGCCCGTGTTCGCCGTGCCGGGATCAATGCCGAGGACGACCATCGTCCTGGATTCTGCGTGGACGACCGGATGCCTTCGCGTTCGGCGGTCTAGTGCACGTGCGCGCGGCGCTCGACCGCGCGCCCGCTGCCCGGCCGCCGATACCGCCGGCCGCCGCGCAGCTCTTCGAGGCCGACCCACGCCGACTCCATCGCCGCCTCCACGACCTGCCGCCGCGGCACATCGGGATGGTCGAGCCACCACGTCGCGAGCGCCTGCGTGCCGCCGGTCAGCATCTGCGCCAGCATCTCCGCGCGCTCGTGGGGCAGCGCGCCGCCGTTCGCCGACTCGTACATGGTGGTGACCATGTGGATCGCGCCCGCCTGCATCGCGCGCAGGGCGTCGTGCACGCCGACCTCGACGGCGTCGCGGTGCAGCATCGCCCACGCGACCTGGCGCTCCTGCACGAACCCGAAGAAGGCGTCCAGGCCGGCGTAGAGCTGCTGGTCGGCCGGATCCGTCGCATCGACCGCCTGGGCGACCCGCCGCAGCAGCTCGCCGCCGTGCTCTTCGACGAGCGCGTTCTTGAGCGCCTCCTTCGAGTCGAAGTGCTCGTAGATCAGCGCCTTCGACACGCCCGCGGCCTGGGCGATGTCGTCGATCGAGGCGGCGTGGTAGCCCTGGCGGGCCAGGACCTCCATGGCCGACGTCAGGATCTCCCTGCGGCGCTCGGCTCCGCTCATGCGCCGACGCCGCGGCCGCGCTTCGGGCGCGGCCTGCTCGGGTCGGGCGACGGGGCCTGCGGCCATGCGGTGGATCCTCCAGCGTGGGGTCGGCGAACCCGGAAGATTACGGATCGTCACCGTGCCGCGTGATCGGGCCCGTACGCTGCGCGGACGTGGACGCAAGTGAGCGCGACAACCTCTGGGACCTGCTGGACGGCCTCGAGCCCGATGCACGCGCGTCCCGGCGGCGCCTGATCTACCGCCTCACCGACCGCGGCGTGCCCGAGCAGACGATCCGCGAGGCCGCCGCGACGAACACCCTGACCGCCCTGCTGGCCGCGCAGGCGCTCGGCGGCATGCCGGTGTACACCGCCGAGGACATCGCCCGGATCACCGGCATGGACCTCGACTTCGTCCTCTCGGTCCGCCGCGCGTCGGGCCTGCCCGTG
Organism: Solirubrobacteraceae bacterium; assembly: GCA_016462625.1. The sequence goes on along the minus strand of JAEMSV010000019.1, from coordinate 14,109 downwards.
CGCGGCGAGGACGATGTCGCCTACTACGAGCAGGACCTCGAGGCGATGCGCGACGTCAAGCGGATGCGCGATGTCGGTCTCTCCGACGACCGCCTCCTCGACGTGGTCCGCGTCCTCGGCCGCTCGCTCAGCCAGACGGCCGAGGCCATGCGCCAGATCAGCCTCGAGCTTGTGCTCGAACCGGGCGACGACGAGGAGCAGCTCGCGCTGCGCTGGGAGGCCGTCGCCGAGGCGCTCCTCCCCCTGGTCGGACCCAGCGTCGAGCGGCTGCTGCGGCTGCATCTGCGCGACATCTTCGCCACCGAGGCGCTGCTGCCGGACGACCGCGAGGCGGGCATGCTCCCCGAGGCGCGGCCGGTCGCGGTCTGCTTCGCCGACCTCGTCGGGTTCACGCGCCTGGGCGAGGAGCTTCCCGCCACCGAGCTCGGCGCCGTCGCGGACCGGCTCGTCCAGCTCGCCGAGCACGTCGTCAGCGAGGACGTCCGGTTCGTCAAGACGATCGGCGACGCGGTCATGTTCGTCGGCGGCGACGTCGACGCGATGCTCGAGGCGGCGTTCTCGCTCGTCGACGCGGCCAACGCCGAGGGCCAGGACTACCCGCAGCTGCGTGCCGGGATCGGCTACGGCGCTGCCCTGAATCGCAGCGGCGACTGGTTCGGGCGCCCGGTCAACCGCGCGAGCCGGATCACAGCGCTCGCGCGCCCCGGCACCGTCATCGCCACGCAGTCGGCCCGCGAGCACGCCGGCGCCCAGTGGAAGTGGTCGTCGCTCCCGCCGCGGCGGGTCAAGGGGGTCTCGGGCGAGATGCGGCTGTTCCGCGCACGCCGGCGCGAGACCTGACAGACCGTCAAGCACCGATCGACGCATCTTGAAAGGATGCGTTCCAGATGGCAGGATCCCTTGGGATGGAACGGGTCTATGGCGGACTGACGGCCGAGCAGCGCGACGAGCGCCGCCGCGGCCAGCTGCTCGACGCCGGGCTGGAGGTCTTCTCCGAGCGCGGCTGGGACGGCGCGACGGTGCACGACGTCTGCAAGACCGCCGGGCTCTCCCAGCGGTACTTCTACGACCACTTCGCCGACCGGCAGGAGCTGTTCCTCGAGATCTGCCGGGGCATCTCCGGGGACATCGACCGGATCGCGCTCGCCGCGGCGGTCAGCAAAGGGCGTGAACCGCTCGACCGCGTTGCGGACGTGCTCGGTGCGCTCGCCGGCTACTTCCAGGAGGATCCGCGGCGGGTCCGCGTGTCGCTCGTGGAGTCCATGGCCACACCAGAGCTGCGGCAGTTCCGCAGCCGGATGCTCGGCACGTCGGCCACCCTCGCCGCGCGGCTCATGCTGTCGATCCACCCGATGCCCGCGCGCGCCGACACCGCCGGCATCGCCCTCAGCGCACGGGTCCTCTCGGGCGGAATCGCCGAACTCCTCGTCGCCGCTGCCGCGGGCGAGGTCGCGCTGGACCCCGACGCCTTCATCGCCCATCTCACGCGGCTGTACACCGCCGCGGCCGCACTCGACGTCAACGGAGCACCATGATGACCCCTCTCGATCCCCACCTGCCCGTGATCGTCGGCCTCGGCGAGCATGTTCGCCGGCCCGGCGACGACGGCCCCACCGAGCCCGCCCAGCTGATGGCCACGGCGACGCGGCGCGCGCTGGACGACAGCGGCGCCGGCGACGCGCTGCTGCAGCGGGTCGGCCTGATCGCCGCCGTGCCGACCGCGTCCTGGGGCGACGGTAATCCGGGCGGGCGGGTCGCCGAGCTGCTCGGCATCGACGCGCCGACGATCCGAACCAGCAACCAGGGCGGCAACGGCCCGGGCGTCCTGATCGCCACGATCGGCGAGCGGATCCAGGCCGGGACGCTCGACGCGGGCCTGCTCTGCGGCGCCGAGGCGCTCCGGACGCTGTCCGAGGCGATGAAGCGCGGAGAGGATCCCGGCTGGCCCGCCGCTGATCCGACGCGCCCCGCCGACGAGGTCCTCGAGCCCGACCGGCCCGCCAACACCGAGGAGGAGACCTCCGTCGGCCTGCTCGCACCGATCATGGCCTACCCCCTGATCGAGCAGGCGATCCGCCACGAGGCGGGCCGCACGCCGGATGAGCACCAGGAGGTCATCAGCCGCCTGTGGTCGCGCTTCAGCGAGGTCGCCGCGACCAATGCCGCCTCGTGGTCGCAGGCGTCCTACAGCGCCGCGGAGATCGGGACGCCGTCGCCGCGCAACCGCCGGGTCACCCTGCCGTACACGAAGCTCCTGAACTCCAACATCCAGGTCGATCAGGCTGCGGCGGTGCTCGTCTGCTCCGTCGCGGTCGCGCAGGAGCTCGGCGTGCCGCGCGAGCAGTGGGTCTTCCTGCACGCCGGCGCGTTCGCGACCGACGAGTGGTTCCTCTCCGAGCGCCGCGAGCTGCACCGCTCCCCCGCCATCCGCGCATGCGGCGAGGCCGCATTCGCCCATGCGGGCGTGCGCGCGGACGACCTCGGCCCGGTGGACCTGTACTCGTGCTTCCCGTCGGCGGTCGAGCTCGCCGCGCGCGAGCTGGACCTGCCGATCGACGACCCCGGCCGGCCCCTGACGTGCACGGGCGGCCTGACGTTCTTCGGCGGTCCGGGCAACAACTACGCGACGCACGGCATCGTCGCGGTCGCGCGGCAGCTGCGCGAGGCGCCCGCCGGGACCACCGGGCTCTCAACCGCGCTCGGCTGGTACGCGACGAAGCACGCGCTCGGGGTGTACGGCAACGAGCCCCCTGCGCAGCCGTACGCGGCGTTCGCCGCCGAGCCGGACCGCCCGGCTCCGCGCGTGGTCGCAGAACCCGGCGAGTACGCCGGCGTCGCCGAGACCTGCACCCTGATCTTCGACCGCAGCGGCGAGCCGAGTTACGGGATCCTCTTCGCGCTCCTCGATGACGGCCGGCGCGCGATCGGCCACACCACCGACCCGGAGGTCATGGCGAAGATGGTGGCCTCGGACATCCTCGGAGAGACGGTCGAGCTGCGCGCCGATCGCAGCTTCACGCCGGCCTGCCTGGCGGAGGCATCGCGATGAGCAAGGTCATCGTCGAGCGGATCGACCGGATCCAGCTCATCACGTTCAACCGCCCCGAGGTCCGCAACGCGTTCGATCTCGAGATGACCCAGGGGGTCGCCGCCGCGCTCGACGAGCTCGACGCCGATGACGACCTCGCCGTAGGGGTGGTAACCGGCGCCGGCGGATACTTCAGCGCCGGCATGGACCTCAAGGCGTTCGCCCGTGGCGAGTTCCCGGCGGTGCCCGTCCGGGGCTTCGCAGGGATCACGCAGTACGGCTCGCGCAAGCCGCTGATCGCGGCGATCGAGGGCCCCGCGCTGGCGGGAGGCTTCGAGATCGCGGTCGCGTGCGACCTGATCGTGTGCGGCGAGGACTCCGTCTTCGGGCTCCCGGAGGTCCGGCGCGGGCTCGTCGCCGTCGCGGGGGCGCTGCACCAGCTCCCCAAGCGGCTGCCGCGCGGGATCGTCAAGGAGATCGCCCTGACCGGGCGGCCCATCGACGCGCGACGGGCCGAGCAGCTCGGCCTCGTCTCGCGCGTGACACCGGCGGGGGACGCGCTGCTCGCGGCGATCGACCTCGCGCAGCAGATCGCCGGCAACGCGCCGCTGGCGGTCCAGGCCACCAAGCAGGTGCTCGACGAGGGCGACGCCTGGCACGGCGAGGACTTCTGGGCGCAGCAGGGGCAGATCGCCGGACCCGTGATCATCAGCAAGGACGCCCAGGAGGGCGCCCGCGCGTTCGCCGAGAAGCGCGACCCGGTCTGGGAGGGACGATGAATCCCGCGGAGATGGGCGTGCGCAGCGTCAAGGCGCTCGCCGGAGCGGGGATCCTGCAGCCGCGCGTCGATCGGATGCTCAGGTCGACCCTCGCGCTCAAGCGCTTCGGCCCCTCCCCCGCCGCGGGCTTCAGCGGCGCGGCGGCGAACTACCCGGACCGGCCCTTCATCATCGACGAAGAGGGCATCCTGACGTTCGCCGAGGTCGACCGGCGGACCGACGCCATCGCCCGGGCGTTCATCGCGGCCGGTCTGAAGGAGGGCGACGCGATCGGTGTGCTCTGCCGCAACGGCCGGGCCTTCGTCGAGACGATGCTGGCCGCGTCGAAGCTCGCCCTGACGGTCCTGTTCTGCAACACGGACTTCGCGGGCCCCCAGCTGGCGGACGTCCTCGCCCGCGAGGGCGCGAGGGGGTTCGTCTGCGACGAGGAGTTCGACGCCCTGCTCGACGAGAGCGTGCTGCCCGGCCGCCGTTGGATCGGCTTCACCGACGGCACGCCACACCGCCCGACGCTCGAGCAGCTCGCCGCCTACCCCGCGCGCCGCCCGGCGGCGCCCACGGGGCGCGGCCGCCTCGTGATCCTCACGTCCGGGACGACGGGCACGCCGAAGGGCGCGTCCCGCGAAGGCGCGCCTCTGTCGGCGATCGTCGGGATCCTCGACCGCCTGCCGTTCAAGTCGGGCCAGATCCACCACGTGGTCGCGCCGCTGTTCCACGGCTGGGGACTGCTGAACTTCAGCCTCGGGCTCGCGCTGCCGGTCACCGTGGTCCTGCGCCGGAGGTTCGACCCGGTCGAGACGCTGAAGACGATCGCCGCGCACCGCGTGGACTCCGCCGCGATGGTTCCGACCATGCTCCAGCGCATCCTGCAGCTGCCGCCCGAGGAGCTCGCCCGCCACGACACGAGCTCACTGAAGATGATCCCGCTGTCGGGCTCGGCCATCCCGGGCGATCTCGCGATCCGGGCGATGGATCAGTTCGGTGACGTCGTCTACAACTTCTACGGCTCGACCGAGACCGGCTGGGCGTCGATCGCGACCCCCGCCGACCTGCGCGCGGCACCCGGCACCGCCGGTTTGCCGCCGATGGGAACCGACCTCGCGATCCTCGACGACGACGGCACCCCGCTGCCCCAGGGGCAGACCGGCCGGATCTTCGTGGACTCCCAGCTGCGGATGGACGGCTACACCGCCAAGGACGTCAGCAAGGAGGTCATCGACTCGCGCATGTCCACGGGCGATGTCGGCCACCTCGACGCGCAGGGCCGCCTGTTCGTGGACGGCCGCGACGACGACATGATCGTCTCCGGTGGCGAGAACGTGTTCCCGCGCGAGGTCGAGGACCTCTTGTCCTCGCGCGACGACGTCGTCGAAGCCGCCGCGCTCGGCGTGCCCGACGATCAGTTCGGCCAGCGGCTCGTCGCGTTCGTCGTGCCGGTGGCGGGCAGCGGGCTCGACGCTGACACGTGCCGGGAGCACGTCAAGGAGCACCTCGCGCGCTACAAGGTCCCGCGGGAGATCGTCTTCCTCGACGCTCTCCCGCGCAACCCGACCGGCAAGGTGCTCAAGCGGGAGCTGAAGGAGCTGCCTACGACTGGCTCATGACGCGCTCGAGGACGTCGGCGTCGACGTCGAAGTTCGCGTGGACGGCGTCGACGTCGTCGTTGTCCTCGAGCGTGTCGATCAGCCGGAGCACTTTGGTCGCGCCGTCCTCGTCGAGCGGGACGCGCGACTTCGGCAGCCACGCCACCTCGACGGACTCCAGGGCGATGTCCGCCTCGGTCAGCGCGGTGCGGACCGCGGTGAGATCGGACGGCTCGGTGATGATCTCGAAGACGTCCTCGTCGATCGAGACGTCCTCGGCGCCGGCCTCGATCGCCGGCATGAGGTCGTCCTCGGTGTAGCGCTCGCCGTCGACGACGATCAGGCCGCGCTTGTCGAACAGATACGCGACCGAGCCGGGCTCACCGAGGCTGCCGCCGGCCTTGCTGAAGGCGTGCCGCACCTCCGAGCCGGTGCGGTTGCGGTTCTCGGTCGTCGCCTCGACGAGGATCGCGACCCCGCCGGCGCCGTAGCCCTCGTACAGGACCTGCTCGAGCGCGTCGGCGTCGCCGCCCTCGCCGGTGCCCTTGGCGATGGCGCGCTCGATGTTGTCCTTGGGCATCGAGGCATCCTTGGCCTTCTGGATGGCCAGCGCGAGCGACGGGTTGCCGTCAGGGTCGCCGCCACCTTCCTTCGCGGCGACCGTGATCGCCCGGCCCAGCTTGGTGAAGAGCTTGCCGCGACGCGCGTCGACGATCGCCTTCTTGTGCTTGATCCCCGCCCACTTCGAATGACCGGCCATGGGCGCGAGTCTAGTGCGCGCGGTACCAGTCGAGTGTCCGCTGGAGGCCTTCCTCGAGGCCGACCTGCGGCTGCCATCCGGGCAGCTCACGAAGACGGGACCCCTGGACGGAGCGCCGCGGCGCGGCCGCGGCCGGCGGGCCGTACTCGGGAATGACGTCCGCGCCGGCGAGCCGGATGAGCGTCTCGACCACCTCGTGGATCGCGTGCGGGGTGCCGCGGACATCGAAGGCCTGGCCGTCCCCGGCGGCGTCCGCGATCGCGAGGTATGCAGCCGCCGCGTCCTCGGCGTAGATGAGCTCGAGCCGCGGCGTCCCGTCCGACCGGATCACCGGAGGCCGGCCCGCGAGCACGGCCTCGACGATGCTCGGGACGAGCCGCTGCATGCGGAGATCGCCGCCGCCGTAGACGTTCGACAGCCTGGCGACCGTCGCGCCTTCGTCGAGCGCGAGCGCATCCGCCGCGCGCTTCGAAGCGACGTACGCCCCGTCCCCCGGCCCGTGGATCGCGACCGACGACGCGACGACGACGCGCGGAACCTCCGCGCGCCGGCATGCGTCGAGGACCGCGGCGGTCCCGCCCACGTTGGTCGCGACGGTCTCTTCGGGGGGCCGGAGCTCGGTCCCCACGACCGCGGCGGCGAGGTGGAAGACCGTGTCCACGCCGTACTCGACGAGCGCGGCTTCGACCACGCCCCGCGCGAGCAGATCCCCATCAACGACGTGGCAGCGCGGCTCCAGCCCATCGAGCGCGAGCGCCGATGGCGCGCCGGGCGTCCGGCGCAGCACGACGACCCGGTCGCCACGTTCGAGACACGCCCGCGCGACCCACACGCCGACGGCCCCGTACGCACCGGTGATGAAGACGGTCCGCGCCAAGGAACCCGATCATCGCAGCCTCACATACCATCCCGCGCGATGACTTCTGTCCCGTCCGAGATCTTCAAGGCCTACGACGTCCGCGGCGTGTACCCGGACCAGATCGATGGCGACATCGCCGAGCGCATCGGCCGCGCATTCGCCCGGGTGCTGGGCGACCTCGCCGGCAAGCCGACGACCGAGCTGCGCATCGGCCTGGGCCGCGACATGCGCCTCTCCGCCCCGGAGCTGGCCGCGCGCTACAGCGCCGGCATGACCGCCGAGGGCGCCGCCGTCCTCGACGCCGGCCAGGTCGGTACGGAGATGCTCTATTACCTCGTCGGCTCGCGGGAGCTCGACGGCGGCCTGATGTGCACCGCGTCGCACAATCCGGCGAAGTACACGGGCGCCAAGCTCGTCAAGCAGGGCGCGATCGCGCTGAGCGGCGACTCGGGGATCCAGGAGGTGCGCCGGTACGCCGAGGGCGACCTGGGTGACGCCGTCGGCGGCGGCACGGTCGAGAGCGTCGACATCGCCGACGAGTTCCGCGCGGCCGCGCTGAAGTTCATCGACCCGGCGAACGTCACGGCCGGCAAGAAGATCGTCGCTGACGGCGGCAACGGCATGGCCGGCCCGATGGTCGGGCCGCTGCTCGAGCTGTTGAAGCTCGACGTCAGCGCCCACTACTGGACCCCGGACGGGACCTTCCCCGACCACGAGCCGAACCCGCTGCTGCCCGAGAACCGCCAGTTCATCATGGACAAGGTCGTCGAGGAGGGCGCCGAGCTCGGCATTGCCTGGGACGGCGACGCGGACCGCTGCTTCTTCATCGACGACACCGGCGCGTTCGTCGACGGCGACTTCCTCACCGCGCTGCTCGCGCAGTCGCTGCTCAAGCGCAACCCCGGCGCCACGATCCTGTTCGACGCGCGCGCCAGCCGCGCCGTGGCGGACGTCGTCACCGCCGCCGGCGGCACGGCGGAGATCAACCGGGTCGGCCACGCGTTCTTCAAGACGCGTATGCAGAAGGAGGGCTCGCTGTTCGGCGGCGAGGTCTCCGGCCACTACTACTTCCGCGACTTCTACTGCGCGGACAGCGGCACGATCCCGGCGCTGCTGATCCTCGAGCTGCTGTCGACCTCGGGCAAGAAGCTGAGCGAGCTCCTCGAGCCGCTGCGCTCGAAGTACTTCATCAGCGGGGAGATCAACAGCGAGGTCACCGACGCCGACGCGAAGATCGCCGAGATCGAGGCGAAGTTCTCCGACGCGACGATCACGCACGTCGACGGCGTCTCGGTCGACTACGACGACTGGCACTTCAACGTGCGCAAGTCGAACACCGAGCCGCTGCTGCGTCTCACCCTCGAGTCGCTCGTGTCCCGGGAGGACATGGAGCGGCGGCGGGACGAGATGCTCGAGCTGATCCGCGCATGAGCGACGACGCCGATGCGCTCCTCGCCCGGGCGGCCGAGGCGGGGATCCATCGGCTCGACCTCCCCACGCCGTTCGCGGTCGGGCGGGTCAACACGTACCTGATCGAGGACGACCCGCTGACGCTCGTCGACGCCGGGCCGAACTCGGGCAAGGCGCTCGACGAGCTCGAGCAGAAGCTGGCGGCGCGCGGTCACAGGATCGAGGACCTCGAGCTGCTGGTGATCACCCATCAGCACATGGACCACCTCGGGCTCACGGGCATCCTGCAGCGGCGCTCCGGCGCAGAGGTCGCGGCCTACGAGTCGCTCGTGGAGTGGGCGCCCAACTTCCGGGACTCGATGGAGGCCGAGGACGCCTACGCCGAGGAGCTCATGGCGCGGCACGGCACCCCCGAGGAGCTGCGGCTGGCGCTGCGCGCCGTCGCGTCGGGCTTCCGCGGCTGGGGCGGCGCGGTCACGATCACCCGGCCGCTGCGCGCCGGGACCACGCTCGACCTGCGCGATCGCACGCTCGAGATCTCCCATCGACCCGGCCACTCGCCCTCGGACACGATCTTCCACGACCGCGAGCGAAAGATCCTGCTGTCGGCCGACCATCTCATCCAGCGGATCTCGTCGATCGCGCTGCTGACGCCCGAGCCCGAAGACCTCCGCCCCGCCGAACGCCCGCGGCCGCTCGTGCGGTACATGGACTCGCTCCGGCAGACCCGCGACATGACCGATGTCGAGCTCGTCCTCACGGGCCACGGTGACCCCGTCACCGAACCGGTGGAGCTCATCGACGGGCGCTTCGTGATGTACGCGAAGCGCGCGGACAAGTTCCACGGGATGCTCGTCAAGCACGGGCCGCAGTCGGCCTACGAGATCGCGCAGCGCACGTGGGGCAACGTCGCGGTGACCCAGGCGTTCCTCACGCTGTCCGAGGTCCTCGGCCACATGGACCTCCTGCTCGACGCCGGCCGCGTGGTCGAAGCGGACGACGGCCAGGTCATCCGCTATCGCGCGGTCTGAGCGTCAGGCGATCTCGTCGAGGTGGGCGATGTTCGCCCGGTCGTCCTCAGCGCTGCTGGGCGCGGTGTCGAACCAGGCCTCGAGGATCTCCTCGAGCGTCGCCTGGCTCGTCAGGCGCAGGCTGAGGGCGAGGACGTTGGCGTCGTTCCACGCACGCGCGCCCGCGGCGGTCTTCGCATCGGCGCACAGCGCGGCGCGGATTCCCGGGACCTTGTTCGCCGCGATCGAGGCGCCCGTGCCGGTCCAGCAGCAGACGATGGCCTGATCGGCGCGGCCGTCGATGACGTCGCGCGCGGCGGCCTCGGCCGCCCAGGCCCAGTCGTCGCGCTCGTCGGGGTTCAGAGCGCCGTGGGTGGTGACGACCTCGTGGTGGCGCTCGCGCAGGAGGTCGACAAGACCTGTGGCGATCCCGGTGTCCTCGTCGGCGGCGATCGCGATCCGCATGTCGCCCAGCGTAGGCCTCACGGCCGTTCGGCCGCTGGGGCGGGGCGTATCGTCGGGGCATGGAGGACAGCGAGGTCCGAGCCGTCGGTCGCACCATCGCCGCGGCGCTGCCGTCAACCGCGCGGCGTCCGATCCAGGCGCTCGACACCCGCGCGATGGACCTCACGACCCGCGACGCCGAGCTGCGCGCGGCGCTGTTCCGGTTCGTCGACGTCGTCCCGGCGTGCCGCTCGGTCGACGACCTCGCCTCGCACCTCACCGGCTTCCTCGACGAGGTCGGGACGCAGTCGCCGCCGCTGAAGGCCGCGATGCGGATGGGCGATAGCCGCGCCGGGCGCGCCGCACTGGGCACCGCGGCGGCGGCGGGCGTCAAGCACATGGCGCGCCGGTTCATCGTCGCCGAGACACCCGAGGCCGCACGCGACGTGCTCCGGCGCCTGTGGCGGGACGGGATGGCCGCGTCGGTCGACCTGCTCGGAGAGGCCACGATCACGAGCGCCGAGGCCGACCGATATGCGGCACGGTGCACCGATGCGCTCGACGCGCTGACGGCGACCTATGCCGACGTCGCCGGCCGCCCCGCGCTCGAGTCCGACACCGCCGGTCCCCTGCCCCGGGCCAACCTCTCGGTGAAGGTCAGCGCCCTCACCCCACTGCTCCGCCCCGACGCGCCCGCGATCGGGCAGCGCGACGCGGCGCCGCGCCTGCGCGCCCTGCTTCGCCACGCGCGTGACGCCGGCGCGCACCTGCACGTGGACATGGAGTCGTTCGACTCGCGTGAGGCGATCACCGAGCTGGTGCTCGACCTGCTGGGCGAGGACGAGTTCCGTGACGGTCCGTCGACCGGGATCGTGCTCCAGGCCTACCTCCGCGATGCCGACGAGCTGCTCGACCGCGTCCTCGCGTGGACCGCCCGCTCCGGTCGGACCACGCCGCTCACGGTCCGGCTCGTCAAGGGCGCCTACTGGGACCATGAGCTCGTCGAGGCCCGCCAGCACGGCTGGGCGCCACCGGTCTTCGAAGACAAGCCCGATTCCGACCGGAACTTCGAGGCGCTGACCCTCCGCCTCTTCGACGCCCGCCCCGCCGTGCGCGTGGCCATCGCGTCGCACAACCTGCGCTCGGTCGCGCACGCCATCGCGGCAAACCGCGCCGCGGGCGGCGACGACGGTGATCTCGAGCTGCAGGTGCTGCGCGGCCTCGGGGACGACCTCGCGACCGCGCTGTCGGCGCTCGGCCTGCGCGTCCGCGTGTACTGCCCGGTCGGCGACCTCGTCGCGGGTATGGCGTACCTCGTGCGGCGGCTCCTGGAGAACACGAGCAACGAGAGCTTCCTCGCCGAACAGGCGAAGGGCACCGCCCTCGACGATCTACTGGCCGCGCCATGAAGCCGTTCACCAACGAGCCCCTGCTGGAGCTGCGTCGCGCGCCGGTGCGCGCGCAGCTCGACGCGAGCCTCGCAACGCTCGATGCCCGGCTCCCGCTGCGCGTCCCCATCTGGATCGGCGACGACCGGCGCGATGGCGACGCGCTGCGATCCACCGATCCGGGCGATCCCGAGCGCGTCGTGGCCACCGCGCCCCTCGGCAGCCCGGCGGATGCCGGCCGCGCCGTGGCGAGCGCGCAGCGCGCCTTCCCGGCCTGGGCCGCCACTCCGGCAGCCGAACGCGCGGCCGCGCTGGTCCGGGCCGCCGCCTGGATGCGCGATCGGCGCACCATGCTCGCGGCCCTCTGCGTTCGCGAGTGCGGCAAACCGTGGGCCGAAGCCGACGCTGATGTCGCGGAGGCGATCGACTTCCTCGAGTACTACGCACGCGGCGCGGTTGCACTGGCCGACGCGCCGGCTCTCGTCCAGGTGCCCGGCGAGCGCAACACGCTGCGCTACGCCCCGCGCGGCGTCTGCGCCGTCATCGCCCCCTGGAACTTTCCGCTCGCCATTCCGATGGGGATGACCGCCGCGGCGCTGGCGACCGGCAACACCGCGGTGCTCAAGCCCGCCGAGCAGGCGCCGGGCTGCGGCCTGATGGTCGTCGAGGCGCTGCGCGCGGGCGGTGTGCCGGCGGATGCGATCGCGCTCCTTCCCGGTGACGGCGCCGCGGGTGCGGCGCTCGCCGAGCATCCCGATGTCGTGACGATCGCCTTCACCGGGTCCGGACATGTCGGCCTCGGGCTCCTGCGGGCGGCCGCGGCCAAGCCTCCACGGGCCGGCCGACTGACCCGCGTCATCGCCGAGATGGGTGGAAAGAACTGCGTGCTCGTCGACGCCGACGTCGACCTCGACGACGCGGTCCCGGCCATCGTCCACTCCGCCTTCGCGTACGCCGGGCAGAAGTGCTCGGCGGCGGCAAGGGTCCTCGTCCATGAAGCCGCTGCGGACGCGCTGCTCGACCGCATCGCCGGCGCCGTCGACGTGCTGATCGTCGGCCAGGCATCCGAGCACGGGACGACCACCGGCCCGCTCATCGAACGCGAGGCTCAGGACCGCGTCGCGCGCTATGCCCACCTGTCGCGCGCCGGCCGGCTTGTTGCCCGTCGCGAGCCTCCAGCCGGCCCCGGCTGGTTCGCCCCGCCGACCGTCGTCGCTGACCTGCCGGCTGACAGCGCGGTTCTCACCGACGAAATCTTCGGGCCGCTCCTGACGATCGAGCGCGTGCGGGATCTCGAGGAGGCCTGCGACCGCGTCGACGCGCTGCCGTTCGCGCTGACCGGCGGCCTCTTTGCGAGAAACCCGCGGACGGTGGCTCGCATCACGGAACGATCACCGGTCGGAAACCTCTACGTCAACCGCGGCATCACGGGCGCGATGGTCGGCCGGCAGCCCTTCGGCGGCAACCGACTCTCGGGCACCGGCACGAAGGCCGGCGGCCCGGACTACCTGCTGTCGTTCGTCGAGCCGCGCGTCGTCACCGAGAACACGATGCGTCACGGGCTCGTGGTCGACTGACTCGGCCCGGCGCTTGAGCTCGCGCAGCTGCTTGCTCTGCATCACCCAATGCGCCGGATGCCAGAAGGCGAGATTGACGAGATCCAGCAGCCCCGCGGGACGACCGCGCCCTCGGCTGCGGGCCAGCAGGCGCGTGCCCTCGCCCTCGGCCCGCAGAGCGAACGCCCACGTGCTGTCGCTGAAGAACCGCGGCGGACGGGCGGCAGGATCGAACGGCTTGCCGCCCAGGCTGAACGAGGCGCGCAGCACGAGCGCGTCCGGCGGATCGCAGCGGACCACCGAGAACCACGCACTGTGGCTGGGCACCGAGAAGATGCGCGACCCGACGTCGAGGTCCTGCCACTCCGGATGGAGCTCCTTCGCGCTGGCCCGCCCGCCGTTGTCGAGGCGGTCCCAGCTGTAGAACCCCGCTCGGTCGCAGCCCATCTGGGCGAGCCACGGCCAGATCGCCTCGGGCCGGGCGTCGACGGTGATCGCCATCGTCCCGCCGTCGCGGGCGTCGGGAATCACGTCGTCGCCCGTCAGGACCAGTGCGCGCTCGGCCGGCGTCGAGCCCCAGTTCAGGAGCGCGCGGACCCCGACGGTTGCGTAGAGGCCGAGTGCCGGAAGGACCAACAGGCGAACGCGGGACATACCTGCACCCCACCACCCGCGCGACGGCGCCGCATCAGGGTCCGACCACCGGGACGCTGCGGCCGGCTACGGAGCGTCCGACGTGCCACGTTGACGCACATCAGCCAAAAACCGCGCGTGCAGGCGCACGTCGTCCCCGAGCTCCGGGTGGAACGCGATCACCATCACGTTGCCCTCGCGCGCCGCGACAGCGTGGCCGTCGACCTCCGCGAGGATTCGAACCCCCGGACCTGAATCGTCGATCCAGGGGGCGCGGATGAACACCGCGCGCACGGGCCCGCCTTCGAGATCGGGGAACGTGAGGTCCTCCTCGAAGGACCTCACCTGCCGCCCGAACGCGTTGCGCTTGGCCGTGATGTCCATGATCCCCAGGTGCTCGCGGTCGAGCATGATCAGCCCCGCGCACGTCCCGAAGATCGGCGTGCCGGTCGCGGCGAAGGCCCGCAGCGGCTCACCCAGCCCCTCCCGCTCGATGCCGAGCGTCATCGTCGTCGACTCGCCGCCAGGCATCACCAGCCCATCGAGGCCGTCGAGATCCGCGGGGACGCGGACCTCGCGCACGTCGGCGCCCAGCCCGCGCAGAACGCGGGCGTGCGCCTCGAAGTCGCCCTGGAGGGCGAGGACGCCGACCGTCACCA
>JAEMSV010000237.1 GCA_016462625.1 Solirubrobacteraceae bacterium | reverse complement strand
GAGAACGACGTCGCCAAGGGCGACAAGTGGACCGGCTTCCACCGCATCGAGAAGACGCTCTGGGAGGACAACACCACCGAGGGTCTCGAGCCATACGCGGACAAGCTCAACGCCGATGTGAAGAAGCTGCAGACCAAGGCCAAGGGCCTGACCTACCAGCCCGCCGAGCTCGCCAACGGATCGACCGGTCTGCTCGACGAGATCTCCAAGAGCAAGATCACCGGCGAGGAAGACCGCTACAGCCACACCGACCTGTGGGACTTCGCTGCCAACGTCGACGGCTCTCACCAGGCCTACAAGCTGCTCAAGCCCGCCGTGGCCGAGAAGGATCCCGACCTGACCAAACAGATTGACGCGCGCTACGCCGCGCTCGACAGTCTGCTGGCCAACTACCGCAAGGGCGACGGATTCGTGCTCTACACGTCGCTCACGCCGGCCGACACGAAGAAGCTTTCGCAGTCGATCGACGCGCTCGGCGAGCCGCTGTCTCAGGTGGCCTCGAAGGTCGTCGCAGGGAACTAGGGGTGTCCGCATGTCGCTGACCCGAAGGAAATTCCTCGCGACCGGCGCCGCCGCAGGTGGCGGACTGGTGATCGGCGGCGTCGGCGGGTACCTCGCCGCAGGCGGCGAGGACGAGGCGAACGCTTCGGCAAGCGGCACCGGTCGCGTCCCGTTCTACGGAGAGCACCAGGCCGGTATCACCACGCCCCAGCAGGACCGTCTGCACTTCGCGTCGTTCGATGTGAACACTTCAAGCGCGCGCGAGCTGCGCGCGATGCTCGAGGCCTGGACGATCGCCGCCGCGCGCATGACGCAGGGCGACCCCGCCGGCCCGCAGGTGACCAATCCCGACGCCCCGCCGGACGACACCGGTGAGGCCCTCGGCCTCGGCGCGAGCCGCCTGACGATCACGATCGGCTTCGGCCCCACGCTGTTCGAGAAGGGCGGGCGGGATCGCTTCGGCCTGAAGTCGAAGATGCCGGCGGCCCTGAAGCCGATCCCGGCGCTCCCGAGCGACGAGCTGATCGAGGAGATCTCCAACGGCGACATCTGCGTTCAGGCCTGCTCGGATGACCCGCAGACCGCGTTCCACGCAGTGCGCAATCTCGCGCGCATCGGACGCGGCACGGTGACGATGCGCTGGAGCCAGCTCGGCTTCGGACGCACCAGCTCGACCAGCAGCAGCCAGGAGACGCCGCGCAACCTGATGGGCTTCAAGGACGGCACGAACAACATCACCGCGGAAGAGAACGTGAAGACGCTCAATGAGCATGTCTGGGCGCAGGCCTCTGACGGCGCGCCGTGGATGGCCGGCGGTTCCTACGTGGTGACGCGCCGCATCCGCATGCTGATCGAGGTCTGGGATCGCAACTCGCTGGCGGATCAGGAGAACACGTTCGGCCGCAAGAAGGCCTCGGGCGCTCCGCTGACCGGCATGAAGGAGCACGACGAGCCCGAGTACGAGGCCAAGGACGCCGAGGGAGCGCCACTGATCCCGGCCACCGCGCACATCCGCCACGCCGCGCCCGAGAACAACGACGGCATCCGCCTGCTGCGCCGCGGCTACAGCTTCACCGACGGATTCGACCCGCAGCTCGGTCAGCTGGACGCCGGGCTGTTCTTCATCGCCTACCAGCGCAACGCGCACAAACAGTTCGTGCCGATCCAGACGCGTCTGGGCAAGAACGATGAGCTGAACGAATACATCATCCACCGCTCGAGCGCGTTGTTCGCGGTGCCGCCGGGCGTCAGGAAGCCGGGCGCCGGCTTCATCGGCGACGGGCTTTTCAGCTGATCGTCAGGATCCGGTAGGCCGACGTGATCGCGAACGCGTCGGGGTCCTCATTGCCGGCCGTGAAGATCGCAAGCAGCTCGTCGCGCAGACGATCGGCCGCTGCCGCGTCCTCGCCGCGCAGTTGTGCGAAGCCGGCCAGCCAGAGCGGGTGATTGGCAAGCTCGGCGTCGAGGTATGCCGCGGGGGACTGAGCGGCAAATCGCAGCTCCGGCTCGACGACATGCGAGACGGCGAGTCCGTACGGGCGAAAGAGCTCGTCCACGTCCTCCTGCTCGTGCCAGGCAAAGCGCCTGCTCGACGCATTCCCGAAGCCGCGCATCAGGGCGCCCACCGCCTCGGCCATCGTGCCGGTCGGAAGCCAGGCGCTGTACGCGAGGCGGCCGCCGGGTTTCAGGACGCGGGCGATCTCGCTGGCGGCGGCAACTTCGTCAGGGGCAAAGATCAGCCCGAAGACCGACAGGATCGCATCTGCGGAATCGTCCGGGAGGTCCATCGCCGCGGCCTCACCGAGGCCGAACGTTGCGGCCAGACCGGCTTCGCGCGCCCGCTCGGTCGCGACTTCGATCAGTCGCGGAGCGGGATCGACACCCGTTGCCACGGCGCCGGCCTCGGCCGCAAGGAGCGCCGCGTTGCCGGTTCCGGTCCCGAGGTCGACGATCCGTTCGCCCGCACGGAGGTTGGCCTGCGCCACGACTGCGTGCGCGGCTTCCTCGAGCTTTCTGGCCGTCAGCTCGTAGTTTCCGAATCCCCAGTCCACGATCTCATTCTATGGGCGCGATCGCTGGGTAACCTCACCGGCGGAGGGTTGGCAGAGCGGTTGAATGCGCTGGTCTTGAAAACCAGTAACGGGGTAACTCGTTCGAGGGTTCGAATCCCTCACCCTCCGCTTGATGGCACTGTTTGACAAGCTGCGCAAGGGCCAGCCCGGCGAGCCGGCGCGAGCGCGCGTGATTGTCAACCGCTCGCCCGGGGTGGAGGTCGGACAGTCGAGTTTGAAGACGACTGCAAACATCCGCCTGGCGTTGCTGCCGAGCGGCTCGGAACACGAGTTCCGCGGCCTCATTCCGACGCTGCAGGCTGAGTTGATCGCCGCCGGCATGGAGATCCCGGTACTGGTCAGTGGCGACGAGATCGTCGCGCTCGGCGAACCAATGGACGAAGCCATCGGCAGGTACTACCTGACGAAGGAACCCGACGCGTTCGCCACCTGGCGGGAAGCCTTCGATGCCAAGGCCGCGGCGGTCCGCAGAACAACGGGAATGTTCGGCGGCATCCGTCACATGGTGGACCAGGCGAGGGATGCCGCCACCTCGGCCAAGGAACTGCCGGACTTCGCTCGCGATGCGAAGCAGGAGTGGAGTGACGCGATCGGCGACATGGCTGCCGATTTCAAGGCCGATGGCACCGCGCAGGCTGCTGAGGCGGCGCGGTGTCGTGACGTTCGCGCCAATGGAACTCCGGTAATGGCGACGGTGATCTCCCGTACGCCGACCGGCGAGAGACAGGGCGGCGCGCCCGTCTACACGCTCATCCTGGAACTCGAGCAGGACGGCGCCAAACGGCAGATTTCGCATGTGGAGGCGTTGAACGACACGTGGCCGCCGTCGCTACAGCCGGGCCAGACAGACACCGTCTTTCTTGACCCTGATGACAGCGGGCGGGTCGTCCTCGGCTTGCTGCACGGCGTCAACGCGTGAGCGGAGCTTGGACCCGACCCGGTGCCGAGCGACCCGCTCGACAAATAGTTAGGCAAACCTAATACAATGCCGACCACGTGGCTAGGAATTAGCTGACGAGGCGTCGTATGTGTGTTCAGGCAAGGACTCGGGCAACCGAGCTGAACCCACATTTTGCCTCGCGAGCGAATTTGCCGGCCACGTCCAACTGCAACCACCCTGGCCGGGACGAACTGACGGGGGTCGATCTCCCGGCCGGGGCTGGTTCGCTT
>JAEMSV010000094.1 GCA_016462625.1 Solirubrobacteraceae bacterium | reverse complement strand
AGGTGCGGCGGGGGAGCGGGAACTGAGAGCTCACCGCCGGGAGGGTAGGCCCGCGCGGTGTGACGCGCTACTGGGGTCCGACCCAGAGCTGTGCGCCGATGGCGCCGAGACCCTGCACGCTCGTGTCGATCATGCGGCGGGCTCGCCGGACCACGAGGTCGTCGGGATCGCCGGCTCCGGCGTCCACGAACTCGAGCAGCGCCTCCGCCACGTCGACGAGATCGCTGACGTGATCGTCGAGTCGCTCGGCGAGGTCCGTCGACCACTGCTCTGGGGTCCTGGGAAGGTCGTCCGGCGCGTGACGCTCGTGGTCAGGGGGAGCTGAGTGCATGGTGGAACGAGAGCCTGCCCAGCTCCCCCTCTTGGCACATCAGCAATGTGTGCCAGCCCTCTGGAGGCCACCTCATCAATGTGTGCCATCCCGGCCTGCGGCGCCTCATCAATCTGCGCCATCGCCCGATCGCGGCCTCATCAATCTGTGCCATCGGACCGGCGCCGCCAGAGCACCACGGCTTGCGCGGTGGTCGCTGCGCCAAGCGCGCTGCGTGCCTCCGCGAGGCGCCGGGCCACGGTCCGGCGCGACCAGCTGAGCGCCGCCGCCACTTCCACCTGGGTGGCACCGTCGGCGAGCAGACCGAGCATGCGAATCTGATCGGCGTCGAGGTCGCCCTCGACCTTTGGCTCCTCGGGAATCTCCACGGTGCCCAGACGTGAGAGGCCGTCGTAGAGCTGGGCGGCATGATCTGGGGACGACGTCCAGGCGATGATGCCTGCGCCTCGCACCGCGAGCAGGAGCGCCGTTTCCACCGCCTGGCGGTTCGCGGTCTCCGCGACGCAGACATGGCGACCGCGATCGAGCCGCCAGCCCGCGACCGGGGGCTCGAGGCGGGGGTGGACCTGCCAGCCCTCCTTGCGGAGGTCGTCGGCGATGCGGTCGGCCGCCTCCTTGCTGGCGGCGAGGACGTACCGGCTCACGCGGGGATCTCCGTCGCGCGGGTCGCTGCGGCGGCCTCGGCTCGCGTTTTCGCCCCGAGCTTGCGCATTGCTGAGCGCACGTGTGTCTCGACGGTCGGCTGGCTGATGCCGAGCCGGTCGGCGATGAGGCGGCTGGTGAACCCGTCGGCGACGAGCGACATGACGGCGTGCTCCCGGTCGGTGAGCTTGTCGTGCGCGCGAGTCCGAGATGGCCGAAGACGGCGCCCGCCGGGAGGCGCGTGGAGCAGCGGTTCGACCCGCTGGAGAAGGGGGATCCACCCGTGTGCGCGCAGTGCTTCTGCGATGGCGCGGAACTCGACGGTCGCCTGGGCCGGGTCGAAGAGGTCGAGGGCCTCCGCGAGCCCGATGCGGCAGCGAAGCTCGTGGCGTCGCCATCCCGTCCTCGTCGCGGCGTCGCGCAGCAGGTCGACCGCGCGCTCGGGCGCGCCGGAATGGAGCGCGAGGAGGCCGTCCGTCTCGGCGGCGTACGCGTTCACCGCGGGACTGTGCGCGGGCGGCTCGCTCCGGCCGACCGGGAGGCCGCATTCCCACTGCGCGCGTGCGAGCGATCCCACCGCTTGGGGGCGCATGAGACTGGCACTGGCTCGCTCGATCGCCGTACCGGCGAGCTGAAGCGCCGCCCAGGTGTCCCCACGGGCGAGGAGCGCCTCGGCGCGGGTCCAGGCGACGTGGAACGCGCCGTCCGGCAGGACACGGCCGTCGAGTTCGTGCCAGAGCGCCTCCGCGGCGTCGAAGGCGCCCGTGTCGCTGAGTGCGAGCGCACGGCTCCAGACGGTGACGTCCCAGTTGCCGCCGAGGAGGTGCGGATGCGTGAGCAGATCCTCGGTGAGGGCGAGCACCTCGTCGTAGCGACACGCGTGCACCAGCAGCTCTGCCCGCGTCGCTCGCAGGCGGGTGACGGTGGCGTGATACCCCTTCGCGAGCAGCTCGGCCTCCCCGACCCGGGTGGCCTCGGCGGCCTCCACCGGGCGGCCCAGGTTGTTCAGGGTGGTGGCTTCGATCACCCAGGACTCCTGCTCGGCCCAGGCGTGGCCCGCGGACCGGGCGACGTCGCGACCGCGGTGGGCCAGCTCGAGCGCGCGCGGCGGGTCCCACATCGGTGCCAGCGTGGCTGCGGCCTGCATCAGGATCTCGGCGTCGGCCACGTCGAGATCCTGGGCCTTCGCGACCAGCTCGGGGAGGCCGTCTGCGTCGAACTCCATCGACCAGAGGCGGTGGTAGGCCGCCGTGACGCGCAGCCGGACTTCGGCGCGTTCGTCGCCGAGCCGTCGGGCGGCTGCCAGCCCGGCTGAGAGCGCCTCCTCCGCGGCGTCCGCGTCCCGCGCCTCGAACAGCCCGCGCGCCTGGAGGCGCCGCGCTTCCGGCTCGTGCTCGCCGCCGTGCACGATCTCCGCACCCAGCTCGACGATCGAAGAGAAGTCGCCCAACGCGGCGAGCCGGCCCATGGCGACCACGAGCTCGTGGTCACGTCCGGGCCCATCCAGGCAGGTGGCTGCGAGTGCGGCGCAGCGGGCGCGCTCGGCCGGCCGGTTTGCGGTCTTCGCCGCCTGGAGGGCGAGCGCCCGCGCCCTCTCCGGCTCTCCGGCCGCGGCCCAGTGGCGGGCCCCTTCGCCAGGGTCGTCGAGGTGCTGCGCAACGGAGCGGTGCACGTCCCGGAGCTGGTCCGGAGCCAGGTCGTCGAGGACGGCGTCGGCGATCAGGGCATGACGGACCTGTACGCCCTCCGGTGTCTCGCTGACGAGGCCCATTTCGAGCAGCTGGCGCAGGTCGGGGGCGGCGATCTCAAGGCGGGCGGGCCGTTCGAGCACCGCCACGCGGTGCAGCGCCTCGCGGGCGTCGACCGAGAGGTCGGACAGCCGCGCGCGGAGCGCGAGGGCCAGCTCGCTGGTGTCGTCGCTGGCGTGGGCGAGGCCCTGGATCAGGAGCGGATTGCCGTTGGCCCGCCGGGCGACGGAGATGGCGTCGGCCATCGTCAGCGAGGTGTTCTGGGCTGCCGCCAGCGACGCCGCGTCGGCTTCGGTGAGCGCCGACAGCTCGATGACCTCGAACCCGGCGTCGACGAGCCGCTCCTGCACGGTGTGGCCCCGCGGGACGGGCCGCGTGACGGCGATCACCGGGATGCGTGCGGCGAGGAGCAACGTGGCGGTGACGGTGTCGTAGTCGACCCACTGCAGGTCATCGACGATGAAGATGCCCCCGTCCGCGTGCTCGGCGAGGAAATCCGAGACGACGCTCGACTCACCGTCGGGGAGATCGAGGCCGAGCGCTCGGCGGTAGGGGAGGTAGCTGACCCAGTCGAGCGTCGCGATGCCACCCCCTTCCCAGACGCGTGGACGATTCACCGTGCGTGCGCCCGCGCGGGCGAGCGCGGTCTTGCCGACGCCGGGCTCACCGACGATCAGGACCGGCCGCCCTGCCCTGATGGCGTGCGTGACCCGCGCGACCTCTCGGGAGCGGCCGAACAGGAGGGGTGTCGTCTCGGTGCTCACGGCCGCGTCCAAGGGACGCGAGACTACTCCAGGACAGCGTGCCTCATCGGCTCGCGGAGGCGGGCTTGACCGAGGCTGCGGCTTCGGCCCGGGTGCGCGCGCCGAGCTTGCGTTTGGCGGCGCGGACATGCGTCTCGACGGTGGCCTGGCTGATCCCGAGCCGATCGGCGATCGCGCGGCTCGTGAGCCCGTCTGCGACGAGGGTCAGCACGGCATGCTCGCGCTTGGTGAGCCCGCCGGGGGCCGGAGGTGCCGACGGGCGCAACCGGCGGCCACCGGGAGGCGCGTCGACGAGCGGCTCAACGCGGTGAAGGAGGGTGGTCCACCCGACGTCGCGCAGGTCCGTGACGAGTTCATGGAAATGTGCGGTTGCCTGCTCAGGGTCGACGAGGTCGAGGGCCTCCGCGAGGCCGAGGCGGCACCGCAGCGCGTGCCGCCGCCAGCCGTTCTGTGCGATCGCGGTTCGGAAGCGCTCGACTGCTTCAGTCCCTGCACCGGCCTGCAGCGCCTCGAGACCACGGATCTCCGCGTTGTAGGGGCGGGCGGCGATGCTGTCGATCTCGAGTGTCTCCGCGACGAGTGGGACACCGCATTCAAACTGGCTCCGGGTCAGCGTGGCCGCTGCTTGGGGGCGCATGATCGCGGCCTTACGCGTCATGTGGACGCTGGTCTGCGCGAGCGGCGTCGCGGCCCACGGATCTCCCCGTGTCAGGAGCGCTTCGGCGCCGATCCAGGCGACGTTGAACATGCCGTCGCGTGAGACACGACCCTCGAGCTCGGCCAACAGCGCGTCGGCGGTGTCGAATGCCCCGACGTCGTTGAGCGCGAGCGCCCGGCTCCAGACCGCGGTGTCCCAGTTTCCGCCGAGGAGACCCGGGCGGGCGAGGAGGGCGTCGGTCAGCTCGATCACGACGTCGTACACGCAATCGAAGACCAACAGGTCGGCGCGACGAGCGCCGATGCGCGCAACGCTCGCGTGATAGCCGCGCGCACGCATCTCGATCTCGCCGAGGCGGGTGGCCTCGCGAGCCTCGGCCGCGCGCCCGAGGTTGGTCAGAGCTGTCGCTGTGACAGCCCATGATTCCTGATCGGCCCAGGCATGTCCTTCCACTCCGGCGAGCTCATTGCCGCGTTGTGCGAGCTCCACCGCGAGCGCCTGTGTCCTGCGCTCCGGGGCGGGGGCGAGGGCCGCCGCCGCTTGCACGTGCATCTCGGCGTCCGCGACGCCGTGCTCCCGCGCCGACTGAATCGCGTCGATCGTCGTCGCTGTGTCGTACTCCATCGACCAAAGGTCGTGGTACGCCGTTGTGATGCGGAGACGGGCGATCCCGGCGTCGTCCTGGCGCCGGAGCGCCGCCGCTCGACCAGAGGCGAGCGCGTTCGCAGCGGCCTCGGAGGCTTGGGTCTCGAACAGGCCACGGGCCCGGAGGCGCCAGGCCTCTGGCTCGTGGACGCTGCCTGGTGTGATGTGCCGACCAAGGTCCACGACCGAGACGAAGTCGCCCAGCGCCGCAAGCCGGGCCATGGCTACGACCAGCTCGGCGTCACGCGCGGCGCCGTCGAGGCACGTCGCGGCGAGTGCGGCGCACCGCTCGCGCTCGACGGGACGGTCCGCGGTCTGCGCGGCGCGCAACGCGAGTGCTCTTGCCTGCGCGAGATCCCCAGCTGCGGCCCAATGCCGCGCGGCCTCTCCCGGATCGTCCAACCGCTGACCGACCGCGCGGTGGGCCTCGCGGAGTGCCTCGGGCGACAGCTCTTCCAGGACCGCGTCCGCGATGAGCGAGTGACGGACCTGGATGCCTTCGTGCGTGCTGGTAACCAGGCCCATGTCCAGAAGCTGCTCGAGATCAGCCGCATCGATGTCGAGCCGCGCTGGACGCTCGAGCACCGCCACGCGATTCAACGCGCTGCGTGCCGGTTCGGACAGTTCGGCGAGCCGCGCACGGAGCGCGAACGCCAGCTCGGTGGTGTGCTCGCCGGCGTGTGCAAGGCCTTCGATCAACAGGGGATTGCCCCCGGCCCGGCGCGCGACGGACCGCGCATCCAGCTCTGTGAGCGCCGGGTTCTGCGCGGCCGCCAGGTCCGCGGCGTCTTCCTCGGTGAGGGGCGCCAGCTCGATGACCTCGAACCCGGCTTCGGCCAGCCGCGTTCGCACATCCTGTCCCCGCGGCATGGGCCGTGTGGCGGCGATCACCGGCACGCGCTCGGCGAGCAGCAGCGTTGCGGTGATCGTGTCGTCGTCGACCCATTGGAGGTCGTCAACGACGAAAACCCCCTCATCCGCGTTGTCGGCGAGAAAGTCCGCGACGACGCTCGCCTCGCCGTTCGGAAGGTCCAGGTCCATCGCCCTGCGGTACGGGAGGTAACTGACCCAATCGAGGGTCGCGATCCCGCCGCCTTCCCAGATCCGCGGCGGGTTCGCGGCCCGGGCGCCTCCACGTGCGAGCGCGGTCTTGCCCACCCCTGGCTCGCCCACGATCAGCACCGGACGCCCGACCGAGACCGCGTGGGCGACGCGCTTCGTCTCCTGGGTTCTGCCGACGAGGGATGTTGGTTGGGAGCTCACGGACGGGTCTGGCGGCGCCGAGCCTACCCGTGGGCCGCCGCGGCCTCGGCTCTCGTCTTTGCGCCCAGCTTGCGCATGGCTGAGCGGATGTGACTCTCGACGGTGGGCTGGCCGATGCCCAGCTGATCGGCGATGAGACGGCTGGTGAGTCCGTCGGAGACGAGCGTCAGGACGTCGTGCTCACGCTGCGTGAGGCTGCCTCGGACGCTGCCCTTGGCTGCCGCGAGGCTGCGGCTTCCGGGCAGTGCGTCGAGCAGCGGCTCGACCCGGGCGAGGAGCGTGATCCATCCGACCTCGCGCAGCTCGCGAGCGAGAGCGTCGAACTCGATGCTCGCGCGCTCAGGGTCCACGCGGTCGAGGACCTGCGCGAGACCGAGTCGGCACCACAGGGCGTGCCGACGCCATTGCCCTTGCGAGACACCGAGCTCCAAGTGCCTGATCGCGTCCGCGGTGGCGCCGGCATCGAGTGCGATCCATGCCTTGATTTCGGCGTCGTAGGAGCCCAGGCCCGGGTGCTTGACGTACGATGCCGTCACGGGGACCCCGCACTCCCATTGCGCGCGAGCCAGGGTGGCCGCCGCAACGGGGCGCAGAAGATCGTTGCCGAGGTCGACGGCGTTCGCCGACATGCGCATCGCTCCCGCGGCATCTCCACGACTGATGAGGGTCTCTGCGCGGATCCACGTGGCGCAGAACGCGCCGCCCGTCAGGACCCGTCCGTCCAGCTCGTTCAGGGCGGCATCGGCCGCGTCGAGCGCTCCCGTGTCGTTCAGCGCGAGGGCGCGGCTCCAGACCGCGGTGTCCCAGCTGCCGCCCAGGAGGCCCGGGCGCGCCAGCAGGTCCTCGGTGAGCGTGAGTACGGCGTCGAACTCACACGCGTACGCCATCAGCTCGGCTCTGGTGGCTCGAATGCGCGCGACGGTGGAGTGGTAGCCCTTGCCGAGGAGCACCATCTCGCCCTCGCGCGCGACCTTGCCGGCTTCCTCCACGCGGTTGCTGTTGTTCAGGGCGGTCGCCTCGGTGGCCCACGACTCCTGCTCGGCCCAGGCGTGGCCTTCCACGTCGGCGAGCTGCCGGCCGCGGTGCGCCAGTTCGACGGCGAAGACCGGGTCCTGGAAGAACGCGAGCGCCGCGGCGGCCTGCACGTACATCTCCGCGTCGGCGACGCCGGCGGCCTCCAGGAGGGCGACAGCATTCAGCGGGCCCTGGGCGTCAGTCTCCAAGGACCACAGGTCGTGGTACGCCTTGGTGATCTGCAGTCGGGCCGTCGCGACGGCGTCCTCGACGCGCATCGCTGCCGCCATGCCAGCAGCGACAGCCTCCGCGGCGCCGTCGGCGTCGTGCGCTTCGAACAGGCTGCGTGCTCGGAGGCGCAGTGCCTCTGGCTCGTGTGGACTGCCCGCGGGAACGCTCACGCTGAGGTCGACGACGGTGGGGAAGTCACCGAGGGCCGCGAGGCGCTGCATCGCCGTGACGAGCTCCTCATCCCCGACCGGGCCGTCGAGACACGAGGCGGCCAGCGCGGCGCAGCGCGCGCGTTCAACCGGACGCGTCGCCGTCGTCGCCGCTTGCAGGGCAAGCTCGCGGGCGCGGGTCGGCTCGTCGGCTGCGGCCCAGTGCCGGGCGGCCTCGCCCGGGTCGTCGACGTGCTGGGCGACGGCGCGGTGCACATCCCGCAACTGGGCGGCCGAGAGGCCCTGCAGCACGGCGTCGGCGATGAGGGCGTGGCGGACCTCAACCCCGTCCGCCGCGTTGGTGACCAACCCCATGTCCACCAGCTGGTGGAGATCGCCGGAAGTGACGTCGAGCCGTGCGGGTCGTTCGAGGACCGCAACGCGGTTCAGGGCGCTGCGGGCGGTGGGCGAGAGCTCCGAGAGACGCGCGCGGAGCGCGAGCGCCAGTTCGGTCGTGTCGTCGCCCGCGTGGGCCAGCGCCTGGATGAGCAGCGGGTTCCCGCCGGCCCGCCGCGCGACCGAATGCGCATCGGCCCCGGTCAGCGAAGCGTTCTGGACGGCCGCGAGCCGGGCCGCGTCGTTCTCGGCGAGCGCTTCGAGGTCGATGACGTCGAAGCCTGCGGCGGCCAGGCGCTCGCGGATGGCCTCGCCTCGAGGCATGGGCCGTGTGACGGCGACCACCGGCACGCGCTCGGACAGCAGGAGCGTCGCGGTGACGGTGTCCTGATCGACCCAATGGAGGTCGTCGACGATGAACGCTCCCCCGGCCGCGTGGTCGGCGAGGAAGTCTGCGACGACCACGGGGTCGCCGTCGGGGAGCTCCACTCCGAGCGCTCTGCGGTAGGGGAGATAGCTGACCCAGTCGAGGGTCGCGATGCCGCCGCCTTCCCAGGTCTGGACGGTGTTTGCGGCCCGGACACCGGCACGCGCCAGGGCCGTCTTGCCGACGCCCGGCTCACCGACGATCAGGGTGGGGCGCCCGGTCTTGACTGCGTCGGCGATCCGGTCGATCTCGCGGGCGCGCCCGAACAGGAATGGGGTCTTGACGGTCGCCACGGGAGGATCTGCGGCGGCGAGCCTACCGGCGCGCTGCCGCGGCCTCCGCTCGTGTCTTCGCGCCGAGCTTGCGCTTGGCCGAGCGGATGTGCGTCTCGACGGTCGGCAGGCTCACGCCGAGCCGCTCGGAAATCTCCCGGCTCGTCTGTCCGTCGGCGACCAGCGTGAGGACATCGTGCTCGCGTGCGGTCAGCGCGCCCGTGGCCGCCGGCGGCACCGCCTTCAGCCGGCGGGTTCCGAGTGGCTGATCGATCAGCGATACGACCCGCTTGTGCAGGACCGTCCAGCCCACCACGGCGAGCTCGGCACTCACGGTCTCGAACATCGTGGTGGCCCGTTCGGGGTCGATGCGATCGACCGCCTCCGCGAGCCCGAGACGGCAACGTAGCCGGTGCCGACGGCTCGAGCCCAACGCGATCGCGGTCTCGAAGGCCTCGACAGCGTTTGCAGACGCGCCCATCTGGAGGGCATACAGCGCGTCACTCTCCGCTTCGTACGGGGCGGTGACGCCGTCGATCCCGAGCCGGCCGTCCGGGGCCTGCGGCGCCCCGTACTCCCATTGGGCGCGGGCGAGCACCGCGACGATCTGCGGGCGTTGCACCGTCACCGTCATGCGTTCCAGTCCGGCGGTGGCTGCGCGCATGGCCCCGAGAGCGTCGCCACGCGCCCACAGGGACTCTGCGTGGATCCACGCGACGTAGCCAGCTGAGTTGTCGAGCTCGACTCGTTGGAGCTCGTCGAAGAGCCCATCCGCTTCCGCGGTCCGTCCGATGTCGTTCAGCGCTATCGCACGGCTCCAAGTCGCCATGTCCCAGTAGTTCCCCAGAAGGGCCGGCCGTGCCAGTACCTCCTCGGTGAGGCCGAGCGCAGCGGCGTATTCACACTCCTCCGCGAGGAGATCGGCCCGCTGCGCCTGGAGGCGAACGGCAGGTGTTCGGTACCCGCGCGAGGTGAGCTCTTCTGCGCCCTGGCGCGAGATCTCCGCTGCCTTCACCCCTCCTTCCTGGTTGTTGCATGCGCTGGCCTCGGCGAGCCAGGATGTGTGCTCCGACCAGACGTCGCCGCCCGCTCGCGCGAGCTCCCGTCCACGTCGCGCGAGGAGGGCCGCATCGGGGCCGGGGAGGACGACCAGCGCCGCCGCGGCCAGCACGTGCATCTCGGCATCGGCCACGCCCAGCTCCTGAGCCCGGGCGAACACGGCGAGGACGGCGGACGTGTCCTCCAGGCTTCCCAGCGTGGACCACATGCCGTGATAGCCCGCGGTCAGCTCAAGACGCACGCGGCCCGCCTCATCGCCCAACCGCTTGGCCGCCGAGAGCCCGGCCTCGATCGCGTCGCTCGCACTGCCTGCGTCCTCGCCCTCGAACAGGCCGCGCGCTCGGAGCCGTTGTGCCTCGGGCAGCACGTCGCTGTCGGGGGAGACGTGCTCGCTCAGGTCGACGAGCCGTGCGAAGTCTCCAACCGCAGCGAGGCCGCCCATCGCCGCGACGAGCTCCTCGTCGCGGCCCGGGCCCTCCAGGCACTCAGCCGCCAGCGCGGCGCAACGGGCGCGCTCAACGGGTCGCTCCGTCGTCGTTGCCGCTCGCTGGGCGAGCGCTCGCGCGTGCCCGCGGTCGCCCGCCGCGGCCCAGTGGCGCGCCGCCTCACCTGGATCGTCGAGGTTTCGTGCGACCTGCCGATGGACCTCGGCGAGGGCCTCTGCCGGCAGCCCGTCGAGAACGGCGCTCGCGATGAGCGCGTGGCTGACCTGGACGCCCTCGTGGGTCTCGACGATGAGGCCGAGGCTTGTGAGCTGTCGCAGGTCCTCCGGTGCCAGTGCCATTCGTGCGGGTCGCTCCAGCACGGCGATGCGATGCAGCGCCTCGCGCGCCGGGACGGAGAGTTCGCCGAGCCGTGCGCGGAGCGCGAGCGCCAGCTCATCGGTGCGTTCACCCGCGTGCGCGAGGCCCTGGACCATCAGGGGATTGCCCCGAGCGCGCCGTGCGACAGCCGCCGCATCGCCAGCGGTCAGCGCGGCGTTGTGGGCCTGTGCCAGCAGGGTCGCGTCGGCGTCGTCGAGCGGCCCGAGCTCGAGGACCTCGAACCCCGCGGCCGCCAGGCGATCTCGGACCTTGTGCCCTCGCGGGGATTCGCGCACGACACCGACGACGGGGAGCCGCTCGGCGATCAACAGCGTCGCCGTGATCGTGTCCTGGTCGACCCACTGCAGGTCGTCGACGAGGAATACGCCGCTTCCCGCCTGGTCGGAGATGAAGTCGGCCACAACGGACGCGTCGCCATCGGGGAGGTCGAGCCCCAGGGCGCGGCGGAAGGGCAGATAGCTGACCCAGTCGAGCATCGCGATGCCGCCGCCCTCCCAGATCCTCGGCACGTTTGCCGCTGTTGCCCCTGCGCGGGCGAGGGTCGTCTTGCCGACGCCGGGCTCGCCGATGATCAGCACGGATCGTCCGGCGGCGACCGCGCGCGCAACGCGGTGGACCTCTGCTGAGCGCCCGATGAGGGCATCCGCCGTGGTGCCGGTCATCGGGTGGCGGTGGGGGTCTTCGCGGTGGCTGCGGCTTCGGCCCTGGTCTTGGCACCGAGCTTGCGCATGGCCGCTTGGACGTGGGTCTCGACAGTGGGTTGGCTGATGCCGAGTCGGTCGGCGATCTGACGGCTGGTGAGTCCGTCGGCGACCAGCGTGAGGACGGTGTTCTCACGTTCGGTGAGGTCACCGGCGCCGCGGGGACTGGCCGCGCGCAGACGCCGACTCCCGGGGGGAGCGGTCACGAGAGGCTCGACACGCCGGTGCAGGACGGCCCAGCCCGCTTCACGCAGGTCGGTGGCGAGCGCTTCGAACTCGGCCGTGGCCTGCTCGGGATCGACCTGATCGAGCGCCTCCGCGAGGCCGAGGCGGCACCGCAGACGGTGTCGTCGCCAGCCGTTCTGCGAAATCGCGAGCCGAAAGTGCTCGATCGCTTCTCCACAGTCGCCGGCGTCGAGCGCTCCCAGCCCCGCGAGCTCGGCTCGGAAGGCGGCGGCGATGCGCGTCTCCATGAGTGGGCCAGGCGGCGTGACGGCTATGCCGCATTCCCACTGGGCGCGTCTGAGCGTGGCCGCCGCCTGGGGCTGCAGGAACGTTCCTTGGCTGTACTCGACGGCGGCTTCGGCCAGCGGCAATGCGCTCCACCCGTCGCCGCGGGACAGGAGCGCCTTGGCGCGGAGCCATGTGACGTTGAACGTCCGGTCTCGCTGGGCCTGGCTCCCGAGCTCGGAAAACAGGGCGTCCGCGGCGGCGGCGTGGCCCGTTTCGCTGAGCGCAAAGGCCCGGCTCCAGGTGGCGGTGTCCCAGCTTCCGCCGAGCAGGCTCGGCCGGGCCAGCAGCTCCTCCGTGAGCGCCAGGACGGTGTCGAACTCGCAGTCGAAGATCAGCAGGTCGGCGCGAGACGCCCGGATCCTGGCGACCGTCGCGTGGTAGCCCTTCGCGAGCAGCTCCGCCTCGCCGCGTCGGGTGCACTCCCGGGCTTCGGCCGCGCGGTCGAGGTTGGTGAGCGCGGTCGCTTCGGCGGCCCAGGATTCCTGCTCGGCCCAGTCGTGTCCCTCAGCGCGGGCGAGCTCCCGGCCGCGGTGGGCCATCTCGACGGCCAGCGGGTTGTCCGTTCCGACCAGCGCCGGGGCGAGTCCAGCCGCAGCCTGCACGTGCATCTCGGCGTCGGCGATCGCGCCGACCTCTTCGGCGCATGCGATCGCTTCGAGAATCGCGTCGGCGTCGAACTCCATCGACCACAGCCCGTGGTAGGCAGCAGTGATCTTCAGCCGCGCCGTCGCGGCAGCATCCTCAAGCTTCTGTGCGGCGGTGAGCCCCGACGCGATGGCCTCGCCGGCAGCCTCGGCGTCGTCGCTCTCGAATAGGCCACGCGCCTGCAGGCGATACGCCTCAGGCTCGACATCGCTGCCTGGGGCGATCTCCTCACGGAGCCCGACGACCGAGCCGAAGTCGCCCAGTGCCGCGAGCCGCGCCATCGCCGCCACGATCTGGCCGTCGCGCTCTGGGCCCTCGAGGCAGGTGGCCGCCAGCGCGGCGCAGCGGGCGCGCTCCACCGGTCGGTCCGCCGTCTGCGCGGCGCGGAGGGCGAGGCCTCTGGCGGCACCCCTCTCGCCGGCGGCGGCCCAGTGCCGAGCGGCTTCGCCCGGGGCGTCGAGCAGCGGCGCGAGCGCGCGATGCACCTCGCGCTGCTCCTCCGCCGACAACCCTTCGAGGACGGCGTCGGCAATGAGGGCATGGCGTACCTGGACGCCGTCCGGCAGCTCGATGACAAGGCCCATGTCGAGGAGTTGCTGCAGGTCGTCCGAGGCGATGTCGAGCTGCGCGGGACGCTCGAGGATCGCGATGCGGTGGAGGATCTCGCGGGCGTCTGGCGTGAGGTCGGCCAGGCGTGCCCGCAACGCCAGGGAAAGCTCCGTGGTGTCGCGCTCGGCGTGCGCGAGGCCCTGGATCAAGAGCGGGTTCCCCCGGGCGCGGCGGGCGACCGAGATCGCGTCGAGGCGCGTCAGTGAAGGGTTCTGTGCCAGGGCGAGCTCCGCGGCGTCTGGCTCGGGGAGGGGCGCGAGGTCGATGACGTCGAAGCGGGCTGCGGCGAGCCGCTCGCGCACGTCCTCGCCGCGAGGCACCGGGCGGGTCGTGGCGATGACGGGGGCCTGCTCCGCGAGGAGCAGCGTCGCGGTGATGGTGTCGTCGTCGACCCACTGCAGGTCGTCGATGATGAAGACGCCGCCATCCGCGCGGTCGGCGAGGAAGTCCGCGACCACGCTCGGCTCAGCGTTCGGGATCTCCGTCTGCAGGGCGCGGCGGAAAGGGAGGTAGCTGACCCAGTCGAGGGTCGCGATGCCACCGCCCTGCCAGATGTTGGCGGGGTTCGCCGCGCGGCCACCCGCACGTGCCAAGGCGGTCTTCCCGATTCCCGGCTCTCCGATGATCAGCACCGGCCTGCCCACGGTGACGGCGTGCGCGACGCGGGTGACCTCACGGGCGCGTCCGAACAGCTGGGGTGTCGTCTCGGTGCTCACGGATGCGTCAACGCGGGCGCGAGCCTACAGTCGCGCTGAAGCCCATTCCTGGACGATCCGCTCCTGCACGTCGGTGAGCGCGACCGTCTCGCCGCGCTCCAGCGCCGCCGCAGCCTGTGCGACCGTCATCCCGACCCCGGTCAGGATCGACCCGACCAGCGGCGGCACATCCGCGCCGCACACACCGGTGTCGCAGGCGCCAGGGGATGAAGGCTTATCCGACCTCACTGGTAGGATTATGCCCGATGATCTTCACGACCAAAGCGGAGTACGGCGTCCGGCTCCTGGTCGAGCTGGGCCGCGTCCAGCGCTCCGACGATCCTGGCAAGCCCGTTTCCCTCAAGGCGATCGCCGAGGCCGAGGGCCTGCCGCTCGCGTATCTCGAGCGAATCGTGGCGCTGCTGAAGAAGGACGGCATCGTCGAATCGACCCGCGGCGCGCACGGCGGCTATCGGCTCACGATCGACGCCGCGGAACTCACGATGGACCGCGTCATCATCGCGCTGGAGGGGCCCGTCGCCCCGATGGCGTGCTTCGTCGAGGACCGTCCCGACCAGGCCCGCGTGCTCTGTTCGCACGAGGCCGACAAGGGCCATGGCTGTGCCACCAAGCTGCTGTGGACCCGCGTGCAGGGCGGCGTCACCCGCGCCCTCGCGCAGACGACCCTGGCCGACCTGGTCGAGTTCTCGTCGCGCGAATCCGCCCGCTCGCCGATCCCGGCCTGACCCACAAGCTTTCGAGACCCACCGGAGAAGCATGAGCATCCTCGAGATCAAGAACCTCCACGTCCAGGCTGAC
>JAEMSV010000018.1 GCA_016462625.1 Solirubrobacteraceae bacterium | reverse complement strand
GCTGCAGGGAGGCCGCAGCAGCGCGGGGGTCGTCGGCGTCCGCGATCGCGCGGACGACGACGATGCGGTGTGCGCCGGCGGCGACGACCTCGCCGGTGTTCTCGGGCATGAGGCCGCCGATCGCGAACCACGGCAGGCGCGCGCGGTCGGCGGCGTGGCGGACGTAGTCGAGCCCGACGGGCGCGCGGCCGGGTTTCGTCGGCGTCGCGTGGACGGGGCCGACCGCGGCGTAGTCCGCGCCGTCGTCGGCGGCTGCCGCCAGCTGGGCGGGGGCGTGGGTCGAGCGGCCGACGATCACGTCGTCTCCCGCGATCGCGCGGGCCTGCGCGACGGTCGCGTCGTCCTGTCCGACGTGCACGCCGTCGGCACGCGCGGGCTCGACGAGGTCGGGCCGGTCGTTGACGATCAGCAGCGCGCCGGTGGCGTCGCAGAGCCGGCGGGCGACCGCGGCGGCGGCGAGGAGCTCGCCGTCGTCGGCGTCCTTGTCGCGCAGCTGCACGATGTCGACGCCGCCCTGCAGCGCCGCGGACAGCACGCCCTCGAGTGCGCGGCCACCCGGCGCGAGCGGGGTGACGAGGTACAGGCGCGCGGCTTGGAGTCGCGCGAGTCGCTCTTCGCGGGTCACGGGCGGCAGTGTCGCAGGGTCGCGTTCCGTGAATCCGGTTCAGATCCGTTGACGTGTGCGGGGGCGCTGTGGTCCCCTGTGTGGCGAGGGGATGGTCAAGCGACTCCGAGGAGTGCTCCCATGACCGTCCGGTGGCGCGCAAGCACCCTGATCGCCGTTCTCTGCCTGTTCGCCCTCGCGCCAGCGGCGCGTGCCGCCATCGTCGTCGAGGGGGCGATTGGCCCTGCGCTCGGCGGGACCGCCGGGCAGCTCGCCGGCCCCACCCGCGCGGCGACTGGCCCCGACGGGTCCTTGTACGTCGCCGACGCCGGCGCGAAGCGCATCGTGAAGTTCTCGCCGGCGATGGCGTTCGAGCGGATGTGGGGCAAGGACGTGATCGTCGGCGGCGGCGCCGGCGCCGAGATCTGCACGACGGCGGACCCGTGCCAGGCGCCCTCCCAGGGGAGCGCGGGCGGCGAGTTCAGCGGGATCAACGGCATCAGCGTGTCGCCTGCCGGGATCGTCGCCGTCACCGACGGGCGCCGCTTGCAGATGTTCGACGCGTCGGGGACCTTCCTCCGGGCGTTCGGCAAGGACACGGTCACGGGCGGCTCGACGGACTTCGAGGTCTGCACCGTCGCGGCGAACTGCAAGGCGGGCGTCCTCGGTGCGCTCGGCGGAGAGTTCAACAACGGCCGCGGGCTCGGCTTCGCGCCGAACGGCGACGTCGTCGTGGCGGACTCCTCCCACCACCGCGCCCAACGCTTCACCGGTGCGGGCGCGTTCGTCCACGCGTTCGGCTGGGACGTCGTCACGGGCGGCAGCACGGGGTTCGAGGTCTGCGCCGCCGCGAGCCAGTGCAAGGCGGGGACTGATGGGACCGCGGAGGGTCAGCTCGGTAGTGCCGAGGACGTGACCGCGGGGTCGTCCGGGGTCTACGTCGCCACGTCCCCGGCGTGGGTGCAGCGGTTCGACCATGCCGGCGCCTATGTCGGCCGCTTCACGCACACGGCCACGGCACAGCACGAGGGTTTCGACCTGACGGCCGCCGGCGAGCTCGTCTTCGCGACGAGTGGCCCGCCCCGCATCCATCGCTTCGCGGCGGCGCCCGGGCACGCCTTCATGGACACAGGCGTCCTCTCGAACATCCTCCTCGACACGCCGTACGACGTCGCCGCGTTCGGCGACCAGCTGTTCGCGCCGCAGGGCTACCGCAACCACGTCCGGCGGCTCCGGCTGAGCGGAGACGCGCCGCCGGCGACGCCGCCCGTCACGCCTCCCGCGGTCCCGCCCGCGGTGCCGCCCGCAGCCGTTCCGGTCCCGGCCGCGTCGCCGGCCCCCGCGCCGGTGGTGTCGCTGCCGCCGTTGCCCAAGGCCAGCTCGGTGATCGTCCTGCCGTCGGCGAAGACGTGCGTGTCCCGGCGCAAGTTCCGCATCCGGCTGCGCCAGCCCCGCGGGCTGAGGATCGCCAGCGCGGTGGTCAAGGTCAACGGCAAACGGGTGAAGACCGTGCGCGGCAAGCGGGTCACGGCGCCGGTGAACCTCACGGGCCTGCCGAAGGGCCGCTTCACCGTGCGGATCGAGATCAGGACGGCCGACGGCCGCAAGGTCGTGGGCTCGCGGACCTACCGGACCTGCGCGCCGAAGCGATCGTCCAAGTCGCCGCCGCGGGTGTGATTGCGGGCGCGGTAGTAGCCTGAACTCCATACGGGAGCCCGGCAATCAGGGCTGAGAGGGCGCAGGAAGCGGCGTCGACCGTCAACAGCTGATGCGGATCATGCCGCCGAAGCGAGGAGTCGTCAGATGCGTGCCAACGGGAGTGCCGAGGTCGTCGTGATCGGCGCGGGCGTCGTCGGGCTCGGGGTCGCCTGGGCCGCGGCGCGCCGTGGGCTCCGCGTGCGGGTGATCGAGCGTGCGGCCGACGGT
This sequence comes from Solirubrobacteraceae bacterium, assembly GCA_016462625.1. Next base: position 47,921 of record JAEMSV010000018.1, on the reverse strand, counting down.
CAGCCCGAGGGTGCCGCGTCGGCGGTCGCGGCCGGGATGCTCGCACCGGTCAGCGAGGCCGACGTCGGCGAGCAGGCGCTGCTCGACCTCGGTCTGCGGGCCGCGGAGGCGTGGCCGGCGTTCGCCGAGGAGCTGCACCGCGCGAGCGACGAGGACCCGGGCTACCGGCGCTGCGGCACGCTGCTCGTCGCGCGCGGGGAGGACGAGCGGCGCGCGCTCGAGCGCGAGCTGGTGCTGCGCGAGCAGCTGGGCCTGCGCGTCGAGAAGCTGCTGCCGACAGCCGCGCGGGCACTCGCCCCGGCGCTGGCCCCGACGGTGCGGCTCGCGCTCCTCGCCGCGGACGACCACGCCGTGGACCCGCGCCGTCTCCGCCGTGCCCTGCTGGTTGCGGCGCAGCGCGACGGCGTGGTCGTGCAGACCGGGACCGAGGTCGCGCGCATCGCGCTCGACGGAGACCGCGCGGTCGGCGTCGAGCTGGCCGACGCGACGCGCATCGACGCAGCGCAGGTCGTCGTGGCCGGCGGCGCCTGGTCGGGCGCCGAGCTGGGGCTGCCGCCGGCGGCCCGCGTTCCCGTTCGCCCGGTGAAGGGCCAGATCCTGCGCCTGCGCGATCCCGAGGGCCCCGGGCTGCTCGACCGCGTGCTGCGCTTCGAGGGCGGCTACCTCGTCCCGCGCGGTGACGGGCGCTACGTGCTCGGCGCGACGATGGAGGAGCGCGGATTCGACACCGCGGTCACCGCGGGCGGTGTCTACGAGCTGCTGCGCGACGCGATCGATCTCGTACCGGGGCTCAGCGAGCTCGTGATCGAGGAGAGCGCGGTCGGCCTGCGCCCCGGCGTCCCCGACAACACGCCCATCCTCGGCCGCAGCGATGTCGTCGACGGGCTGGTCTGGGCGACCGGCCACCACCGCAACGGGATCCTGCTCGCGTCGGTCACGGGCGAGCTGGTCGCCGATGTCCTGACGACCGCACGGCAGGTGGTCGCGTGATCTCCGTCAACGGTGAGTCGCGCGCGCTGCCCGACCCCGCGACGGTGGGCGCGCTGCTCGACGACCTCGGGCTCGAAGCGGGCCGGCGCGGCATCGCGGTGGCGGTCGACGCGGAGGTCGTCCCGCGCACGACATGGGACGCGCACGAGCTGCGCGACGGCGACCAGGTCGAGGTCCTGACCGCGATCCAGGGAGGATGACCGGCATGTTGCGCATCGCCGACCGTGAGTTCTCGTCCCGGCTGCTGCTCGGGACGGGAGGCTTCACGCGCATGGAGACGCTGGCCGAGGCGATCGAGGCGTCCGGCACCGAGCTGGTCACCGTCGCGATGCGACGGGTGGACGCGAGCACGTCGGGCTCGCTCGTCGACGTCATCGATCGCGCGGGCGTCGCGATCCTCCCCAACACCGCGGGGTGCTTCACTGCGCGCGACGCCGTGCGGACCGCGCAGCTCGCCCGCGAGGCGCTGGAGACCGACTGGGTCAAGCTCGAGGTCATCGGCGACGAGCACTCGCTGCTGCCGGATGCGGTGGAGCTGATCGCCGCCGCCGAGCAGCTCGTCGACGCCGGCTTCACGGTGCTGCCCTACACGAACGACGACCCGATCCTCGCGCGCCGGCTCGAGGACGTCGGCTGCGCGGCGGTGATGCCGCTGGGCTCGCCGATCGGGTCGGGTCGCGGCATCGTCAACCCGGTGAACATCGAGCTCATCGTGGAGAAGGCCGGCGTGCCGGTCATCCTCGACGCGGGCATCGGGACGGCGTCCGACGCGGCGCGCGCGCTGGAGCTCGGCTGCGACGCGGTGCTGCTCGCCAACGCGGTGTCGCGCGCCGCCGATCCGGTGGCGATGGCGACGGCGATGCGGCTGGCCGTCGAGGCGGGCCACCTCGCGCGGGGCGCCGGTCGGATCGAGCAGCGGACCTACGCGCGGGCGTCCTCGCCGACGAGCGGCCTCGCGGACTTCGCCCTATGAGCGCCGACGTCGACGCGCTCGCCGACGGCTTCCAGGCCGCCTTCTCGGGGCGTGACCGGCCGGCGTTCGCGGAGGTCTGCGCAGAGGATCTCCACTACGAGGACCCGCTGTGCCCGCAGCCGCTGGAGTCGGCTGCGGCGCTCGCCGACCACGTGAGCCGCCTGTGGGCCGCGTTCCCGGATGCGCGCATGGAGGCGACGGGCAGCCGGCTGCACGACGGCCGGTTCGTCGCGTTGCCCGTGAAGCTGCTCGCGACGCATCGCGGTGAGCTTCCCGAACTCCCGCCGACCGGCAAGTTCATCGTCGTGCACGCGATCTTCTACTGCGAGCTCGACGAGGCCCGCGAGAAGCTGTGGCGCGTGCGTGCCTTCTTCGACCTCTACGAGGCTGCGGTCCAGCTCGGCGTGCTGCCGAAGGCGGGGTCGGCGGGCGAGCGCGCGCTGCTCATGCTGCGCGGCTTCGGGCTGCGGCGCTGACGCCTATTTGCTGACGACGACCGTCCCGACCATGTTCGGGTGGATGGTGCAGATGTACGTGACGGTCCCCGCGTCCTTCGCCGTCCACGCGTAGGTCTCGCCCTGCTCGATCGGGTCGGTGCGCGGCGCGTCGTCCACGCCCTGGCCCTTGACGTTGTGCTCGGTCGTGTCGTCGTTGCGCCAGGTGACCTGCTCGCCGACCTTGATGGTGATCTCCGCCGGCTCGAACGCGAAGTTCCGCATGCCGACCGTGACGCCGGGCCCGCCTTCGCCGGAGGGTGAGGACTTGGCGGCGTTCGCGGTGGTGGCCGTGGGGCCGGCGGTGTCCTGCTCGTCGTCCTTGCCGCACGCGGTGAGCGCGAGGGCGCAGGAGCAGGCAAGGAGGAGGGCGAGGCGCATTGGGGGGAACCTAACCGTGCTCCCGGCGCACGTCGACGATGACCGCTGCATGATCGGACAACGCGTCTCGGTTGGGGATCTCGGGCCGGCGCTCGGAGGTGAACCCGCGGCCGAGCACGTGGTCGACCCCGCGCCCGCCGAGGCGCGCGAACCCGTCGATGGCCGGGTCCGGGACATTGCAGTCACCGCCCAGGATCGCCGGGGCGGTCCCCGCCCACGTGTGCGCGGCCGCGCCCGCGCGCGCGAGGTCGATGCGGGTCTCGCTGTGCGGTCGCACCTGGGCGTGGAGGTTCGCGATCCACGTGCCGTCGTCGAGGCGCACGCCGTGGACCATGCGCCGCTCCGGCCGGCGGCGCAGCCGTTCGTGGCGGTGCGCGGTGATCGCGTGCTGGCCGCGGACGAGGATCGCGTTCGCGCCGCCGCCGTTGGACTTGATGACGTCGGGCCAGCGCTCGGCGAGCGCACGGCGGAGTGGCAGCAGCGCGTTGCGAGACGTGAGCACGGTGCGCTGTTCGGCGCCGGCCGCGCGCGCGACCGGCTCGGGCCACCACGGCGGCACCTCCTGGAGCAGCGCGACGTCCCAGTCCCAGGCAGCGATGTGCTCGGTGAACTCGGGGAGGAGGTTCCGGCCGGCGGGCGGGACCGCGCGGCCGTGGAAGAGGTTCCAGGTGAGGATGCGCAGGTTCTGTGTCATCTCTGTGGAGAGCCCGGCCGTGGCGGGCCGCGGCTGGTTCCATCGGCCGATGGATGGGAACGAAAGCCCCGCTGAGCGGTGGAAACGTACCGGGGTCGACCTGGCGACCTTTGCGCGGCGCTCCCGGTGGGTGATGACGACGGAGGAGTTGCTGGCCGCGGGGTGGTCCCAGAGCGCGATCGATCGGCATGCGAAGTCGCCCGAGTTGAACCGGCTCTTCCAGGGCGTGCACCTCTACGGCCGGGTCGATCCCACCCGCGACGAGCTCGAGCGGGCTGCGTTGAAGGCGTGCGGGCCCGAGGCCGTCCTCAGCCACCGGAGCGCCGGTGCCCGTCACCGACTGCTGCGATGGAAGGGCGACGTCGAGGTCATCGTGCCGACGAGGCGGAGAAGGCGGAAGCGGCTGCACCCCCGCGTCCGCGCGCTCGATCCTCGGGACATCACCATCCGCGACGGCCTGCGGGTGACCACGCTGGCTCGCACGCTGCTGGACCTTGCCGCGGTTCTCGATGCGTTTCACCTTGACCTCGCGGTCAACGAGGCCGAGGCGATGAAGAAGCTGCACCTGCCCGCCGTCGATGCGGCAATCGCGAGGGCGCCCCAGGCGCTGGGGCTCGGGACCCTCGAGACCCTGCTGCGCACACGCCGGCCGGTCACCGGCCGCCTCGCGTCGAAACTGGAAGGGCGCTTCCATCGGTTTCTGCGCGACCGCGGATTCCCGCCGACCGAGCACAACGTCCCGTTCCAGCTGGACGACCACGAGTGGGTCACCATCGACACACTGTTTCGGCGCGAGTGGGTCGCCGTCGAGATCGACAGCGCGGTGCATGACACCGTGACGGCCTATGACCGTGATCGCCGCCGGGACCGCCGGGTCAAGGCTGTCCACGACCTGCCGACGACCCGCATCACAGATACGGACCTCGACGAGCGACCGGACGAGGTCGAACGGGACCTGAGGACCGAGCTGGCGCGGCGCGGCTAGATTGTCCCGCTTGCCCCGCCACCTCCTCACCGGACTCGAGCTCACCCCCGACGACCTCGGCGAGGTCCTCGACCGTGCGGTTGCGCTGAAGTCCGCGCCGCTTTCCAGCCGCCTGCTCGAGGGGCGGAGCATCGGCCTCATCTTCCAGAAGCCGTCCACCCGCACGCGCCTTAGCTTCGAGGCCGGCATCGCCGAGATGGGCGGCCATCCGATGATCCTGCGACCCGACGAGATGCAGCTCTCGCGCGGGGAATCCGTCCGGGACACCGCGCTGATCCTGTCGCGTCACGTCGCGGCCGTCGGCGTGCGGACCGGTCCCGACGCGCTGCTCGAGGAGCTCGCCGAGCACGCCTCGATCCCGGTCTTCAACATGCTCACCGCGGGCCACCATCCGTGCCAGGCGGTCGCCGACCTCCTCACGATGAAGGAGGAGTTCGGGCAGCTCGACGGGCTGAAGCTCGCGTACGTCGGCGACGGCAACAACGTCGCGCGCTCGCTCGCATTGGTCGGGCAACTCGCGGGCGTCGAGGTCGCGGTCGCCTCGCCCGACGGATACACGCTCACCGAGGCGCCCGGAGCGCAGCTCACCGACGACCCCGCGGAGGCGGTCGCGGGCGCGAACGCCGTGTACACGGACGTGTGGGTGTCGATGGGCGACGAGGACACCGCTGACGAGCGCCGTGCCGCGCTCGCGCCGTACCGGATCGACGACGCCCTGATGGCGAAGGCGGCGCCCGGCGCCATCGCGCTGCACTGCCTCCCGGCCCATCCGGGCGAGGAGATCACCGACGAGGTGCTCTACGGCGAGCGCCAGCGGATCTGGAACCAGGCTGAGAATCGCCGGCACGCGCAGAAGGCGCTGCTCGAGTGGCTCATCCCTGTGTCGGCTCGCTAGCAAACGGGGAGTAAGGTCCGCATGGTGACGCAGCCCCGGAAGGCGACGAAGGGCCTGGTCGTTCCGTTCGACCGGCTTCAGGAGGCGCTGGACGACGCTGTCCGGCGCGGCCGGATGCAACGCAAGGACGCCGAGGAGCTCGCGGCGCGCCTGCTCACCACCGTCGGCGCACGGACCGAGGAGGCGCTCGGCGGGATGCAGGATCTGGTCGGCACGGCGACCGCGCGCATGGTCCGGGGACTCGGCGGGCAGGCTGACGGGGCTTTGGCGATCGCCGACTACGAAGACCTCACCGCCGCGCAGGTCACGCAGAACCTCGACGGATTGAGTGACGCGCAGCTGCGCGCGATCCGCGAGCACGAGGTGCACCACGCGAACCGGGTGTCCGTGCTCCGCGCGATCGACAGGCAACTCGGCTGAGCCATGCGCTTGCGGGCCGGGATGGTGGGACTCGCGCTGGGACTCGCCTTCGCTCCGTCGGCCGCGTTCGCGCTCGCGCCGGCCGACCGGGTCGCACAGCCGACCACGCTCGGGACGCTGCACGCGTGCTCCGTCGGGGGCGGCCAGGTCCAGTGCCGCGGGCTGAACGCCCTCGGCGAGCTGGGGAACGGGACGACCGCGCCCACGACCGACGCGGTCGCCGTCCGGCTGCCCGATGACGTGCACCCCGTCGCGGTCGCCGCCGGGGGGTTCCACACCTGTGCGCTGATGAACGAGCAGCGCGTGTTCTGCTGGGGCGCCAACAGCTCCGGTCAGGTGGGACGCACCGACGCCGAGATCCAGCCGCTTCCGGTGGAGATCAAGGTGCCGGGCCAGCCGCGACTCGTCGACGTCGGCGCATCGGCCGCCCGCACCTGCGTGCTGACGTTCAACCGCGAGCTGTGGTGCCTGGGCCACGATGGCGACGGCGAGCTCGGTCAGGGCCGCTCGACCTGGGACGACAGCGACATCGCGATCCAGCCCAACGGCTCCGCGGTCCCGAAGAAGGTCCCGCTGCCCGGCCCGGTCCGGAGCTTCGATCCCGGCCCGCGTTCGAGCTGCGCGATCCTCGAGTCCGGCGCCACGTACTGCTGGGCGTTCTGGCTGGACGCCCCCGTCGCGGGGACGATCGGCGATGTCAGGAGCTCGGTGCCGACGGTGCCCGTCACGCCGATCACCGCCCCGGACGGTGAGCCCATCCGCCAGACGGCGTCGACGCCCGAGACCATGTGCGTCCTCACCTCGCGGGTGTGGTGCCGCGGCGGGAGCATCATCGACCGTGGCATCGTCGACCCGCTGCCGTACGGGCCCGGCGGCGAGATCCCGCACGGCAACCTCCCGCTGACGCTGCCCAAGGTGCCGTGGGGCGAGCTGACGGCGGTGAAGGGCGTCGAGCAACCGGCGGAGATCGGTGGCTTCGGGCACCGCTTCTGCGTGCTGGACGCGCCGGCCGGGACCACCGTGCGCTGCTGGGGCGCGGACGCGGCGGGCACGGGTGAGGTCAACAGCCACACCGCGGTGCCGTTTGCCCTGACCATTCTGGGAGGCCTGGCGGAGCGGGCCACGCTGGTGCGCGGCGGGTGGACGCGGAGCTGCCTGCTGGAGCCGGGTTCGACGGTCGCCACCTGCTGGGGCGTCCAGAAGGGCACGGACGGCGAGGCGGCCGCGGTCAACCCGTCCCCGGTGACGCAGCGGAACGACACCCCATTGGCCGCGGCGTCGCTGCCGCTGCCGAAGGTCAACGGGATCACCGACGTGGCGCTGACGGGCGGAGAGACCGTGGCGCCGGTCGGGCGGGGCGGTGCGTTCGTGGCCGATCCCTCCGCGGGGGTCCGCCTGACCGCCACCACGCTGAAGCCCCGGCGCCTGCGGGTGTCGGTCGCCCGCAAGCAGGGCTCGCGGTACCGACCCCTGCGCGGGAGCGCGCGGCTGCGCACGCGCAACGGCGCCGTCACCCGGGCGGTGACCGGCCGCTGGGCGGGCAAGCGCCTCCGCAGCGGGACGTACCGCTTTACGGTGCGCGCCAAGGGTGCGCGCGGTCGCTCGGTGACCGTGCGCGTCCGGTAGAGATCGTCCAGCCCCTAGCGTGATGGGTCGCATGTCGGCCCCCGTGAACACCTCAGCGCGCCCCGAGCGGGACGCCATCCTCGAGCTCACCATCGACGATCTCGCCTTCGGCGGGAACGGCGTCGCACGGCTCGACGGCTACGTCCTCTTCGTCTCAGGCGCGATCCCGGGGGACAAGGTCCGCGCGGTCGTCACCAAGCGCAAGCGCCACTACGGCGAGGCGCGCACGCTCGAGGTCATCACGCCGAGCCCCGAGCGGATCGAGCCCGTCGCCGACCACCCCGGCGCCCCGTGGCAGGTCATCCCGTACGCGAAGCAGCTCGAGATCAAGCAGGCGCAGGTGCTCGACGCGCTCACGCGCATCGGCAAGCTCGAGGGCTTCGAGATGCAGGAGATCGTCCCGGCCGTCGAGCAGTGGCGTTATCGCAACAAGCTCGAGTACTCGTTCGGTGAAGGTCCTGATGGCGAGCTCATCTGCGGCTTCCACGCGCCTGGCCAGTGGCACACGATCGTCGGGCTCGACGACTGCCTGCTCGCCTCCGAGGCCGGCAACCGCGTGCGGGAAGAGGTCCTCGCGTGGGCGAGGGCCCAGGGGCTCTCCCCCTTCGACCGCCGGACCCACACCGGGCTGCTGCGCAACCTCGTCGTGCGCGAGGGACGCCGGACCGGCGAGCTGCAGGCGCGCCTCGTCGTCGCCGACGGCAAGGAGGCGGATGCGATCGACACGGACAGCCTCCACCAGGCGGTCCAGGCCGACGCGATCATGATCACCCGCACCGACGCGCGCGGCGAGACGACCCAGGGCGGCGAGACCGAGATCGTGACCGGGGCCCCGAAGCTCATCGAGGAGCTGAACGACCTCCGGTTCGAGATCTCGCCGACCGCGTTCTTTCAGACGAACACCGAGATGGCCGAGCGCCTCTACGGCGTCGCCGCCGAGGTCGCGGGGCTCCAGGGCTGGGAGCGGGTCTACGACCTCTTCTGTGGCATCGGGACCGTCGGCCTCTCGCTCGCCGAGCGCGCCGGTGAGGTCTGGGGGATCGAGATCGTCGAGGAGGCCGTCGCCGACGCGATCGAGAACGCGCGCCGCAACGACGTCTCCAAGGCGCGGTTCTTCGCCGGCGACGTGCGGCTTGCGCTCCGCGAGCTGGTGGAGAAGGCGGGCAAGCCGGACGTGCTGGTCGTCGACCCGCCGCGCGCGGGGCTCTCGCAGAAGGTCGTTCGCCGGATCATCGAGGCGAACCCCAAGCGGGTCGTCTACATCTCGTGCAACCCGACGACGCTCGCGCCGAACGCCGCGCAGCTCGTGGAGGCCGGGTACGTGCTCAAGCGCGTGCGGCCGGTCGACATGTTCCCGCAGACCCCGCACATCGAGTGCGTGGCGCTGCTGGAGCGCGCCGCTTAGCGCGCGGGCTTCAGCGTCACGACGCGTGCGGCCGTCGCCGTGCGCGCGTCGGGACCGCGGCCGGTGAGCGTCACCGTCAGCGCGAACGTCCGCTTGCGGCCGAGTGCGCGGCGCCCGACCTTCGTCAGCGTGATGCGCGCCTTTGCGCGGCCGTTCGCGCCCGCGGTCGCGCGGCCGGAGGCGAGCGTCTCGCGCTTGCCGCGACGGCCGGTGCGGGCGGTCATCTTCACGTCGAGGCGTCCGCGGCCGCCCAGCTCGGCGGTGATCGTCGTCAGCGCGGCGGGCAGGGTCCGGCCGCGGTAGCGGAGGATGCGGCGCAGCGCGGCGGCGCGAGCGCGCAGCCCCGCCTGGGCCAGCGGAGACACGGCCGTGGCCGGTGGGGTCGTGCCGGCGCCCGGCGTCGTCGCGGGCGAACCGGGATCCACGGGCGGCGCGGCCGGCCCGCAGGCGGCGACGCGTGCGGCGACTCCCGCGGGCGGGAGCGGGAAGCCGGTGTTCAGCTGGACGACGAGCCGCGCGGCGTTCTCCGCGTGCGCGGTCGCGAGGTCGGGCAGCGCGTCGCCGTTGAACAGGCCGACGGCCACGGCGGTCGCCTGTTCGACGAAGGCCGTCGCGAACGGAGAGCCCGCCACCGGCCCGAATCCGCCCGCACCGTCGCCCGCGAGGACGCCGACCGAGCCGGGGATCTGCGCGTGCGTGACGGCGAGGTCGAGCCGGCCGTCACCGGTGAGGTCGGCCAGCTCCACGCCGCGGGCGAACTGCCCGCCGGTCGGGACCGGCGAGCCCGCGGCGGGAACGAATCCGCCGGCGCCATCGCCCAGGAGCACCGCCGCACGGCCGGGGGTTGTTGCCATCACCATGTCGCGGCTGGTGACCACGAGGTCGGTCCGGCCGTCCCCGTTGACGTCGCCCGCGGCGATCCCGCGGAGCGTCGCGACGCCCGCTGCGACGGGCGCGCCGGCCGCGAATCCGCCGCCCGGCTGCTGGGTGAAGACGGTGAGCCCCCCGGCGTTGCCACCAGTGATCAGGTCGGTGCGCCCGTCGCACGTGACGTCGCGCGCGATGAGCAGGAGCGGCGTCGCGAGATCACCGATCGGCTGCGGCGCGCCGAACCCGCCCGAACCGTCGCCAGCGAGGACGGCGAGCTTCCCGGGCTGCGCGCCGGCGCCCGAGGCGCGGTTGACCACGGCGAGGTCGAGCTTCCCGTCGCCGGTCAGCTCGGTGACCTGGACCGTGGCCGCGCCGTCGCCGCCGCTCGGCAGGACCGTCGCGGCTGCGAGTCCGCCTGCGCCGTTGCCGAGGGAGACCGACACCCGGCCGTCGTCGGCCGCGGTGCTGCTGATGTTGTTCGCCGTGATGGCGTCGAGCTTCCCGTCGCCGTTGACGTCGGCCAGCTCGACGTCGGCGTGGAACCGCGCACCGACCGCGAACGGCGAGCCGGGCGGCTTGGCGAATCCACCGGCGCCGTTGCCGAGGAACGTCGCGACGGTGCCGGGATCGGAGCCGTTGGCGATGACGAGGTCGGGGCGGCCGTCCGCGTTCAGGTCACCGCTGGTGATCGCGTTCGAGCTGTCGCCCACGCCCGTCGATGGGGTGCCGGGGCCGAGGCTGAAACCCGCGATCGCGGTGGCCGGGCTCGTGAGAGCCAGACCGAGGACGACGGCGAAGACAGGACGGGCGCGCATGCCTGAGGACAACGTACGGCGCGCGGCCGACTTACGCCACGGCTCGCTACTCGCGCGCCGACGGCATGTCGTGCAGCATCGAGACCTTGCCGGCCGCGATCAGTCCCCGGTCGGCGATCGCTGCGAGGCGGGGGCTGCAGATGCGCTGGGGCCCGACGCCGCCGAGCGTACCGACGACCGCCGCGAGCTCGAGCGACGGCGTGCTGATGAGCGGGTTCTCGTCCTCCTGCTCGTACGTGAAGAACGTGTCGGGATGCTTCTTCGTCGCATCGACGAGGGTGGTGACACGTGGGAGCAGCGCCGTCTCCTGCGCGGGGGTCAGCGGCCCGCGGGCGCAGGCGCCCTCGATCGCCTCGGAGGCCGAGGCGAGCTGCTTGGCCTCGGAATCCGGGAGCATCTCCGGCGTTCCGGTCGCGCTGCAGCCGGCCAGGGCGAGGGTCGCAGCGCCGAGCGCGAGCGCCGCGGCCGGCCGCCGGAGCCTGGTCAACCGCCCAGCTCCGCGCGCAGCTCGCCGACCTCGGCCCGCAGCTCGGCGACCTCTCGCTCCAAGCGGAGCAGGCGCTCGGCGGTGTCGTCGGCGACAGGCGCCGCGACCGGTGCGGGAATGGGCCGGGGTGCGGGCGCCGTGACCGGCGCGACGTCGAACGCGGTCTCTTCGGCCTCCTCGCCGCCGAGCAGCTGCTGGTAGCGCTGCTCCTTCTGCCCGGGCTGCCGCGCGAGGCGGTGGACGAGCTCGCGCTCGGTCAGGCGGTCGATGGTCATCTGCAGCGCGCTGGTATCGGCGAAGTCGTGCAGGCGCTCGGTGCGGGTCTTCAGCTCGTTGAACGTCTGCGGCCCGCGCAGCATGAGCACGCTGAGGACCGCGAGCTCGTCGCGCTTGAGCTCGAGCGCCTCGTCGAGCAGGTGCCGGTACTTCACCGTCCGGCTCGCGCTGGCGAGCCGCGTCCACCGGCGATTGCCCAGCCGCTGCAGCGCGTCGCGGATCGTGCGCTCGTCGTAGTCGACGACCGGCTCGCGGCTCGTCGACTGGTTGCAGGCGAGGCGCAGCCCGTTCAGCGACAGCGGGTAGGCGTCGGGCGTCGTCCGCTGCTTCTCCAGCAGGCAGCCAAGCACCCGGATCTCCACGGCATCAGGCTCCATCCGCGCCGACACGGTAGAGGATTGACGCCCGCCCGCCCCGCATCGGCCAGCGAACCGGCACCGTCCGAGGACGGCGCCGGCCGCTGAGGAGGGCACCGGGTCGCCCTGGGGGGCTGGCCGGCGCCGCCGGCCCGGGGGTGCGGGCCGGCAGGTGCAGGCGCCAATCGGCCGCGTGGATGACCGCATGACGCTCCGGATCGACCCTCCCCGACCGGTCACCGGCGGGGCTATCGCCGCGCGGTCGGACATCCGCATGTGGGCGGTGGCCTCGCGGTCCACCCGCCGAATGGGCCGTCGACGACCCGGATCCCGGCGGGCCGCGCGTTCTACACTCGCGGCCGTGCGTGCCGCCACCATCCGCGACGGCGAGGTCGTCCTCGCCGACCATCCCGATCCCGTTCCCGGCGCCGGCGAGGTGCTCGTCCGCGTCGCCGCCGCTGCGCTGAACGGCGCCGACCTGCTGCAGCGCAAGGGCGCCTACCCCGCGCCGCCCGGCTCACCGCCGGACATCCCGGGCCTGGAGCTGGCCGGCACCGTCGCCGGTCTCGGTCCGGGCGCCACACGTTTCGTCGAGGGCGACCGCGTCATGGGCATCGTCGGCGGGGGTGGGCAGGGCGAGCTGTCAGTGGTCCACGAGCGCCAGCTCATGCCGGTGCCGGAGGGCCTCGACCTCGCGGCAGCGGGCGGGCTCCCGGAGGTCTTCACCACCGCGCACGACGCGATCTTCAGCCAGGCGGGGCTGCGGCCCGGCGAGCGGCTCCTCGTGCATGGCGCCGCGGGTGGCGTCGGCACGGCCGCCGTGCAGCTCGGGACCCGCGCGGGCGCCCGCGTCACCGCGACCGTCCGCAATCCGGAGCTGCGCGACGCCGTCGGGGCGCTGGGCGCGGACACCGTGATCGATCCCGAGGGATTCGGAGACCACGGCCCGTTCGACGTCGTCCTCGAACTGGTCGGCGCGCCCAACCTCGGGCCGAACGTCAAGGCGCTGAACACTGGCGGTCGCATCGTCGTGATCGGCGTCGGCGGCGGCTTCAAGGGCGAGCTGAACCTCGTCGCGCTGATGGGCAAGCGCGCGAGCGTCATGGGGTCCACCCTGCGCGCCCGGCCGCTCGAAGAGAAGGCGCTCACCGCCCGGCGGGTGGAGACCGAAGTCCTCCCGGGCTTCGCCGACGGCTCGCTGCAGGTGCCTGTCGCGGCGACGTTCCCGCTCGATGAAGTCGACGCCGCGTACGCCCGGTTCGCCGCCGGCGGCAAGCTGGGCAAGATCATCCTGACGCTCTAGTCGCGGTTTGCGGAACGCCGTTCCGGGCAGTCCCGGAGCGATGCTCGAACTCGACGGCCTGACGCGCCGATTCGGCGGCCGCCTCGCGGTCCGCGATCTCGGATTCACGGTCGAACCCGGGCAGATCCTCGGATTCGTCGGACCGAACGGGGCCGGGAAGACCACCACGATGCGGATGATCCTCGGCGTCCTCGAACCGGACGCCGGCGAGGTGCGCTTCGACGGCCGCGTGCTCGACGCGGGGACCCGTGCACGCTTCGGATACATGCCTGAGGAGCGCGGGCTGTATCCGAAGATGCGGGTCGCCGATCAGCTGCAGCACCTCGCCCGGCTGCACGGGTTGCGTCGCCCGGAGGCGGCCGACGCCACGCGGGCCTGGCTCGCGCGGCTCGGCATCGCTGAGCGCGCGGAGGATCGCGTGGAGACGCTGTCGCTCGGCAACCAGCAGCGTGTGCAGCTCGCCGCCGCGCTCGTGCACGACCCGATCGCCCTGGTCCTCGACGAGCCCTTCTCCGGCCTCGACCCGATCGGCGTTGACGTGATGAGCGGCATCCTGCGCGAACGGGCCGCCGCGGGCGTGCCCATCGTCTTCTCCAGCCACCAGCTTGACCTGGTCGAGCGCCTGTGCGACGCCGTCGCGATCATCGTTGGCGGCGAGCTCATGACGTACGGGACCGTCCAGGAGCTGCGCGGCGCGCGCGCCGGCGCGACCTGGCGGGTTCAGACCGAGGCGCCGGCCGACCGATGGCTCGACGGTGTGCCCGGCGCGGAGGTCGTGCAGCTCGGGTCCGGCGGGGTGCTCGTCCGCCTCGACGAGGGCACCGACCCGCAGCAGCTGCTCGACGCGGCACGGTCCGCCGGGCCGGTTCGGCGGTTCGGGCCGGAGGAGCCGTCCTTGACCGACGTCTTCCGGGACCTGGCCGCATGACTCGCGCGGAGGCCACCTGGCTCATCGCCCGCCGGGAGATCGTCGAGCGCGCGCGTGACCGCACCTTTCAGATCGGGACACTCGTGAGCGTCGTGATCATCGCGGTGGTCGTCGTGCTCTCGGCCGTGCTCGGCGGCGGGGACGACCGGTACACCTTGGCGGTGGTCCGCGGCGACGACGACAGCGCGCGGATCGCCAAGGTGGCGGCGGCTTCCCTGGAGGCCGGTGACGCGAAGCTGAAGGTGCGTGAGGCCGCGACGCTCGAGGCCGCCCGTGATGACGTCGGCGACGACCGGGTGGACGCGGTCCTCACCGGCGCCGGCGCGCAGATCATCGTGCAGGAGGACCTCGACGAACGGCTCGGGCAGGCGCTGCGCGGTGCCGCCTCGACGGTCGCCCTCGACGACGAGCTCGCAGATGCGGGCGTGTCGGAGGCCGATCGGCGCGGCGCGCTCGCCCCGCCGCGCGTGGCCGTGCGCGCGATCGCGCCCGACGACGACGGTGCGGCCGGGGTCGCGTTCGTCGCCGCGCTGCTGCTCTATGGCCAGCTCATCACGTTCGGCATGTGGGTGGCCAACGGGATCGCGGAGGAGAAGGGCTCGCGCGTCGTCGAGCTCCTGCTGAGCGCGATTCCGTCGACGCCGCTGCTCGCCGGCAAGATCCTCGGCATCGGCGTGCTCGGCTTCGTGCAGCTGCTCGTCATCGCCGTCCCCGGCATCGGGCTCGCGGGTGCGCTGGATGTCGTCGACCTCGATGCCGGAATGCTCGGTGCGCTCGCGGTGACCCTCGGGTTCTTCCTGCTCGGCTACCTCGTCTACGCGGCGCTCTTCGCGGTCGCGGGCGCGCTCGTCAGCCGCCAGGAGGACGTGCAGTCGACGGTCTCGCCGCTGCTGATCCTGCTCGTCGCGTCGTTCTTCATCGCGCTCCAGGCGATGCAGGATCCGTCGTCCATGCTCGCGTCGGTCGCGGCGCTCGTCCCGCTCTCCTCGCCGATGGTGATGCCGCCGCGCGTCATCGCCGGCGACGCCGGCACGGCCGAGGCGCTGCTCGCCGTCGCCCTGCTCGTCCTGACCGCGGCAGGCGTCCTCGCCCTGGCGGCGCGCGTCTACGACCACGCGATCCTGCGCATGGGCGCACGCGTCCCGCTGCGCGAGGCGCTGGCGATCGGGCGCTAGCCCGGGCTACTCGGCTTCAACAGCGTCGAGCGCGTCGTCTTCGAGCGGGACGACCTCCGCCGCGTGCACGCTGCACAACGCGGCGCCACCGGTCTCCAGCGCGAGCTGGATCTCGGCCGACGTCAGCTTGGCGTCACACACCTCACAGCGGTCGCCCGTGCGCTCGAGGGTCTGTTCCTCAAGGTCCATAGGCGCAATGTACCCGCGACACCGCAGGGCCAACACCGGGGCTAATACGGAGGCAGGTCCGCGTACCAGTCGCCGAGCACCCGGAAGGACGACCAGAATTCGCGCTTGGCGTCCTCTTCGTCGAGTGACTCGTCGATGTTCGGCGTGAAGAGCAGGTCGGTCGAGGGGGTGAGCTGCTGGATCTCGCCAGGGCGGGCGGCGACGCTGCGGGCGAGCGGGAGCTGCAGCTCGTTGACGATGTCCAGCGTGTACGCGCCCATGACGACCAGCATCTTGGGCTGGACGATCGCGAACTCCTCGGCGACCCGCGCGATGCACGCCGGGTCGGCGAGCGAAGCGTCCCCGACCGGGCACTTCACGCACAGCGTCCCGTAGACCGCGAGCGGATCGATCTGCAGCCGCTTCAGGGCCTTCATCAGCGCGTTGCCCGAGCGCCCGTAGAAGGCGACGCCCTCCTCGACCTCGCTCGGCAGCGCCTCGTGCTTGAGCAGCATGATCTCGGCTTGCGGGTGGCCTGACCCGACCACCGGCATCACCCCGCCGCGCGGGCAGGTCTCGCAGCCCTGGATGTCGCGGGTGAGCTGGTTGATCTCGCGAATCGCGCGCTCGAGGTACTTCTCCCGAATCTCGTCGTCCGTGATGCGCACGGACTCGGGGTTTAACGGAGGGTGGTGTTCCTCCTGCCGATGCATCACGCGTTGCGTGTCGCTCGCTTCACCCGCCGCGCCTTGCGCGCGCGCCGCGCGGCGGGGGGCGTGGCTTTGGTCTCCAGGAACTTCAGCGCCTGGACGTACAGCAAGGTCCCGGGCTTCGTGATGATTTGGTTCGAGGCCAGCGATGCGAGGAACTCCTCGGGGCCGTCGAAGTCGGGCATCCGGTTGCGGACGGTGCCCAGCCCCTGCGCGACATGGCTGTCGCTGCCGGCCGCCGCGGGGATGCGGTACTTCTCGGAGAAGCGCTGGGCCTCTTCGTTGAAGGCGCCGATCGCGACCCGCGGGTTGTAGACCTCGATCAGGTCGATGTCGTCGATGATCGCCAGCAGGTGCTCGTAGTCCGGAACCGCGTGCATCCGGTCGAACGGGTGCGGCACGTAGACGAGGCCGCCCTGGCGCTTGATCTCGGCAACCGTCTCCTGCAGCGTCAGGCCGCGCGGGATCTTCTCGGAGATGAACAGGCCGATGACCTCGCCCTGCTCCTTGGTCTTGACCTCCTCGGCGAGGATGACCTTGACCCCGTACTCCTCGGACTTCGCCTGCGCGTCGACCGCGCCGGAGATCTCGTTGTGGTCGGTGACGGCGATCGCGCCGATCCCCTGGTCGCGCGCGGTGGCGAGCAGCACCTCGACCGGGGTGGCGCAGTCGCCGGAGTGGTCGGTGTGCATGTGCAGGTCGACGTCGATGCGCGCGCGCTTCTCGACCCGCTTGCGCGCGGCGGGGTTGGTCCGGTCGCCGTGGCGGCGGCCGACGACCTCCTCGTAGATCGCGTCGAGTTCGGACGCGACGTGCCCGTACGGCAGGGTCGCGGCGCGCAGGCCGTCCGACGCGGCGCGCAGGCGGTCGCGCAGGGCGCGGTCGCCGATCAGCCGGCCGAGCTGCGCAGCCAGGACCTCGGGCTCGCGGGGGGCGAACAGCAGGCCGCGCTGACCCTCGTCGAGGAGCTCCTGGTAGACCGGCAGCTCGGCGGCGAGGGGCACGGCGCGCGCGCCGATCGCCGCGAGCAGGACCGTGGGTGCGGGCCGGGCGCCCTCGGAGGCGAGGACGACGATGTCCGCGCCGGCGACGGCGCCGGCGGCGCCCTGGCCGTCGGGCTCGACGACGGTGACCTTCGCGCGCAGGTCGGTCCGCAGCGGGGTCGACGAGGACAGGCCGCGGCTGCTGACGACGGTCGCCTTCCACGCGTCGCTGGCCTCGAGGCGGCGCAGACCGCGCAGGAAGGAGCGCAGCGCGGCGCGTTCCTCGGAGTCGACGAAGACGATGTGGACCGGGCCCTCATTGGCCGGGCGGGGCTCGGGTACCACGGCGCCCGGGTTCAGCGTTCGGTACTGCGCGGGGAAGAACCGCTCCATGAGCTGGGCGGTGGCGTTGTAGCTGGCCAGCCGGGTGTCGAGCCGGCCGAAGACGAGCTCGACGACCCGGCGCGCGAGCTGCGTGGAGACGAGGCGCTCGGTGGGCGCGTGAAACGTGCCGACGTTCAGCGCGCGCGAGTGGCGCAGCGCGGCGCTGCTCACGGATGGCGCGAATGGCTCATGCACGTGGCAGATGTCGAGCGCGAGCGACTCGTGCAGCTGCTCGATCGCGCGCGTGACGTCCACCGGGACGGCGGCGCGGCGGCGGCCGGCGGTGACCTCGGGCAGCAGCTCCCCGATCGCGAGGAGCCGTGGCGCGTCACCGGGCGCGGGCAGGAGGGTCGAGGGGTCCGAGCGCAGCGCCTTGCGGTCGGCACGCACCTGGGAGCTGTGCCGGCTGGGCGCGACGATGAGCACGCGGTGGTTGCGCTTCGCCAGCTCGTCGGTCACCCCGGCGATGTGCCGGTTGACCGGGTTGGCGGTGTCCTCCCACGCGTAGGGCGTGACATGGATGATCGCCAGCGGCGAGATCACGCCCGGGAGGATATGGCCCACGCGCGAGCGGCTGTCCGGCAGACTCCCGCCATGACCGCCGTTCACCTCGTGCGGACCGCCGAGCCCGACGACTGCCTCGCGGCCGCGCAGCTCCTCTACGACTTCAACCGCGAGTTCGACGAGCCGGCCGAGGACCCGCCGTCGATGGCCGAGCGCCTGCGCCGGCATCTCGCTGCGACGACCTCGGAGATTCTTCTGGTCGGAGACGGCCCGGACGGCATGGCGGTGCTGTCATTCCAGGACACGATCTGGTCCGACGCGCCGAACTGCTACCTCGCCGAGCTGTACGTCGTGCCGGACCGCCGCGGCGAGGGCATGGGGCGCGCGCTCATGGCGGCGGCGCTGGAGAACGCGCGCGAGCGCGGCGCCGACCACATGGATCTGACCACGAGCACGGACGACCTCGCGGCCGTCGCGCTCTACGAGTCACTGGGCTTCACGAACCGCGAAGGCGGTCCGGACGGTCCTGTGATGCTCTATTACGAGCTCGAGCTCTGAGGGCGGCCGCCGAGGACACGGGCAAGTACGTGGTCCCGAGCCGTACTCCGCTCGGATGGACGAGGACGTCCGGAGGGTCATCGTGCGACGCATGACCAACGGACCCCAGGACGGCAGCGTCGTGGTGCGCACCTCGCGAGAGGGCCGCGCCGCGCGGATGGGCCACGACCTCGTCATCGACGTCACGTCGTGGTCCGTGGCGGGCGATGGCGACGAGGTGGTGTTCGAGGTCGACCCTCGATCGCTCACGGTCCGCGAGGGCCTCGGCGGCCTCAAGGCGCTCACCGACGCCGACCGCGCACGCATCGCGCAGACGATCGACGACAAGGTGTTGCTCGGCCTCCCCGTCCGATTCAGCTCGACCGAGCTGTCTCGCACCGACGACACCCTGGCCGTCACCGGTGAGCTGACCCTCGCCGGGCGGACTCGTCCGCTGCGCGCCGAGCTCCGGATTGGCGACGACGGCGTCGCGCGCGGCACGGTGGGGGTGCTGCAGACCGACTTCGGCATCACCCCGCAGACGGCCATGATGGGCGGCCTGCGCGTGAGCGATCGCGTCGACGTCGACATCGCAGCGGCCCTGCCCTAGATGGTTGATTCCACGACCAGCCGGTGCGTCCGTGCGCGCCCCGGGGCGCCAGTCGGCACGTCGCAATCCGGCCCGTGCCACCGGCACTGTTCCGGATCACGCCGCGCCGCCTGGCATCCACGGATGCACGCACGGCCGAACCACCTGGTCGTGGAATCAACCATCTAGAAACGCCGACGGCCCGCCAGAGCGGGCCGTCGAACCACATCTGTGAAGTGCCGGGTCGCTAGGACTTCGAAGCGGCGGGCTTCTTCGCCGGCGCCTTCTTCTTGGCCGCAGCGGCCTTCTTCACGACCTTGGCGATCGTGTCGTCCTTCGCGTTCTTCGCGATGAACTTGTCCGTGTCCAGGCGGGCCTGGTCATCGGGGCGCTGGTTCTTCGGCGACTTCATGAGGTACGAGGACGGGCCGTCGATCTGGCCGCCGATGCCGTTGTTCAGCGCGAGCTTGCAGCAGCGCACGGCGTCGGTGACGATGCCCGCCGAGTTCGGGGAGTCCCAGACCTCGAGCTTGAGCTCGGCCATGAGCGGCACGCCGCCGAAGGCCTTGCCCTCGAGGCGGATGTGCGCCCACTTGCGGTCCGTGAGCCACGGCACGTAGTCCGAGGGACCGACGTGGACGTTGTCCTTCTCCATCTCGAGGCCGGCGACCGAGGTCACCGCGTTCGTCTTGGAGATCTTCTTGGACTCCAGGCGCTCGCGCTCGAGCATGTTGTAGAAGTCCATGTTGCCGCCGACGTTCAGCTGCGAGGTGCGCTGCAGCTCGACGCCGCGGTCGTGGAACAGGCGCGCCAGCTGGCGGTGGACGATCGTCGCGCCGACCTGCGACTTGATGTCGTCGCCGACGATCGGGAGCTTGGCCTTCTTGAAGCGCTTGTCCCAGTAGTCGCTGGAGGCGATGAAGACCGGGATGCAGTTCACGAAGCCGCAGCCGGCCTCGATGACCTTCTCGACGTACCACTTGGTCGCCTCTTCGGAGCCGACCGGGAGGTAGGAGACGACGACGTCCGTCTTCGTGTCCTTGAGGATCTGCACGATGTCGTCGGTCTCGCCCGGCGCCTTCGTGATCTTCTCCTTGAGGTACTTGCCGAGGCCGTCGTGCGTCATGCCGCGGTAGACGGGCGCGCCGATCGACTTCGGGACCTTGTTCGTGAACTTGATCGTGTCGTTCGGGTCCTGCCAGATCGCCTGGGCGAGGTCCTTGCCGACCTTCGTCTTGTTGATGTCGAAGGCGGCCGTGAACTCGATGTCACGGACGTGGTAGCCGCCGAGGTCGACGTGCATGAGGCCCGGGACGGGCTCATCCGGGTTGGCGTCCTGGTAGTGGTACACGCCCTGCACGAACGCGTTGGCGCAGTTGCCGACGCCGATGATCGCGACGCGGACCTTGTCGTGCTGATAGCGGCCGGAACCGTTCGTGTCACTCATGACTGTCTGGGGGATTCCCTTCTAAGGAGTTCGGAGACTGCGTTGCTGCGAAGTCTGTGGACCAGCTACTACGGACCCCGGCGGAGCCCTCTGGTTACACGGCCGGCTGGTTCAGCTGCCCGCGGACGTGGAAGATGCGCTGCAGGAACGTGATGGTCCCGAGCACGGCGAGGACGTACACCGAGGCCTCCAGAGCCTCGTCGACGCCGATGCCGAAGAGGAGGATGCCCGCGGAGAGGATCGCCACCCGCGCTGCGCGGTTGCCGAACCCGACCTTGCACTCCACGCCGAGGGCCTCGGCGCGTGCACGAGTGTACGAGACCATCAGGGACGCGACCGCGGCGACGACGACGCCGAAGACCGCGAGCTCGTCGGCCTGCGAGGCGAAGTAGATGCCGATCGCGGCGAGCATGAGCCCTTCCTCGATGCGGTCGAGCGTCGAGTCGAGGAACGCGCCGAAGGGCGAGCCCTTGCCGCTCATGCGCGAGTAGCGGCCGTCGAGCGTGTCGCAGACCGAGCCCACGATGAAGGCGATACCGCCCAGGATCCACTCCTCCTGCCAGACGAGCACCGCGGCGACGAGGCACAGGAGAAGGCCCGTCATGCTGATCGCGTTCGGGGTCAGACGCGACTCGATGAGCCTGTTGCGCATCGTGTCGTTCATGAGCTGCGGCCGGGGCCGTGCTCCATCAGCGGGGGAGGACATGACCGAAGAGCCTAAGCGGGTGTGCTCGCGCGCGACTCAGCCACGTGCTCGAGCTCTTCCTCGAGGACCGGCGCAAGGTCCGTCTCCGGGTGCCCGTCGAACCGCCAGACCGGGCGCAGCTTCGACAAGCCGACGGCGACGAGTGCGCCCGCGCCGGCGGTCAGCGCTCCGAGGAACGCGTCGGCGAGGAAGTGGTTCGCCGTCACGACGATCACGAACGTGACGATCAGCGGGTAGATCGCCCAGAAGACCTTGACGGGCCGGCGCTTGCACAGGCGGGCCAGCGGCCAGCCGATCATCAGCGAGAACCCGACGTGCATCGACGGCACAGCGGCGTACGGGTTGAAGAGGTTGTCGATCGTGACGCTGTCCTGCGGGATCCCCGTGAACTCCTCGACGGTGTCGTGGAAGCCCCATTCGGGGAAGAACCGCGGCGGTGCGGTCGGGTACAGCACGTAGCCCACGAGCGCCAGGAAGAACGCCGTGAGGAACATGTTGCGGACGAAGTAGAAGCTCTTGTTCCGGAGCAGGTAGATCCAGACGAGGCAGCCGAGCGTGACCGTGGTCTGCGCGTTGATGTACACCCAGCTCGCCGCGTCAAAGATCCAGCGCTCGCCGGCGAGAAGCGTCTGCAGGCCGGGCTCGACGAAGACGTTGAGCGCGCGTTCGACGCCGATCAGGTTCCGCGCGTTTTCGAACGCCGTGGCCGCGGATTCGGGTCCATTGACCCAGCCGCGGGTGTAGCGGTAGGCGTAGTAGGCGGCGGCGAACAGCAGGATCTGCCGAGCGAGATCGACATATCCCTGCGGGAACAGCCGCGCCTGGAGCTCACGGGCGCGGGGGGGCATTCGCGCGCCATGTTAACCGCTTGTGACCCCGGCTTCCGGGAAGACGGCGTCACAGCGGACACCGCGTGACAGCGTTCGGCCCAGCGTGAAGCGTGCTCGGACGGTCACCGAACCGACGCTCCGCGCGTTGAGCATGGTCCATTCGCCGGTGGCCGGGGCGAGACACGCGGACCCGCGGGTGACCGTCCAATACGGGCTCCAGCGGACCCGGACCAGAGCCACGCCGGGCTCGCGCACGCGCACCGTGAACGACTCCGGCCCCACCCGCTGGACCACGGCCCCGCCGCCCGCGAGCGAGCCTCCGCCGTGGCGAGGGCGAGCCACAGCGCAGCGAGCGTGGCCGCGAGGACGACCGGGGCGGCGAGACGCATCGCGCGGGAACGTAGGCGGCCTACATCGCGTGAAGATTCTGGATCGTCCTGAAGAACCGGTCGCCAGACGCTCGCTTCTTCAGGAGCGTTCAGTCGCAGCGATCGCCCGTGAGCGCCGCGCGCATCCGGATCGTGCCCGGCGTCTTGACGTCGACCACGGTGACCACATCGGTGTCAGGCGGTTCCTCGATACACGCGTCGCCCTGCTTGATCCGCCACCAGCGGCTCTGCCGGACGAGCACGGCGACCGGGCCCGCGCGGTCGGCACGGAACGTCACGGAGTCCTGGTCGGCGTTGACGAATCTCGCGCCGACGACGAGACCGTGGCGACGCGGGACGGCGAAGACGCGCCAGTCGTTCGTCCGCCAGACCTCGCGGAGCCAGGGCGGCGGATTCCGGAGCAGTTCCGCCTCTGGCTCGGACGCCGGGTCGATCGGCGCGTTCGGGAGCGCGACGAATCGGACGGCTCGTTCGTTGAGCCACGCCAGATAGTCGATCTGGTCGAGTGTGTCCTCGTAGAAGAGCGAGCCGTCCTCACGGTCGAGCTGGCGCTCCCAGCCGCGCGCGATTGGGTGCTCCCGCGCGACGTAGAGCGCCTCGCCCTTGTCGGCGGTCGGGACGACCTCGACCCGGAACGGACCGCCGCCCTGGGAATCCAGGAACCGGTTCAGCGGAGCGTGGAAGGACGCGTGCAGCGCCGGGTCGTCTCGCCCGCGCACCCAGTCGGCGACGGGGGGATAGAGCGACCACCAGAGCAGCGGGAGCGCCGCGACCGCGAGGACCCACGGGCGCCGGCGCCCGAACAGCCCGAGCGCCAGCACGGGCCCTGCGACGAGCGCGCCCAGGCGCGTCGCATTCCCGCCGACGGCGGTGGGCAGGACGAACGCGAGGGCGAGCAGCACCGCGTACAGCACGACCCCGATCCGGATCGTCCGCTCCTCGCCCGGCAGCAGCGCCCCCACCAGCGCGCACGCGGCCAATGCCGGCCAGAACGCGCTCGGCGCGAACGGGAACGTCCCGCCTTCGCCGAAGAGGACGTTCAGCACGAGGACCGGGGCGAGTGCCGCACCGGCGATCGCCGCGCCCGCGACCCACCGCCGCTCCGCCAGCCCCCACGCGGCCGCCGCGACCGCGACGAATAGGCCGGCGACCGGGCTGGCCAGCGCGCTGAGCGCCGCGAGCACTCCGGTGAGCACCCGGCGGTCGCGCGTCAGCGCCATCACGGCGGCGAGCCCGATCGCGGCGCCGAGGAGGAACGTGATCCGCCCGGTCCACAGCATCGCCGTGGCGCCGAGCGCGAACCACAGCGCGGCGGGCCGACCGTCGTCGCCGCGGTGCCAGACCGCCAGTCGCTCGAAGGCGAACGATGCCGCCACGACCGCGAGCGCTCCGACCACGCGCGCGCCGAGCAGCGCGCCCAGCGGCGGGTAGAGCACGCTGTAGGCGGGCAGCTGGTGGCCCGCGAACCAGCCGGAATCCCACAGCCACGCCCCGTCCTCGCGGAGGATCTCGGCGCGGTACAGCTGCGCGATCAGGTCGGCGCTGCGCGGCTCGAGCAGGAGGTAGAGCGCCGCGCCGAGGGCCGCGACGATCCAGGCGGGGGGCAGGCGCCGCATCAGGCGGCGCAGCGTAGCCCTAGACGGCTACTTCGAGGAGAAGTCCGCCGTCACGGCGATGCCCGGCGTGAGGCCCATCGCGCCGTACCAGCGGCCGACCCCGATGTGGCGGAACCGCGGGCGCATCAGCTGCTGGCGATGTCCCGGCGACTGCATCCACATCATCACGACGGCGTCCGCGCGGTCGTTCATCCCGTCGGGCATCCAGCCGACCGTCTCGCCGACGAGGGCGTTCTTCGCGACCCGGGCGACCCGCACGCGGAACGGCGTGCCGTCGCCTCCGTCGTGGGTGAGCTTGTCGTGGCGCAGCTGGTCGCGCGAGTGGCGGCTGGCAAGGCGCGAGAGCTTGCGGCTGGAGTGCAGCGGCGTCAGCCCCTCGTTCGCCCGGAGACCGTTGATCTTCGCCAGCACCGTCCGCTCGAAGTCGTCGTGGATCGGCGCGGCGGACGCCGCGGATGCACCCGCGAGGGCGGTGAGCATCAGCATGAAAACAGCAACAAGCAGCGTCCTGAAGAACGGCACAGAGTCTCCTTCGCTCGGCGGCGATGTCGAGTAAACGAAGGCGTCCCTGCCCCTGCCGCCGCGGAGACTAGCCCAGTCGCGCCAGATTCGACGGCTGGGGTCGCCCGCGGTGGTCGCGGGCGGTCCTACCCCATCAGGTGGGCACGTACACGCTCAACGAGTTCGGGTCGGTCGAGCCACGGCCAATGCCCTGCACCCTCGACCAATTCGAGCTGCGCGTCCCCGAGCGCGGCGGCGTATCCGCTGCCGAAGCGGCTCGGGATGTACGGGTCGTCGTCGCCCCAGAGCACGAGCGCGGGCGCCGTGATGGTCCCCAGACGGGTCCCCGCGGCAGCCAGGGCGTCGGGCGGAGACGTGCGGTACAGCTTGAGGATCGCGCGCTGCGTGCCCTGGTCGAAGTGCTCCATGACCTGGTCGCGCAGCGCCTTGACGGCGGGGCCGCCCTGCGGCATCGCCTCCTTCAGGCTCGCGCCGACCACGGACTTGATGCTCAGCCCCATCGCGAACTCGCCGACCCCGCGCATGCGCCACAGCCGGGCGGCGCGGTGCCAGCGATATCCGGGCAGGAGCGGGACCCCGTTCATCACGACGAGCCGCTTCACGCGCGACGGGTCACGCATCGCCCACACGAGCCCGACGACGCCCCAGTCGTGGACGCACAGATGGACCCGCTCGATGCCGAGCATGTCGAGGAACCGATCGATGAAGTCGGCGTAGCCCTCCATCGTGAAGTCCCCGTCGCCGCGCTTGCCGCTGCGACCGAAGCCGGGCAGGTCGGGCGCGATGCCGCCGCAGCGCTGGAGGAACGGCACCCAGTCGTCGCTGGACGTTGGGACGCCGTGCAGGAACAGCACGGGGATCTCGTCGTCCCCCGCGCGCCGGTAGTAGACGGGCTGGTCGCCCAGCTCCGCCGTCTCTTCTCGGACCTCCCGCAGACCCACGGCGCCGGAAGATACTCTCGCGGCGAGATGAGTCCGCGCACGCTCTGCCTCGGCGAGGCGCTCGTCGACCTCGTGTGCGAGCGGGCGGTGGGCTCGCTGACCGAAGCCGACGGCTTCGTGCCGCACCCCGGAGGCGCGACCGCCAACGTGGCCGTCGCCGCCGCGCGAGCGGGGGCCGATGTCGCGCTGGCCGGCGGCGCGGGCGACGACGCGTGGGGCGCCTGGCTGCGCGAGCGGCTGCGGGCCGAAGGGGTCGGTCTCGACCACTTCACGCTGCGGGCCGAGCAGCGCACCGCCATCGCGTTCGTGACGGTCGACGGCGCGGGCGAGCCGAGCTATGTCATCTACGGCGAGGGGATCGAGGCCGCAGTCGCCGCGCTCGGCGAGCCGGTCGAGCGCGCTGCCGCGGAGGCCGGGGCGTTCTTCTTCGGCTCGAACACGCTGGTCGGTGAGCCCGAGCGGATCGTGACCCTCGCGGCGCGGCGCGCGGCCCTGCGCGCGGGCACGCCCGTGGTCTTCGACCCGAACCTGCGGCTGCACCGCTGGCGCGACGCGGACGCGGCGGCGGAGATCGCCGGTGCCTGCATCGAGGATGCGTTCCTGGTGAAGGCCAACGGCGAGGAGGCCACGCTGCTCACCGGGCGCGCGGATCCGGACGCCGCCGCGGCGGCCCTCCTCGCGCGCGGCGCGCAGCACGCGGTGGTGACGCTCGGCGCCGGGGGCGCGCTGCTCGCGAGCGCCGACGGGAGGCGCCACCGCGCCCGCGGGGTTCCCGCCGCGGTCGTGTGCACAACCGGCGCGGGCGATGCGGTCGCGGGCGTGCTGCTCGCCGCGCTCGCGGACGCGCGGTACGACCCCGCCGTCCTGCCCGACGCGCTCGACCGCGCGATGGAGGCCGGCGCGCGCGCCACGGAGAGCTGGGGCGCGCTTGGCTGAGCTGGAGACGATCCCGCGCAAGGACTGGCAGCCGCCGAAGGCCGACCGCGTCGCCCGCATCCGCGCCCGGCTGCGCGAGGTCTACGGCATCCCGGTGGTGCGCCCGCACGGCGACGGGATCGCCGAGCTCGTCCTCACCGTCCTGTCGCAGTCGACGAACGACCGCAACCGCGACGTCGCCTACCTGCGCCTGCGCGACCGGTTCCCGTCGTGGGAGGCCGTCCGCGACGCGCCCGTCTCCGAGGTCGAGGAGGCGATCCGCCCCGGCGGGATCAGCAAGGTCAAGTCGCAGCGGATCCACGACATCCTGGTCGCGATCGGCGACCCGCTCGACCTGACGTGGCTCGCGGACGCGACGGTCGTCGAGGGGCAGGAGTACCTCTGCTCGCTCCCGGGCGTCGGCCGCAAGACGGCGGCCTGCGTGCTGCTGTTCAGCTTCGACCTGCGTGACGTCCCGGTGGACACTCACGTCTCGCGGGTCGGCATGCGGCTCGGGCTGCTGCGGCCCGGCGCGGGCTTCGACGAGCTGCACGACGCGATGCTCGCCCTCACGCCGCGCGGCGCGGAGTGGGAGCTGCACGTGAACCTCCTGCGCCACGGCCGCCGCACGTGCGCGGCCCAGCGGCCGCGCTGCGAGGAGTGCGCGCTGGCCCGGATGTGCCCGAGCCGCGGCCTGTTCACGACGGCTGCTTCGCCATCTCCTCGGTGAGCGTGTCGGTGGCGTCCCAGGTGGCCGCCTTGTCCGGCAGGGCGATGTCCGGCTGGCTGTACTCGTCGTAGTCGAACTGCAACGAGAGCTTGCCGGCCGGGGTCGACTTCGTCTTCTCGAGGGTGGAGGTCGCGAGCATCCGCCGGAGGTGATGGTCGTCATCGATCCAGAAGTCGACGGGCTCGCGCTTCGCCATGTCGCTCTCGGTCGACCCGTCCGGGCCGCTCATCAGGGACTCCCGCGCCTTCTTCTCCTCGGCCTCGGGCAGTGTCGCGAGGTACTCGTCGAGGGAGGCCTCGCCGCGCCAGTGGGTGGTGTCGACGCCGTTGATCTCCTCCTCGCCGACGTGCTTCAGCGGGGCACCCGCCTCGAAGGGCGCGAGTGAGCTCTCGATGTCCGATCGGAAGATCGCCTCGATCCCGGCCTCGCCGGTCCCCATTGCCTTGCCGAGGTCGAGGCCGATCCACTGCTTGCCCTCGGGGATCTCCGCGTCCAGGGGTTGTGGGACGGACACCGCGACCTGATCGTTGACCAGCACCAGTCGAACGGGCCCCTCGGCCGGGACGCCCATGCGCTCGAACATCGGGGCGCCCTCGAACGACAGGTCGGCGGCGACCTCGTCGAGGGACGTCGTCCCCTTCAGCTCAGTCTGGAACGGCTTGGCCAGGCCCATGCCCTCGACCTCGATCGTCCCGGTCGTCTTCGCCGTGCCGTCGGCCTTGGCCTGCTCGATCACGGCGGGGATGTCGAGCTCGCCCTGCGCGGCGTGGTCGCCGCCGCTGCCCGCGTCGCCGCCGCAGCCGGCGATCACGATGGCGGAACCGAAAAGCACAAGAAGAACTGAGCGCGGACGAATCATGGGCGGGCACCCTACCGTTGAGGGGGTCATGCGGCGAATCGCCCTCGCGACCTGCAGCGCCCTGCCGGAAGGTGACCCCGACGACCACGTCCTCCCTGAGGCGTTCGCGGCGATCGGCATCGAGGCGGACTGGGCGATCTGGGACGACCCGCTGATCGCGTGGGCGGAGTTCGATCTGGTGCTCGTCCGCTCGCCTTGGGATTACACGGACAAGCGCGACGCGTTCCTCGCGTGGGCGGCGTCCGTGCCGCGAATCGCGAACCCCGAACCGGTGCTCGCCTGGAACACGGAGAAGCTTTACCTCGGAGAGCTGGCGATGGCCGGGCTGCCGGTGGTCCCCACCCGCTTCGTCGCGCCGGGCGACGAGTTCACCGACCACGTGCTCGAGGGTGAAGTCGTGGTCAAGCCGACCGTCTCCGCGGGGGCGCGCGCGACCGGGCGCTTCACGGATCAGGCGGCCGCCCGCGCGCACATCGGCCACCTCCACGACACGGGCGCCATGGCGATGATCCAGCCGTACGTGCCGTCGGTCGACGACGAGGGCGAGACGGGTCTCGTGTTTCTCGGCGGCGAGTCCTCCCACGCGTTCCGCAAGGGCGCGATCCTCCAGAGCGAGGGCGTCGCGCCGCTCGTCGATCCCGTCGGCGGCCTGCCCGCGGCCGAGGCGATGTACGCCGACGAGACGATCTCGCCGCGCGACGCGAGCCGGGAGCAGCGGGCGCTCGCCGACTGGGCGCTGCACTACGTCGCGGCCCGCTTCGGCGACCTCGCATACGCGCGGGTCGACATGGTCCCGGGGCCTGATGGCGCGCCGGTGATCATGGAGCTGGAGCTCACCGAGCCGTCGCTGTACCTCGGGTTCGCGCCGGGCGCTGCCGAGCGGCTCGCGCAGGTGATCGCGGCGCTGCTGGACTGACCGGCCTCAGGAAGTTCTCAGGTTCGCCACAGCCAGTCCTGGGGTCGCCGGACGATGGTGCTCCCATGTTCGAGCACTTCTTCTGGATCGTCAGTCGCGCCGCGGGCTGCACCGCGCTCGTCTGTGCGAGCTTGAGTGTGGTCGTGGGGCTCTCGATCGGCAGCGGCGCCCTGCGCCGCGTGTTCGGCAAGGACGTGCGGGTCGTGCACGAGGCGCTGTCGCTCGCCACGATCGGCGCGCTGCTCATCCACGCCGTCTCCCTGCTCGGTGACGGGTTCCTACGCCCGAGCGTCGCCGACCTGACGGTCCCCTTCGTCAGCGACTACGAGACGTTCTGGACCTCGTTGGGGATCGTCGCCGGCTGGTCGACCGTCCTGCTCGGCCTCTCCTACTACGCGCGCGGCCGGATCGGCCCGCAGCGCTGGAAGCGGCTGCACCGCTACACCGCGCTGGCCTGGGTCCTGGGGCTCGGCCATGCGCTCGGTGAGGGCACGGACGCCGGCCAGACCTGGTTCCTCGCGATGACTGGGATCGTCGCCATCCCCGCCGCGGTCCTGCTCGCAGTGCGGCTCCTGGGCGCCGCCACTTCCCCTGCCCCGTCCACCCCGATCGAGCGAGAGAGACATGCCTCCATCCCGACCCACTGATTCGGATCGCGCCGGGCGCGTCCTCGCCGAGCGGCGTAGCCGCTTGAGCCGGTGGCGGCTCCGCGTGGCGACCGGCGCGATGGCCGCCTTCGTCGGGGCCTTTGCCCTCATCTCCGGCCAAATGCTGACCGGCCACGATCCGGTACTCGCGTCCCGGCCCGCGGCGGTCACGACGACCGACACGCCGGACGCGAGCAGCGAGGACGCGTGGTGGTCCGAATGGTTCGAAGACGACGAGGACAGCGAAGACGACGAGGACAGCGAGGACAGCGAGCCGGCGGCCGTCGTCACGAGGCAGTCATGACGGCGACTCTGTCCGAGATCAGCCGCGCCTACCCGTGCTTCGGCTCGACGTGCGGCACGGTCATCGCCGGTGACGGCCCGCTGTTCACCGCCGAGGAGGCGACCGGCGTCGCGCGCGAGATGCTCCTGCGCTGGCACGAGCGCTTCACCCGCTTCGACCCGACCAGCGAGCTCTCGCGCTTGAACACCTCACCGCACCGGGTCGTCCAGGTCAGCCGCGAGCTGGCGTCGATGGTCCGTGCCGCGGTCGAGGCCGCGGAGGCGACCGGCGGGCTGGTGGACGCGACGCTGATCGGCGCGATCGAGCACGCCGGCTACACGGGCGACCTGCCCGAACCGATGCCGCTGGCCGACGCGTTGCTGCTCGCGCCGGTGCGCAGCGCGGCGCAGCCCGCGCGCTGGCACTGGTGGGAGGAGGTGGTCGTCGACGAGATCGCCGGCACCGTGTCGCGCCCGCCCGGACTGCGCTTCGACGGCGGCGGGATCGTCAAGGGACTCGTCGCGGATCTTCTCGCCGCCGTGCTCGCCCGGCACGACCGCTTCGTCGTCGACTGCGCGGGAGATCTGCGCCTCGGCGGCCTCGAGAGGCGCACACGCGCGGTCCAGGTCGCGAGCCCATTCGGCGACGAGATCGTCCACACGTTCGAGCTCGCTGACGGCGGGGTCGCCACCAGCGGGATCGGCCGGCGCAGCTGGCGCGACCGCGAGGGCCTGCCCGCGCACCACCTGCTGGACCCGTTCACAGGACGGTCGGCGTTCACCGGCATCGTCCAGGTGACGGCCGTCGCTCCGACGGCCCTCGAAGCTGAGGTCCGCGCGAAGGCCGCGCTGCTCAGCGGACCGACCGGGGCCGGTTCGTGGCTGCCCGACGGCGGCGTCGTCGTCTACGACGACGGCACGGCCGACATCCTCGCGGCGGCGGTTGAGAAGCGTTGACCGGTCTGTGGGCGTGCCCTAAGGTCGACCCATGGGTCGTGTCTGCCTCGTCGTCGCGCTGGCCACGTTCGCGCTGCTTGCCTCTGCCGCCCCGGGGTTCACCAAGGGCTCCGGTGCCGCCGAACGGTCCGCCGCCAGGGCGTTCGCGGACGCCGCTGCCGAGCTGACGACATCGGTGAGGAAGACCGCGCCGACGGTTCGGGTCAACCGCGAGGCGATCCAGGCGGACTGCTTCGCGAAGCAGCAGGTTCGTGCGCGGCAGGAGGGGCTGGTGCCGCCGGCCGTGCTAGCGGTGGCCGCGACTCAGGGCAACGCGATCATCCATGAGCTGATCTACGAGCCGACCATCCCGCCGCTCGAGCGGTTCGTTGCCCGGCTCGACGGCATCCGGACCTCGGATCCGATCCTGCGTGCCGGCCGGACGGCCTGGCGCGGGCATCTTGCGGCCTTCCGTCTGTACGCCCAGCTGAACGTGCCGACCGACCTATGCGCGCAGGTGACCGCCTGGGTCGACGGGGGCGGAACGAGCCAGCTCTTGCCGAGCGTCGACTTCGCTGCCTCGCTGCGGGAGCTGCAGACGGGCGGTGTCGGCAAGCGAGAGCAGCGGATGCGGCGCGCGGCCGCGCGGCTGAAGGACCGAGGGCAGACCGCGAAGCGGGCGGGCCGCTTCGCGTTCGCGACGGCGTACGCCGAGCACGTCGCGATCTACTCGAGCCTGCTCGACTCCTACGGCTTCCCCGGCTGAATCCCGGGGGTGGTGCGCAAACCGCCCCTGTCGCTCCCGTTTGGCGGCACACCCCGGGCGCTGTGGCACGTGTACGCTCCCGCGATGCTCAAGGGACGTTGGACCGCAAGGATGCTGCTGACCTTCGTGATCGCTTGCGCGATCCCGGCCGGAACGGCCCACGCAGTCCCGGGCGAACGCGCCGCCGCGGAGGCGTTCGCCGACGCGGCCTACGCCTACACGAAGGAGAGCTGGGAGGCGAAGCCCGCGATCCGCGCTGCGCTCGACGCGACGGCCGCGGACCGGTCGCTCTGCCTCCAGCTGCGGCCGACGCTGCTGCGGATGGTCAAGGCCTCCGCTTCCGGCCCGGAGGTCTCCCAGCTCCTGGCCGTTCTCTTCTATCGGCCGTACGTCCCTGTGGTGCGGCAGCTGCTCCCGGTGTACGACCGATTCCTCGTCCGGCTGGATGGGGTGCGCAACCCGGGTTCCATCCTGCGTGCGGGACGGGCCACATGGCGAAGTGAGGCGGAGTTCTCGCGTGCGGTCGTTGCGATTCCGGAGGATGCTTGCGCCCGCCTGCGGGCGTGGGATCGCGGTGGTCGGCCGGGGATTCCGCTGCCCGAGGTGGATCTCACCGAGCTGCGCGAGTCTCTGCAGGCGGAGGGACCGGACGACGAGGAGCGGGCTCGAGATCGTGCCGCCGAGCGGCTGCGGCAGCTGGGCCAGGGGCCCCGGCGTGCGGCGCGGTTCACCGGTATCGCGGCGAACCGGGCGCTCGACGCGTTCAGTCCGGACCTCGAGCGCGACGTGTTGTGGTTGCTCGACATCATCTTCGACGAAGACGAGTAGCCCGCACGGGCCGAGGCCCCAAAATCTGCTACCGTCTGACGCAGATTTCTTCCCCCCAGCATCTGAAGGCATCGAAGGGAGACGCCACAACATGGGCAAGACCATCGGCATCGACCTGGGCACCACGAACTCGTGCATGGCCGTCCTAGAAGGCGGAGAGCCCACGGTCATCGAGAACGCGGAAGGCGGACGGACCACCCCCTCGGTCGTCGCTTTCGCTCAGTCGGGCGAGCGCCTCGTCGGCACCGTCGCGAAGCGCCAGGCAGTGACCAATCCGCAGAACACGATCTTCTCGATCAAGCGCTTCATGGGCCGCAAGGAGGCCGAGGTGCGCGAGGAGGAGTCGATCGTCCCGTACAAGGTCATCAGCGGCGCCAATGGCGACGCGCGGGTCGAGGCGAGCGACAACGAGTACTCCCCGCCGGAGATCAGCGCGATGATCCTCGGCAAGCTGAAGGCCGACGCCGAGGCGTACCTCGGTGAGACGGTCGACAGCGCGGTCATCACGGTCCCCGCGTACTTCAACGACGACCAGCGTCAGGCGACGAAGGACGCCGGCAAGATCGCCGGCCTCGACGTCAAGCGCATCATCAACGAGCCGACCGCCGCGTCCCTCGCGTACGGGCTCGACAAGGAAGCCGACCAGACGATCCTCGTCTTCGACCTCGGCGGCGGCACGTTCGACGTGTCGGTGCTCGAGATCGGCGACGGCGTGTTCGAGGTCAAGTCGACCGCGGGTGACAACCACCTCGGCGGCGACAACTTCGACAAGGCGATCGTCGACTGGCTCGCGGGCGAGTTCAAGAAGGACCAGGCGATCGACCTGACCGCCGACCCGATGGCCCTCCAGCGTCTCTACGAGGCGGCGGAGAAGGCGAAGATCGAGCTGTCGACGGCGCAGGAGTCGCAGATCAACCTGCCGTTCATCACGGCGGACGCCTCCGGCCCGAAGCACCTCGACACCCGCCTGACCCGCTCCAAGCTCACCGAGCTGACGAGCGACCTGCTCGACCGCGTCGTCGCGCCGGTCCGTCAGGCCATGGAGGACGCCAAGGACAAGGGCGCCTCGGAGATCGAGCACATCGTCCTCGTCGGCGGCATGACGCGCATGCCGGCCGTCCAGGAGAAGGTCAAGGAGCTCACGGGCAAGGAGCCGCACCGCGGCGTCAACCCCGATGAGGTCGTGGCCGTGGGCGCCGCCATCCAGGCGGGCGTGCTCGCCGGCGACGTCAAGGACGTCCTGCTCCTCGATGTGACCCCGCTGACGCTGGGCATCGAGACCAAGGGCGGCGTCATGACGAAGCTCATCGAGCGCAACACGACGATCCCGACCCGCAAGAGCGAGATCTTCAGCACGGCGGAGGACAACCAGCCGTCGGTGGAGATCCACGTCCTGCAGGGCGAGCGCGAGATGGCGACGTACAACAAGTCGCTCGGCAAGTTCCAGCTGACCGGCATCCCGCCGGCGCCGCGCGGCGTGCCGCAGGTCGAGGTCGCGTTCGACATCGACGCCAACGGCATCCTCTCCGTGTCGGCGAAGGACCTGGGCACCGGCAAGGAGCAGAAGATCGAGATCAAGGCCGGTGGCGGCCTGAGCGACGACGAGATCAAGAAGATGGTCTCCGACGCCGAGGTCAACGCCGACGAGGACCGGCAGGCCCGCGAGCTGGCCGAGGCCCGGAACACCGCCGAGAACGCGGCGTACCAGGCCGAGAAGCAGCTGGTCGACCTGGGTGACGCCGTCGACGAGGAGTCGAAGACGGAGATCACCGGCCTCATCGGCGAGGTCCGCGAGTCGGTCACGTCCGACGACAGCGCGGCGATCAACGCCAAGACCGAGGCGCTGCAGACGGCGTTCCACAAGGTCTCCGAGCGCATGTACGAGCAGGCGCAGGCGAACGCGCAGGCTGAGAACGGCGCCGGTGAGCCGAGCGAGAACGGCGGCGCCGCGGACGCAACGGACGAGGCCGAGGACGTCGTCGACGCCGAGGTCGTGGACGAGGGCCGCTAGCGATGCCCTGGTCCGAGGACACCGAGCGGGAGGAGGTCGCGGTCGAGGAGACCGCGGCCGATTCCGACATCGCCGACGCCGAAGTCGTCGAAGAGACGTCGGACACCGCCGCTGAGGCGGTGGCCGGCGACCTCGCCGAGCTCGAGAAGAAGGCGGCCGAGCGCGACGAGTACCTCGCGCTCGCGCAGCGCACCCAGGCCGACTTCGAGAACTACCGCAAGCGGATGGTCCGCGACGTGGCCGTCTCGCGCGAGCGCGGCGCAGGCACGCTGGCCAAGGAACTGCTGCCCGCGCTCGACAACCTCGCACGCGCGGTCGAAGCGGCGGGCGATGACGGCAGCGACTTCGCCAACGGCGTGCGGCTCGTGCAGTCCGAGCTGACGGCCGCGCTGGCGAAGGCGGGCATCGAGGCCTTCGACCCGAAGGGCGAGGTCTTCGATCCCGAGCAGCACGAGGCGATCGCGCACGCTCCGATCGAGGGGGCGGAGTCGAACACCGTCGCCGAGGTCTACCAGCAGGGCTACCGGCTCAACGACACCGTCCTGCGACCCGCTCGGGTCGTCGTGGCCCAGTAGGGAAGGCGCGCGCGTTGGCCCCGGACCCGTACAAGACGCTCGGCGTCGACAAGAAGGCGTCGGCGGACGAGATCAAGAAGGCGTACCGCAAGCTCGCGCGCCAGTACCACCCTGACCGCAACCCGGACGATCCCAAGTCCGAGGAGAAGTTCAAGGAGATCCAGCACGCCTACGACATCGTCGGCGATGCCGAGAAGCGCAAGCAGTACGACCGCGGCGGCCTCTTCGGCGGCGCCGGCCCGTTCGGCGGGGGCGGTCAGCCGGGCGGCGGCGCAGGCGGCACGGCCGGCGGGTTCGCCGACATCCTGAGCGACCTGTTCGGCGCGGGCCGGTCTGGTCCGGGCGGCGGCACGGGCCGTGGTCCGGGCGCCGGTGGTGCGCGGGCCGAGCGCGGTCGTGACCTCGAGGCCGAGGCGACGATCACGTTCGAGCAGGCCGTCGACGGCGCGCAGATCCAGCTGTCGGTCCCGACCTACCAGCGCTGCCACACGTGCGGCGGCACGGGCGCGAAGCCCGGCACGTCGCCCAAGGTCTGCCCGAAGTGCCAGGGCCGCGGCGTCGAGTCGCAGGGCCAGGGCCTCTTCAGCATCAGCCAGCCGTGCTCGCGCTGCGGCGGGGCGGGGACCGTCATCGAGAATCCGTGCCCCACGTGCACGGGCTCGGGCCGGACCCGCACGGTCAAGAAGTACCGCGTGAACATCCCGGCGGGCGTGAAGGAGGGCAGTCGCGTGCGGCTGGCCGGGAAGGGCGAGCCCGGACGGCAGGGCGGCCAGGCCGGCGATCTGTACGTCGTGGTGCACGTGGATGATTCCCCTGTGTTCGCGCGCAAGGGCGACAACGTCGAGGTCGAGGTCCCCCTCTCGGTGACCGAGGCGCTCGGCGGCGCGGAGGTCGAGGTCCCGACTCTGCACGGGCGCAAGAAGCTGCGCGTCCCTGCCGGCACGAAGCACGGGACGATTCAGAGGCTGCGGGGCGAGGGTCCTCCCAAGCTCGGCGGCAAGAGCAAGGGCGACATCCACTACAAGTTCGTCATCGACGTCCCGAGCGACCTGACCAAGGAGCAGCGCAAGGCCGTCGATGCGCTCGGCAAGGTCATGAACGGCGACCCGCGCGCGAGCCTGTTCGCCCACGAGACGACGAAGAAGGCGAGCTGACGATGAGCACGCCGCGCCGCCGCACGACCACCCGCGTCGAGGTCTCTCATGACCGCGGGGTGTTCATGATCAGCGTGGCCGCGGAGCTCGCCGAGATGCACCCGCAGACCCTGCGCATGTACGAGCAGCGGGGGCTGATCGAGCCGCAGCGGTCGCCGAAGGGCACGCGGCTGTACTCCCAGGCCGACGTCGAGCGGCTGCGGCGGATCCAGCAGATGACCGCCGAGCTGGGCTTGAACCTCGCCGGCGTGGAGAAGGTCCTCGAGCTGGAGGAGCAGCTCGAGCGCACACGGCGCAAGGTCGAGCTGCTGGAGCGGCGCCGCGACGAGCTCGAGGCCGAGGTCGGGGCGCTCGAGGCCCGCGCGCGCCAGGCGCGCGCGGACATCGTGCTGTACCAAGACGCGGCGGACGCGCTGCGTCCACCGCGCCGGCGCTGAGCGTCAGATCGACGTCGCTATGACGACGTCGATCTGACGCCGAGCGCAGTCGGCGCCCTACGACACGCTGACGTTCGCCACCGCGTGACGGTTCGTCAGCCCGCCGGTCGCGGCGGAGAAGCCGAGCAGCACCTGCGAGGGCACCGTCATCGCCTTCGTGACCGTGACGCCGCCGTCGATGACGGCGGTGACCGTGGTCGGCGTGACCGTGACCTTCACGTGCTTGGTCGCGTTCTGCAGCGGCGTGAGCAGCTGTGCGGTGCTGACCCAGTTCAGGGTCTGCCACGCGCCGGCCAGGGCGCCGTCGGAGATGCCGACCGCGCTGCTGGGGTAGGTCGAGAGGCCGACCGCGAGGCCGGGGATCCCGCCGAAGCCGAGCGAGCCGCCGCCCCCGCCGAGCGACGAGGGCGTCGCGCCCTTGGTCGGGTCGGCGAGGATCATCGCGAGGCCGTCGGCGCCCGTGCCGTCGGCGATCGTCGCGTCGAACTCGATGGTCTTGCCGGTGCCGACCGTGATCGCGGTCGGGTAGAAGGCACTGCCCTTCTGGTCGCTCTCGGCCGGGGTGAGCTGGAGCTTCCCGCCGGTGACCGACGAGGTCCCGTTGAGCTTCCAGCCGCCCGCGGCCGGGTCCGGCACCGTGCTGGGCGCCGGGGGCTCCGGAGTCGTCGGCGGCTGCGGCGTCGTGACCGTGCCGCTGACGACGAGGTCGCGGACCGTGTGGCGGTTCGTCAGGCCGCCTGTTGCGGCGCTGAAGCCGAGCAGGACCCGGTTCGGCAGGGCGACCTGCTGCGAGACGGTCGCCCCGTCGATGGTCGCGGTCAGCGTGCCGTTGCTGAGCGTCACCTTCACGTGACGGGTCGTGTTCTGCAGCGGCGACGGCAGCGGCGCGGTGCCGAGGTAGTTCAGCGTCTGCCATGCGCCGGCCTTCGAGCCGTCGCTGATGCCCACGGTGCTCTGCGGGTAGGTCGCCAGCGCGACCGCCGTGCCCGGGATGCCGCCGAAGGCGAGCAGGCCGCCCCCGCCGCCGACGGACGTCGCGGTGGCGCCCTTCGTCGGGTCGGCGAGGATCATCGCCAGGCCGTCGGCGCCGGTGCCGTCGGCGATCTGGGCGTCGAACTCGATGGTCATCGGGACGGTCGTGTCGAGCGTCGTCGGGTAGAAGGCGGTGCCCTTCTTGTCTCCCTCGGGCGGCGTGAGCTGCAGGGCGGTGCCGACGATCGTGGCGCTGCCGTTCAGCTGCCAGCCGCCTGCGGCCGGGCTCGGGACGATGCTCGTCGCCGGCGGCGGCTCGGTGACCGGCGCCTTCTGCAGCGCGAGGCGCAGCGCGCTGCCGGCGCTCGGCGTGAGCACGAGGTCACCGTCGACGGTGCCGCGCGTCAGCGTCAGCTGGGCCGTCCCACCGGCGGCGACGCTGAACGGCGCCCCCGGGCCGGCGGCCTGGGCCCATCCGGCGCCGGGTAGCGCGACCGACTGGATCGTGCCGGACGCGTTGCCGGTGTTCGCCACCTTGACGACGACCTGCTGGTCGGTCTGCGAGACCTTGGTGAGGGCGAGACTCGCCGCGGGAGCCGCGGTGAAGGTCGGGACGAGCTCCCTGAAGTGCAGGTAGTCGGTCCGCGGCAGCTGCACGCGGATGTACCGGGCGCTGCGGTTGACGTTCACGCTGACCGTGGCGCCGACGGTGCTCGAGAGCTGCGTCGCGGTGACGCCCGCCTGGGCGCGGGTCCCGGCGACGGTCGTCGACGTGAACGGCTGGTCCGAGCTGAACACCCAGGCCGAGCGCAGGCGCTGGCGGTAGGTGGTGCTGTCGTTGCGGTTGTGGATCGTGATCGAGCCGACCTGGCGCGAGCGGCCGAAGTCGACCTGCCACCACGGCTCGGCCTGCGACTTCGTGTGCGGGCCGAGGTTGGTCGTGTCGCCGTCCATGCCCTTCCAGGCGGGGTTCGCCGACGCGTACTGCGAGCTCATCATCGTCGTCGCGTTCGGCGTGCTGTCGGCGGCCGGATCGATGCGGACCGTGGCCGCCTTCGACGGGACGCCCGCGCTGTCGACGAGGAAGATCATGTACGAGCCGGCCGGCACCTCGTTGCCGTTGGCCGGGATCGTCATCGAGACGCCGTCGCCGGAGGCCGAGACGTCGAGCTGCGTGAACGCGCCGGAGAAGTCGTACTGGTGCGTCGTCGCCGACATGCGGACCAGCGAGGCCTTGCGGATCGACGCGGCCTGCGGCGTGCGCAGCGTGACGCGCTCACCCCACGAGGCGGACTTCGGCGCGTCGGTGATCTGCGGGCGGTCGGCGAGCTGGCCCGAGCCGTCCTTCTTGAAGAGATACGGCGGCGAGAAGTACGCGCCGTTGTACTCGTTGGCCTTCGAGCCGTTGATCGACGTGCCGGCCGACCAGACACGGCCGTCGGGCAGCAGCGCGGCGACCGAGTGGTACTGGCGCTGACGCGGCGTGTTCTCCATCGACGTCCACTGGCCCGTGATGGGCGACCAGCGCTCGGTGCCGTAGACGGCGGTGCCGTACGTCTCGCTGCCGGACGAGTTGCCGCCGATGACGACCGCGGAGCCGTCGGGCAGCGTGACCGCCGTGCCGGTGATGTGCGGATCCTTCGTCGGCGCGGTGATCTTGGGGACGGGACGGTTGCCGGTGCCGACGTCGAGCAGGTACGCCTCCTTCGAGGTGCCGCCGGTGATGCCGAGCATCGTGTGCGGGCCGACCATGGTCATGGTCATCCGCAGGCGGCGCTGCAACAGCGTGAGGTCGTCGGCGCCCGTGAGCTTGCCGGTGCCGGCGATGTCGAGGATCTGGCGGGTCGGCGTGTTGCTCGTGCGCAGGTCCGTGACGTTCTCGATCGTGAAGCGGCCGTCGGGCATCCGCAGCGCGAGCGGGTACCAGTCGGCGCCGAAGTCGACGGTCAGGCGGCGGTTGCGGCCGGTCGCGGCGTCAATCACGTCGGCGCCGGAGCCGCCACGGCCGCCGATCGCGACGATGTCGCCGTTCTTCGTGATGTTGCCGCCGCCGTACCAGCGGCCGGTCGACATGGTCGACCAGGTGCCGAAGGTCTTCGAGTCCGGGTCGTAGAGCTGGACGAGGTCGCTGTTCGTGCTGTCGTTGCCGCCGCCGGCGATCGCGATCTTGCCGTCCGGGAGCGTGGTGATCAGCGGGCAGAAGACCGAGGCGGGAGCCAGGTTGGTGCTGCGCGCGATCGCGCCGGTCTCGGGGTCGAGGATCATCGCCTTGCCGTTGTTCGGCGAGATCGAGTGCGGCGTATCGGGATCGGCCTGATCCCAGGCGACGATCTTCCCGTCCGGCGTGACGGCCGCCGAGATCGGGACGACCGGGTAGTTCTGAACGGCGCTCCAGCGGCCGGTCTCGGACGGGTCGGCGGCGTGCGCGCCCGTCGTCAAGACGAGGGCGGCGAGCAGCGCGGCGGTGGTGGCGGTGCAGAGACGAGCGATCACGATGCGACCGAAGGTAACGCCAGTCCAACGGAAGGGAAAACTACGAAATTCATACATTCAGATCGACCCGAAATCGCCGCAAACACTGAAGTTTCTCTCTGGACACATGTCGTCGCCGCCGGTCGTCGTCCGTTCGGCCTCAGAACAGCCGTGAGCGGCCCGTGAGCGTGATAGTCCCGCTCGGGACGATCAGCGAGCCGTACACCGGAAGCAGTCCCGTCGAGCGGAATCCGATCGTGACCGTGCACGATGCGCCGGGGGCCAGGACCACCGGAGTCGTGACGGTCCGGCCCGTGGAGTTCCGGGCGCCGCAGGTGGTCGCGGTGATGCCGAAGTTCGCGTCCGGCGTCGCGGCGGACAGGCCGAGCGGGCCGGCCGATCCAGGTGCTGTGCCGGTGTTGCGGAGCGTCACCGTGATGACCGTTCCCGCGCGACCCAGGCGCGCCGTGAAGTCGAGGGCCCCGGCGGGCGAGACGGCGTACACGGGGCTCCCGACCGGGACGACGGCCTTCGTGAGGGACAGGACGAGGTCGGCGCCGGCGCTCTGCGTCAGGACGAGGTTCCCGTCGACGGTGCCGCGCTGCAGGACGAGCGTCGCGCTCGCGCCCGCGGCGACCGTGAACGGGGCGCCGGACCCGCTGCTCCAGCCCGCGCCGGGCAGCGTCATTGAGGAGACGGTCCCCGGTCCCGTACCCGTGTTCGTGACGGTCACCGTCGTCGTGCTGTTGGTCTCGCTCTGCTTGGCGATGGCCAGCTGCGGAGACAGCGGTGGTGGCGTGCGGGTCAGCGCGAGGCGCAGCGCCGTGCCCGTGCTGGGCGTGACGACGAGGTCGCCGTCGACCGTGCCGCGGGTGAGCGTGATCTGGACCGATCCGCCGGCGCCGATGTTCAGCGGCGTGCCCGGGCCGGCAACCTGCGCCCAGCCGGCGCCGGGGAGCGTGATCGACTCGATCGTGCCCGCGGCGTCGCCCGTGTTCGAGATCCGGACCTTCACCTCGCCGTCGGTCTGCTCGGTCTTCTCGAGCGAGAACGCTGGGGCGGGCACGTGCGCCTTGCTCAGCGCGAGCGACAGGTTGGCGCCGCCCTCCTGGGCCAGAACGAGGTTCCCGTCGACGCTGCCGCGGGTGAGCGTCAAGGTCGTCTCACCGCCCGGGGCGATGGTGAGCGGCGTGCTCGCGCCGCCGGTCTGCGCCCAGCCGGCGCCGGGCAGCGTGACCGAGGTGATCGTGCCCGCGGCGTTGCCGGCGTTCGCCACCTTCACCGTCGTCTGGGTGTCGCTCTCCGAGAGCTTGGTGACCGCGAGCTGCGGCGCGGAGGTGCGGTAGGTCGGCACGACCTCGCGCAGGTGCAGGTAGTCGTTGCGCGGGAGCTGGATGCGGATGTAGCGCGCGGAGCGGTTGACCGGCACCTCGACGGTCGCGCCCGGCGTCTTGGTGATCTGGGTCGCCGTCACGCCCGGCTGGGTGCGGGTCGCGGCGACCGACATTGAGGTGAACGGCACGTCGGATGTGAAGACCCACGCCTCGCGCAGGCGGCTGCCGTAGTTGTCGGTGCGGTTGTAGAGCGTGAGGCGCTCGAGGTCGCGCGAGCGGCCGAGGTCGACCTGCCACCAGGGCTCGACCTGCAGGTTCGTGTGGTTGCCGGCGAACTGCCCGCCGGCGGTGTTGGCGGTGCTGCCGTCGAACGCCCGGTACGGCTGGCCCCAGGCGGACGTGTACAGCGTGCTCTGCGTGGCGATCGGCGCCGGCGGCGTGGCGGCCGTCGGCTTGATCTCGATGACGGGCGCCTTCGACGGGACGCCGTTGCCGTCGACGAGGAAGAGCATGTACTGGCCGGCCGGGATCGTGTTGCCGTTCTCTGGGACGGTCATCGACAGGCGGTCGCCCTCGCGCGTGACGTCGAGCGGCACGTAGGTCTGGTCGAACCCGTACTGGTGGGTCGTCGCGGCCATGCGGATCAGGGCGGCGCCGCGGATGGAGGCGGCGTCCGGCGAGCGGACGCTGAAGCGCTCGCCCCACGCGGCGGACCTCGGGGCCTCGGCGACCTGCGGGCGCGGCGCGAGCTCGCCCGAGCCGTCCTTCTTGAAGAGGTTCGGCGGCGTGAAGTACGCGCCGTTGTACTCGTCCTGTCCGTACGCGGAGGTGCCCGCGGACCACACGCGGCCGTCGGGCAGTAGGGCCGCGACCGAGTGGTACAGACGCCGCTTCGGGCTGTCGGCCATGCTCGCCCATTGGCCGGTGGCGGGAGACCACAGCTCCGGCGTCAGGACCGGCGTGCCCTGGGTCTCGTTGTTGGACGAGTTGCCGCCGATGACGAGCGCGTGGCCGTCGGGGAGCGTCACCGACGTGCCCGTCATGTGCGGGTACTTCGTCTGGCCCGTGCTGCGGACGACCGGCGTGCCGCTGGAGAGGTCGACGACGTAGGTCGACGTCAGCAGGCCGCCCGTGATCATCAGCGTCGAATACGGGCCGACCATGGTCGAGGTCAGCCGGCGTCGCGACTGCAGCAGCGACTTGTCGGCGATGTTCGTGAGCGAACCCGCGCCGTTGAGGTCGAGCCACTGACGGGTCGGCGCGTCGGTCTGCGAGATGTTCTCGATGACGAAGCGGCCGTCCGGGGCCCGCAGGACGTGCGGGTACCAGGTGTCACCGAACCCGACGTTCAGCCGCCGCGATGCGCCCGTCGCCGCATCGATCACGTCGACGCCGTTGCCGCCGCGCCCGCCGATCGTGACGATGTTGCTGTTCTTGTCGATGTTGCCGCCCGGGTACCAGCGCCCGCGTGACATCGAGCCCCACGCGCCGAAGGTGTTCGAGACGGGGTCGAACAGGACGGTGCGGTCGCTGTTGTCCGAGTTCCCGCCGCCGCCGACGATGGCGACCTTGCCGTCCGGCAGCGTCGTGATCAGCGGGCAGAAGACCGAGGTCGGCGCGAGGTTGACGCTGCGGGCGATGACGCCGACGTCCGGGTCGATGACGATCGCCTTGCCGCTGTTCGGCGAGATCGTGTGCCGCGGGTTCGGGTCCGCCTGGTCCCAAGCGACGATGTTCCCGTTCGGCATGACCGCCGCCGAGATCGGCGTGAGCGGGTAGGTCTGAACCGCGCTCCAGCGCCCTTCCTGGGCGGGGTCGGCCGCGTGCGCGCCCGTCGCGAGAGCGAGGGCTCCAAGCACCACGGTGGACGCGATCAAGGACAGTCGAGCAACCACGAGGCGCCGGACCGTAGCACCGGAATCCCGGATTGCGAAGCGGGCAGGACTACCCGATCTGTGCACTGCAAAAACCCAGAGAATCCGGTGCGTCTTGCCCTGGACGGCCAACCTGGCGCACTCCCGCGCGTCCGTCCAGCCCGTGAATCCCATTCACGACCGCGATGGCCAGCGGCGGGTTGAAAGAAAATCTCAGTCGGCTACACTAAGATCCATATGCAAGCCGATCGCTTCACCATCAAGTCTCAGGAGGCTCTTCAGGCCGCCATCGGCCTTGCCGCCTCCCGCAACCACGCCCAGACCCAGCCCGAGCATCTCCTCGCCGTCCTGCTCGAGCAGGACGACTCGCTCGTCCCCGGTCTGCTGCGCAAGACCGGCGTCAATCCCGCCGCCCTGCGCTCCGAGCTGAACGCCGCGCTCGACGCCCTCCCCACGCTCGGCTCCCCGGCCGAGCCCACCACGGCGCCCGAGCTCATGCAGGTCCTGCGTGCCGCCGAGCACGAGATGCGCGACCTGACCGACGAGTACATCTCCAGCGAGCACCTCCTGCTCGCGCTCGCGGGCCACAACTCCAAGGCCGGCGATGCCCTCCGCGCCGGCGGCGCCCGCAAGGAGCAGCTGCTGGCCGCGCTCTCCGAGCTGCGCGGCAGCCACAAGGTCACCGACCAGAACCCCGAGGAGAAGGTCGGCGCGCTCGACAAGTACGGCCGCGACCTCACCGAGGCCGCCGAGCAGGGCGAGCTCGATCCCGTCATCGGCCGCGACGACGAGATCCGCCGCGTCATCCAGGTCCTCTCGCGCCGCCGGAAGAACAACCCGGTCCTCATCGGCGAGCCCGGCGTCGGCAAGACGGCGATCGTCGAGGGCCTCGCCCAGCGGATCGTCGACGGCGACGTCCCGGAGTCCCTGCGCGATCGCCGCGTCGTCTCGCTCGACATCGGCGCGCTGCTCGCCGGCTCGAAGTACCGCGGCGAGTTCGAGGAGCGCATGAAGGCCGTGCTCCAGGACATCAAGGACGCGGGCGGCCAGGTCGTCCTCTTCATGGACGAGCTGCACACCATCGTCGGGGCGGGTGCCGCGGAGGGCGCGGTCGACGCCGCCAACCTCCTGAAGCCCATGCTCGCCCGCGGTGAGCTGCGG
This sequence comes from Solirubrobacteraceae bacterium, assembly GCA_016462625.1. Next base: position 3,653 of record JAEMSV010000018.1, on the reverse strand, counting down.
GCCGTCGGCGCGACCACGCTCGACGAGTACCGCAAGCACATCGAGAAGGACGCGGCGCTGGAGCGCCGGTTCCAGCCGGTCACGGTCGGCGAGCCGAGCGTCGAGGACACGATCGCGATCCTCCGCGGGCTGAAGGAGCGCTACGAGGTCCACCACGGCGTCCGCATCCAGGACACCGCCGTGATCGCCGCGGCGACCCTTTCCCACCGCTACATCGCCGACCGCTTCCTGCCGGACAAGGCCATCGACCTCGTCGACGAGGCCGCGTCGCGCCTGCGGATCGAGATCGACTCGCTGCCGGAGGAGATCGACGAGCTCGACCGCCGCGTCATGCAGCTCCAGATCGAGCTGACCTCGCTGGAGAAGGAGAGCGACGAGGCCTCGATCGCCCGCCGCGAGGCGCTGGCCGCCGAGCTGGCGGACGTCCGCGAGCGCGCGAACGAGATGAAGCTCCAGTGGCAGGCCGAGAAGGACAAGATCACGGCCGTCTCCGCCGTCAAGGAGCAGATCGAGCAGGCCCACCGCGAGCTCGAGCAGGCCCAGCGCGGCTCCGACCTCCAGCGGGCGGCCGAGCTGCGCCACGGCCGGATCCCCGAGCTCGAGCGCGAGCTCGCTGCCGCCGAGGAGGCCGCCGACGGCAACGAGGGCTTCCTCCAGGAGGAGGTCACGAGCGAGGACATCGCCGAGGTCGTGGCCCGCTGGACCAACATTCCGGTCGGCCGGCTCCTGGAGGGCGAGATCGAGAAGCTCGTCCACATGGAGGACCGGCTGCACCAGCGCGTCATCGGGCAGGAGGAGGCCGTCGAGGCGGTCTCCAACGCCCTGCGCCGGTCGCGCTCGGGCCTGGCGGATCCGGACCGGCCCGTCGGTTCGTTCCTCTTCCTCGGACCTACGGGCGTCGGCAAGACCGAGCTTGCCCGGGCGTTGGCGGAGTTCATGTTCGACAGCGCCGACGCGATGGTCCGCATCGACATGTCCGAGTACATGGAGAAGCACGCGGTCTCGCGGCTGGTCGGCGCGCCTCCCGGCTACGTCGGCTACGACGAGGGCGGCCAGCTGACCGAGGCGGTGCGCCGCCGGCCGTACAGCGTGGTGCTCCTCGACGAGATCGAGAAGGCCCACACGGACGTCTTCAACATCCTGCTGCAGGTCCTCGACGACGGGCGCCTGACCGACGGCCAGGGCCGGACGGTCGACTTCCGCAACGTCGTGATCATCATGACCTCGAACATCCCCGGGGGCCGGGCCGGCGCCGAGGGGTACTTCAAGCCGGAGTTCATCAACCGGCTGGACGACATCGTCGAGTTCGGGTCGCTCTCGCGGGAGCAGATCAGCTCGGTGGTCGACCTCCAGGTCGAGCGGCTCATCACCCGGGTGCGCGAGCGGGGGATCGAGGTCGAGCTGACCGACGAGGCGCGCGTGCTCCTCGGCAACCTCGGCTATGACCCGACCTACGGCGCGCGGCCCCTGAAGCGCGTCATCCAGAAGCAGCTGGTCGACAAGCTCGCGCTGGCGATCCTCCAGGGCGAGTTCCTCGAGGGCGACACCGTCAAGGCCGACGCCACCGAGGGCGAGATCGTCCTCGAGAAGGCGGTTCCGGCCCTGGTGTAGGGGGCGGTCAGGGTCCCCCTGAGGGATCACCAGATCCGGGGATGGGACCCGGGTACACCCTGATGTTGCGCATGGCCCCGGTCTCCAGGATCGGGGCCATGTTCAACCCCCATGCCTCCACCACCACGTCCCAGCTCAGCGATCGCGCGCTGCTGAAGGCCGTCGCCGCCGGTGATCCTTCTGCATCCGAGCGCCTGTACCGGCAGTACTGGCCCGACCTCTACCGGACCTGCCTCTCGGTCACGCGCTGTCCCGACGACGCATTCGACGTCGCCCAGGACGCGATGCTGGCCACGCTGCGGCGCCTGCCCGAGCTGGATCTCGAGGCCCTGAACCTCAGCGCGTACCTGCGGGCCGCGGGCCGGCATCGGTCCCTGAGCTGCATCCGGCAGCGCAAGCGCGCCCTGCCGCTGCACGACGACACGTCGCTGCAGGCCAGCGGCGGGGATGTGCACGAGCAGGTCGCCCGGGCCGAGCAGGACCGCCACGTGCGCAGCGCCGTGCTGAACCTCCCCGAGCGCCAGCGCGTGGCGATGCTGCGCTCGGCGTGCGGTGGGCAGGGTCCCCAGGAGATCGGCGCGGCCCTCGGCCTGAACAGCAACGCGACGGCGCAGCTGCTGCACCGGGCGCGTCGAGGGATCGAGCGGCAGCTCGCGGTCGCGGGGTAGGTCGTCGCCGACTGTGGGGACAACCCCACAACGACAAGCGGGCACACCGGATGGGCGGGCCCTCGCTTGAACGCGAGGGTTCCGTCCATGAACACCACCCTGCTCCGCCCGCTCACGACCGACTCCGCGCTGGTGCGCGCCGCCGCCGGCGGCGACACCGCTGCAACCGCGGATCTCTACCGGAGGTATTGGCCTGATCTCCACCGCGCGTGCCTCCGGGTCACGCGCTGTCCCGATGACGCCGCCGACGCCGCGCAGGACGCGATGCTCGCCACGCTGCGCCGCCTGCCGTCGCTCGACGCGGACACCGTCAACGTCCCGGCCTACCTCCAGGTCGCCGGCCGCCGGGCCTCGCTGGACCGCGTCGCGCAGCGCAACCGCACGCAGGCGTACGACGCCGCCGAGCACGACCTCGTCGACCTCAGCGGCGACACGGCGGACTGCGCCGAGCGGGCCGACTACACCAAGCGCGTCAACGCCGCCCTGCGTGAGCTGCCCGCCCGTCAGCGCGAGGCGCTCATCCGCCAGGCCTACTACGGCGACGACGTGCCCGCCATCGCCGAAGCGCTCGGCCTCAACTGCAACGCGACGTCACAGCTGCTGCACCGCGCTCGTCGTGGCCTCGCGGCCCGGGTGTCCGCGTCGGACTAGCGCGAGCTCAGTTCGCGCACTGCCCGCTGGACGAGACGCGGCAGATCTTCACTTCGCGCACGAAGCAGAGGAAGACTGAGTCCTTCGTGCACTTCTTGTAGCTCTTGCGCGTGTCCCACTGCAGCCGCCACGTGCCGCGCTTGGCGGAGAACGGGAACAGCTTGCGCTTGCTGGTGGAGAGATCGCCGCAGGCGCCCTGGGCCTTGCCGAGACGCTTGGTGATCTTGTGCTTGCCGCCCGGGGCGACGTAGTGCAGGTAGATCGTGCTCGGCTCGCCGCCGAGGAGGTTGAACCCGTCGGCCTTGAAGTTGACCTTCAGCGTGCGCGGGTTGCCCTGCGAGGGCGAGAAGTCGGCGTTGAAGGTGGAGACCTTGGCGCCCGCGGTCGCCGCGGTGCCGGCGGAGTCCGTGGCCGTGACCGAGATGTCGGTCTGGCGGTCGGCCTCGGACACGTCGGGCGCGGCGTAGCTGCCCTGGAACGACCCGAGCGCGTCGGCCTGGGCGGTCCCGATCTGCGCGCCGTTCTGCGAGATCGTCACCGGCGTGTTGGGCGCGTAGCCGCTGCCGGAGAGGCCCACGACACCACCCGTCAGGTAACACGTGCGATTGAGCTGAAGCGCCGCGGCATCGGCGGCGGCGGGGGCCACGGCGACGAGGCCGATGGCGCAGAGCAGTGTGGTGAGGGTGCGGGCACGCATGATCGGGGGAGGGTAGGGGACGTGAG
>JAEMSV010000093.1 GCA_016462625.1 Solirubrobacteraceae bacterium | reverse complement strand
CGGCCCGTGGCGATGATCCGCGCGTACGGCGCGGCCTCCTCGGGGGAGACCTCGGGGGTCGGGTTGGCCATGGCGAAGACCATGGCGTCCTTGTTCATCCGCGAGAGCGCCTCGGCGGGGAAGACCTTCGCGCCGGACAGGCCGATGAAGAGGTCCATGCCGTCGATGACGTCGGCGGGCTTGCCGGAGAGCTTCTCGGGGTTCGAGATCTCGGCGTACCAGCGCTTCGTGCTGTTCATCGAGCCGTCGAGATAGTCCTCGCGCTCGGTCGACAGCACGCCCTTGGAGTCACAGCCGATGACGTGCGGGACGCCGGCCTCGACGAGGATCTTCGTCACCGCGACGCCCGCGGCGCCGAGACCGATGCACAGGACGCGGAGGTCCTCGAGCTTCTTGCCCGTGATCTTCACCGCGTTCAGGACGGCGGCGAGGACGACGACGGCCGTGCCGTGCTGGTCGTCGTGGAAGACGGGGATGTCGAGGAGCTCCTTCAGGCGATCCTCGATCTCGAAGCAGCGCGGGGCGCTGATGTCCTCGAGGTTGATGCCGCCGAAGGTGGGGGACATCCGGACGACGGTCTCGATGATCTCGTCGGGGTCCTTCGTGTTCAGGCAGATCGGGAACGCGTCGACCCCGGCGAACTCCTTGAAGAGCATCGCCTTGCCCTCCATGACCGGCATCGCGGCCTCGGGGCCGATGTCGCCCATGCCGAGCACCGCGGTGCCGTCGGAGACGACGGCCACGGTGTTGCGCTTGATCGTGTACTGGAAGGCCTTGTCGCGATCGTCGGCGATCGCCTGGCAGACGCGCGCGACGCCCGGCGTGTAGGCCATCGACAGGTCGTCGCGGGTCTTCACGGGGACCTTGTTGCGCTGCTCGATCTTCCCGCCCATGTGGATCAGGAAGGTGCGATCCGTCGTGTCGATGACGTGGGCGCCCTCGAGGGCCTCGATCTTCGCGACGATGTCGTCCCAGTGCGTGGGGTCCGCGGCGTCGACCGTGATGTCGCGTACGAGCCGGTTGTCCTCGACCTGGATGAGGTCGACGGCGCCGATGACGGCACCTGCTTCGCCGATCGCGGAGGCTACGCGGCCGAGCATGCCGGCGGAGTTGTCGATCTCGACGCGGATCGTGAGGGAGTACTGGGCGCTTGGGGTCACGGACATGGGCGACCGGGGAGGATACGAGGGTGCCGCGGGTCGCTGCGGTGCGGCCAGCGCTCAGGACCGGACGAGTGATCAGAGATGATCCGCGGGCTTGCGGTGTATTGAGAGGTGGGGCACCATGTCCGAATGCTTCCGTCCCGCGGCCTCCTGGCCGTGCTCACCACGGCCTGGGTCGTCGCGCTGCCCGTTCCGGCGCTCGCAGACGTCCGGGAACTCGACAGCTCCCTGCAGGCGCTGGTCCGCGACGAGCAGCCGACAGGTCCCGTGGTCGACGACACCGTGCAGGTCACGCCCGGGGACCGGGCGCTGGTCGACGTCCACGTCGAGGGGGATGCCGCTACCGCGGCCCGATGGCTGGCCACCGCGGGAATGGATGTCCGGGCGCACGTCGACGGCCCGCCACTCGGGCTGGTCACGGGATACGTCGCCGTCGACGCCCTTCCCGCGATCACCCGGGTCGCCGGCGTAACGGCCGTGACCCCGACCATCGAGGGCGGAACCGACGAGGGCGCGGTCCTGAGCCAGGGCGATGCGGCGCACAAGGGCCCCGCGGCTCGCGCGCTGGGCGCGACTGGCGCGGCTGTCAAGGTCGGTGTGATCTCGGACTCGATCAACCAGGTCGGCACGAAGGTCGCGGGCTCCCAGGCATCGGGTGACCTGCCGGCCGAGGTGTCGGTGCTCACCGATCACGCCGGGCGCAGCGACGAGGGGCGCGCGATGGCGGAGATCATCTACGACACCGCTCCGGGCGTCACCAAGATGGCGTTCGCTTCGGGGACGGCGACGGGCGCGGCGGGCAAGGCGTCCGCCATCGACGCGCTGGTGGCCGCCGGCGCGAAGGTCATCGCCGACGACATCTTCTACCTCAATCAGCCGTTCTTCCAGGACGGGCCGGTCTCGCAGGCGGTTGACCGCGCGCGCGACGCCGGGGTTGCGTACTTCGCCTCGGCAGGCAATCGCAACCGGCAGAGCTGGGAGGGCGGCCCGCGGTTCGACGCCGGCACGGGCTACGAGGACTTCGACGCCGGAGCGGCGACCGACACGACTCAGACCCTGCTGAACCTGCCCGCGGGCGGGACCATCACGATGTACCTGCAGTGGGACGAGCCGTGGGGGCAGGCGAAGACGAACCTCGACATCGAGCTGGTCAACCCCTCGACCAACGTGGTCCTGCTCTCGGGGACGACGGACAACATCACCTCCGGGCTCCCGCTCGAGCTCGTCGGGGCGAAGAACAGCGGCGGCAGCGCGGTCACCGTGGGGTTGCGCATCAAGCGGGTCGCACAGGCCCCCGGGGCACCCGCCCTGACCCGGCTGAAGACCATCATGTCGACGGACTTCGGCTCCGCGCCCTTCGCGGAGCACGGTGGCTTCGACACCATCAATCCGGACGCTGCTGCGGCGCTCGGCGCGATCACCGTCGCCGCGGTCCGGCACAACGACAACGGCCTCAACGATCCGGAGCCCTTCAGCTCCCGAGGCCCGAAGACGAGGCTGTTCGACAAGAACGGCGTCCGCCTGCCGGCGCCTGAGGTCCGCCAGAAGCCCGACGTCGCCGCGGCGGACGGCGTCGCCACGAGCGTCCCGGGCTTCACGACGTTCAACGGAACCAGCGCGGCCACGCCGAGCGCGGCGGGGGTGGCCACGCTCGCGCTGTCTGCCAAGCCCACGATGCCGCTGTCGTTGCTGCGTGCCGTGATGACGAACTCGGCGAACGTCATCGACTGCTCGCTTCCGGGCCTCCCTGACGCCGACTGCGGCGCCGGCTTCATCCTGGCCGACAGGGCTGTCGCGCAGGCCCAGGACGTCTCGCCACCGGCGGTCACGCCGGTGCTCTCCCCGGCCGCGCCGACCGGCCAGAACGGCTGGTGGACGGGTGACGTCTCGATCGGCTGGGACATCACGGATCCCGGCTCGCCGACCGAAACCGTCTCCGGCTGCGCGCCGACGTCCGCGGGGAGTGATGGGACGACCGTGGCCGGCTGTTCTGCCCGCAGCGTCGGCGGTGCGACGACGGGGCCGACGGTCGTCGTCAACCGTGACTCGACCCCGCCCACCACGCCGGTGATCAGCGGGACGTCGTGCTCCTCGAGCGACGCGACCTCCGGCCTGCAGAGCTGCGTGGTGACGAGCTTCAGCCCGACGCCCGGGGTGACGACCCTGACTGCGACGGCGACGGACAACGCGGGCCTGAAGAGCACGGCGACGCAGACCGTCGGGAGCCGGATCACCACCGGCGGGGTCGCGGGGATCACCCAGCGCTCGCCGACCGCCGCCGACGTCGTGTCCTTCCCGTCGAACAAGGTCTGCATGAAGCGCACCAAGGCGCTGAAGCTCTCGATCAAGAAGCCGAAGACCGGCGCGATCAAGTCCGTCAGCGTCAAGATCTCGGGCGTCCGGAAGGTCAAGACGCTGAAGAAGCCGGGCTCGCTCACGCTCGGGACCCTGAAGTCCAAGCGCGTGACGGTCACCGCCACCGTGACGTTCAAGGACGGCCGCAAGTCGACGGCCAAGCGCACCTACAAGCGCTGCTGATCGGCTCGTTAGGGTGGCGGTCGTGCCCGACCGCCCTGACCGCCTCTTCCTGATCGACGGCAACTCGCTCGTGTACCGCGCGTTCTTCGCGCTGCCCGAGTCGATCGCCACCTCCACCGGCCAGCCGACGAACGCGATCTTCGGCTTCGCGTCGATGCTGGTGAAGATCCTCACCGAGCATGGAGTGAAGCCCACCATCGTCGTCTGGGACGCGGGACTCTCCGGCCGCAAGGAGATCTCGCAGGACTACAAGGCCCAGCGCGCCAGCCGGCCGAGCCTCCTGAAGGAGCAGTGGCCGCACTTCGCGCCGCTGGTTGACGCGTTCGGCTACAAGAACGTGTCGGTCGAGGGCTTCGAGGCAGACGACGTCATCGCCTCGATCGCGGAGCGCGCCCGCGAGAAGGGCATTCCGAGCACGATCGTCACGGGCGACCGCGACGCGTTCCAGCTCATCGATCCCGCCGGCCTGGTCGACGTCATGGCGACGTCCCGGGGCATCACGGAGACGAAGCTCTACGACCACCAGGCGGTTATCGATCGCTACGGCATCGCGCCGGAGCTGATCCCCGACTTCTACGGGCTGAAGGGCGACACCTCCGACAACATCCCCGGCGTTCCCGGGATCGGCGACAAGACCGCGGCGCAGCTGCTGCAGGCGTGGGGCGACCTCGAGGGCGTGCTCAGCCACGTCGACGACATCTCCGGCGCCAAGCGCAAGGAGAACCTCACCAACCACGCCGACGACGCCCGGATCTCCAAGCAGCTCGCCACGATCCAGCGCGACGTGCCGGTCGACATCGACGTCGAGCACGAGCTGGGGCGCGAGCCGGATCGCTCGAAGCTGCGCGAGGTCTTCCGCGAGTTCGAGCTGCGCGATCCGCTGCGGCGCCTCGAGGAGGTCTTCGGAGAGGACGGCGCCGCGCCCACACCGGACACGGCGGTGAAGATCGAGGCCTCCGCCCGCGAGGGGACCCTCGCCGACGCCGCGTCGCTGCCCGGCGACGCCGTGGCCGTCGCGGTGCTCCCACCCGAGATCGAAGAGGGACAGCTGCTCGCGATGGAGGAGCGCTGGCGCTTCGCGGTCGCGAGCGGGGGACAGGTCGTGACCGGCCACGTCGAGACGCCCGAGGCGCTCGTCGACGCCCTTGGCGACCGCCCGGTCATCGGCCACGACGTCAAGGCGCTCCGGCGCGTCCCGCCGTCCATCGCCCACGACACGCTCATCGGCGCCTACCTGCTCGAGCCCGCCCGCCGCGGCTATCCGTTCGAGGAGCTCTGCACCGAGCGCGGCCTGGCGACCCAGACCGGCGACGAGCTGGCCGACAGGGCAGTGCTGATCGAGGCGCTCGCCGCCTGGCAGCTCGAGCAGCTGAAGGACCGCCGGCTGACCGGCCTCATGCGCGACATGGAGCTGCCGCTCGTTCCCGTGCTGCGGAGCATGGAGCTCGAGGGGGTCCGGCTCAACGTCGAGAAGCTCAACGAGGTGGGCACCCGGGTCCGCGACGAGATCCACACGCTCGAGCGGGAGATCTGGGACCTCGCCGACGAGGAGTTCCTCATCGCCTCCCCGCAGCAGCTCGGCTCGGTGCTGTTCGAGAAGCTCGGCCTCTCGCGCAAGCGCCGCGGCAAGACCGGGTTCTCCACCGACGCGCGGGTGCTCCAGGCGATCCGCGACGAGCACGAGATCATCCCCAAGATCGAGCGCTGGCGCGAGCTCAACCAGCTCACGAAGACGTACCTCGACACGCTCCCGCACCTCACCGACGGCGAGTCGCGGATCCACACGACGTTCGAGCAGGCCGTCGCGCAGACGGGCCGGCTGTCGTCGAAGGACCCGAACATGCAGAACGTCCCCGTGCGGACCGAGCTCGGCCGGGAGATCCGCGGCTGCTTCGAGGCGGCCGAGGGCAACCTGCTGATCAGCGCCGACTACTCACAGATCGAGCTGCGCGTGCTGGCGCACATCGCGAACGAGCCGGTGCTGAAGGAGATCTTCGTCCGCGGCGAGGACGTGCACTCGGCGACCGCGTCGCAGGTCTTCGGCATCGCGCCGGAGGAGATCGATACGGGCCAGCGGTCGAAGGCGAAGATGGTCAACTACGGCATCGTCTACGGGCTGACCGACTACGGGATGGCCGACCGGCTCGGGATCGAGCGCGACGAGGCCAAGGAGTTCATCGACGCGTACTTCGCGCGGTTCCCCGCCGTGAAGGCCTACATCGACGCGACCATCGAGGAGGCCCGCGAGTCCGGGTACGTGACGACGCTGTGGGGCCGCCGCCGGCAGATCCCCGAGCTGAAGGCACGCAACTGGCAGGTCCGGTCACTCGGCGAGCGGCTGGCGGTCAACACGCCGATCCAGGGCACGGCGGCGGACATCCTGAAGCTCGCCATGATCGAGACGGACCGGCTGCTCGAGGGTTCGCCCGTCCGGCCGATCCTCACCGTGCACGACGAGCTGCTCTTCGAAGGACCGGAGGACGCCGTGCGCGCCGTCAAGGACGACCTCGTCGCCGCGATGGTCGGGGTCTGGGAGTACACGCCGCCGCTGGAGGTCGATGCGGGCGTGGGCAGGACCTGGCTGGACGCGAAGTAGCCATTCGGTCGAACCGGCGGCCGGTGCGTTGGGCCAGTCCGTCGATATGAACACTGCGTCGAGACAGGAACCCTGTGGTGCCTGCATGCAGACGGTCGACCGCGTCGTGAACATCCTCCATGCCGTTTCCAGCGCTGCCGACGGGTTGACGTTGACCGAGGTCGCCCGTGAGGTCGGGCTGGCCCCGGCGACGACGCATCGCCTGCTGACCTCGCTCTCGGCCGCGGGCATGGTCGAGCGGCGCGACAGCCGCCGCTGGTACGGGGGCGCGGGCCTCCGAGAGCTCGGCCAGGCCGGCGCCGCGCAGCCGCCCGCTGCCTAGCCGGTCCAGCCGTACACGTCGCGCGCCTCGTCGGCGGTGATGTAGCCGTTGCGCACGTCGTCGGCCACGGCGTCGCGGTCGCGCTCGCGCGGGTCGCCGAAGCCGCCTCCGCCGCCCTGGTTGGAGATCAGCACGTCGCCGGCGCGCAGCGGCAGGTTGGCGAACTTCGACGGCGACGCCAGGCCGAACACGTGCTGCACCCGCTGCTGCTCGCCGCCGTCGCGCACCATCTCGAAGCCGTTGGGCGCGCCACCCTGTGCGCCGTCGAGGCCGTGGGCCTCGATGTCGTGGTGTCCGCTGATGGCCGACACGCGCGTGGGCACCTCGATCTCCCAGCGTCGCTCCGTCCCCAGGCCGCCGCGCCACTTCCCGGCGCCGCCCGAGCCGTCCCGCAGCCGGTAGGCGAGGTAGCGCAGGGGATAGCGCGCCTCCCACGCCTCGCAGGACTCGTTCTTCGAGTTGGCCATCACGTGCCACATGGCGCTGTTGCCGTCGCCGCCGTTGAAGGCCCCGCAGCCGCCGGACTGGTAGCTGTACCAGAGGAACTCGCGGCCGTCGTCGGTGTATCCGCCGGCCGTGACGTTCTGGCCGGTCGAGTACGAGCCGGCGACCGCGCGCTCAGGGAGCAGGTCGCTCAGCGCCCGGAGCAGCACCTCCGCGGCACGCGCCACCGGGTCGGCCGTCGTACCGAAGGTGGGGGCGGGGTACGTCGGGTTGACCATGCAGCCCAGCGGGGCGACGACCTCGATCATCTCGGTGACGCCGGCGTTCAGCGGGATGTCGGGGTCGAGCATCGTGATGAGCGTGCCGATGACCGCCGCGCGGGTGCAGGCGAAGGTGCAGTTGATGGGCGCCGGCGCCTGTGGCGACGTCCCGGTGAAGTCGGCGAGCACGCGGCCGTCGGGCTGTTTGGCGATCCGCGCCCGGATGGGGAACGGCCCCGCACCGGTGGCGGTGTCCTCCATGACGTCCTCGCCGAAGCCCTCCCGCGCGGGCAGCTGCTCGACGGCGGCGAGGAAGCGGCGGCGGCTGTAGGAGATCGCAGCTTCGACCGCCGCCTCGTAGCCCGCGATCCCGTTGCGCTCCACGAGCGCCTGGATGCGCCGCTCCGCCGCGATGGCCGACGCGATCTGCGCCTGCAGGTCGCCCCAGCACTGATGCTTGAGCCGAACGTTGCGCAGGACCATGCGGCGGATGTCCTCGCGGATCTCGCCCGCGCTCATGAGCTGGACCGAGGGAAGCAGCAGCCCCTCCTGCACGATGTCCTGGGCCACGCCCGACCAGCCGCCCGGCGCCATCCCGCCGACGTCGCTCCAGTGGCCGCGGTTCGTGGCGAAGCCGACGAGCTGGTGCTCGGCGAACATCGGGCGCACGACGCAGACGTCGGCCTGGTGGGTGCCGCCGTCGTACGGGTCGTTGTGGAGGTAGACGTCGCCGGGCCGGAACGGGCCGTTCGCGTGGCGGATGACCGAGGCGATGGCGCCCTCCAGGCCACCCGCGTGGACGCCGACCCCCTGGTCCTGCGCGATCATGCGGCCGGTCTCGTCGAAGATGCCGCAGGTGAAGTCCTCGCCGTGGCAGAAGCACGTCGAGTACGCGGTGCGCGTCGTGGTGATCACCATCTCCTTGACGGTGCTCACGAGGTAGGAGCGGAGGATCTCCGCGGTGAAGGCGTCGGTGCTCGTGGTGCTCATGCCTCGATCTCCAGGACCAGATGGCCGGTCCGCATGGACGCGTTCCGGCCCGGTGGGACGACGGTGACGGTGCTGCCCTCCTCGACGAGGAGTGGCCCGGGGCGGCCCTCGGCGCCGAGATCGTCGCGGGTGACGACGTCGACCATCGCGTCGAACAGCCGCAGCTCGCGGGTCGTGCCGGTGCCGACCGGCGGGGCTTCGGTCGCCGCCGCGCCGATCGCGATCCCGGTTCGGGCGCCCGCGAGCACAACCCAGCAGTCGACGACCTGCACCGGATCCGCGAGGCGCGTGCCGAAGCGCTGCTCGTGCTCGGTCTCGAAGCGCTCGGCCAGCGACGCCGGATCGCCGGCGACCGGCAGCGCCAGCTCGTGCCACTGATCGGCGTAGCGCAGCCCGACCCACTCCTCGGTCAGCAGCTCGGGGACGTCGGCGCCCTCCAGCCGCGCGGCGGCCTCGGAGCGCAGCTCGGCGAAGACGGCGTCGACCTCGGGTGTGCCGATCGTCTCGACCGGCGCCAGCAGCGTGCGCGTCTCGGTGACGCGCACGTCGGCGGTGAGCAGTCCGACGGCCGAGAGGACACTGCTGTGGGCCGGGATGACGACCGTGCCGAGGTCCAGCTCGGCGGCGACGCCGGTCGCGTGCTGCCCGCCGGCCCCGCCGAACGCGATGAGCGCGCAGGTCCGCGGATCGATCCCGTGCCGCACCGTGACCTGGCGCACGGCCTGGGCCATGTTCGCGTTGACCGCGGCGTGCATCGCGCGGGCCGTCTCGACCGCGTCGACGCCGAACTGCTCGCCCAGCGCCGCGAGGGCGGTCTCCGCCGCCCCGATGTCGAGGGCGAGGGTTCCTCCGAGCAGGCCGCCGTCGCCGAGCACGCCGAGCACGAGGTTCGCGTCGGTGACGGTCGGCTCGGTGCCGCCGCGCCCGTAACAGGCGGGCCCGGGCAGCGCGCCCGCCGACCGCGGGCCGACCTGCAGCGCGCCGCCGGTGTCCATCCAGCCGATGGAGCCGCCGCCGGCGCCGACCGTGCTGATGTCGATCGACCGCATGCGCGCGGGGACGCCGAACGCGACCTCGAACGTGTCGCGCTCGCGCAGCTCCCCGTCGCGGATGAGGCAGACGTCGCAGCTCGTGCCGCCCATGTCGAGCGTGATGACGTCGCGCAGGCCAAGCTCGCGCGCGACCTGCCGGGCGGCGAGCACGCCCGCGGCCGGACCGGAGAACGCCAGCTGGATCGGGCGCTCAGCCGCGTCCGGCGGCGTGACCACGCCTCCCGCGGAGTGCATGTAGAGGGTCGGGGCGTCGATCGCGCCCCGCAGCTCCTCGGCGTACGCGCGCATGGCGGGCACCGCGCTCGCGTTCAGGGTCGCGGTCGACGCGCGTTCGTACTCGCCGATACGCGAGTCGACGTCGGTCGCCGTCGTCACCGGCCGGCCGGGGGCGACCTCCCGCCACACCGCGGCGACGGCGCGCTCGTGGGCCGGGTTGGCGTACGCGTTGTAGAGCGAGATCGCGAGGACCTCCGCGCCGTCGGCGACCAGCGCGCGGCACGCCGCGGCGACTTCGCCGAGATCGAGCGGCTCGGACTCGGTCCCGTCGCGCTCGATCCGCCCGCCGATCTCCAGCCGCCGGTGGCGCGGCACGAGTGCAGGCTCCTTCGCGTAGTGCGCGGCGAAGGTCTGCTCGCGAAACGACCACTGGATCTCGAGGATGTCCCTGAACCCCCGTGTGCAGAGCAGCCCGACCTGGGCGCCGGTGCGCTCGATCAGGAGGTTCGTCACCGTCGTCGTGCCGTGGCTGAACTCCGTGACCTCCGACGGGTCGCCGCCCGCCGCGCGCAGTGCCGTGACGGTGCCCTCGGCCGGCCCCGTGCCGCTGTTGAGCGCCTTGCCCAGGCGCAGGACGCCGTCCTCATCCAGTGCGACGAGATCCGTGAACGTCCCGCCGACATCGCAGCCAACTCTCATAGGACTGTCTCCAATTGGGATGTGCGAGCGCAGCGAGTACTCCCGGCCGCATGCGAGCGCGCAGCGCGAGTCATGCGGCCAGCGCCTCCTCGTGGTCCGCCAGGAACGCGTCGATCGTCTCGATCGCGCGGTCGATATCCGCTTCGGTGTGCGCCGCCGAGACGAACCCGCGGTTCGTGCCAGGGCGGCGCTGCATGAAGATCGCGTGGTCACGGAGGTGGTGGCGGAGTGCGAGGTTCAGTGCCTCGGTCCCGTCCTGCAGCGACGCCGCCAGCTCGCGCGCGTCGCGCACCTGCGTCGCGCGGAAGTACAGGTTGAAGACGCTGCCGTGATGCTGCACCACGGCGCGCAGGCCGCGCGCTGTGATCGCGGCGTTGACGCCGTCGGCCAGCCGGGTACAGAGGCCGACCGCACGGTCCATCGCGTCGGTGCTCTGCAGCTCGTTGAGGACCGCCGTCGCGGCCGCGACGCCGAGCGGCGCGCCGTTGAACGTCCCGCTGAAGAACACGTCGCCGCTGGGTGCGAGCTGGTCCATCAGGTCACCGCGACCGGCCAGGCACGAGACGACGTGGCCGTTGCCGATCGCCTTCCCGTACGCCGCGAGATCGGGGACGACGCCCATCGCGGTGGCGGCGCTGCCGACGCTCGAGCGGAAGCCGGAGACCACCTCGTCGAAGACCAGGACGGCGCCGTGCCGATCGCACAGCTCCCGCGCCAGCGCGAGGTAGGACGGGTCCATCACGATGCAGCCGCTGGAGTAGAGAACCGGCTCGAGGAAGAGCGCGGCGATGTCGTCGCCGTCGCTCGCAAAGCGCGCGCGCAGCGACTCGGGGTCGTTGGCGGTGACGACGAGGATCGCGTCGGTGACCTCGGGCAGGACACCTGTGGAGTTGGCAACGGTCGGCGGGGTGGAGGTGGGGCCGATGTCCGCGGTGGGGGCCTGGGTGCTCGCGCCGAGATCGCCCTGCCAACCCTGGTAGCCGCCCTCCACCTTCACGACCTTCCGCCGTCCCGTCGAAGCCCGCGCGAGACGCAGTCCGTGGTAGAGCGGGTCGGTCCCGCCGCCACCGCACAGCGCGATCCGGTCGGCCTCCGGCAGCAGCCCGACGAGGCGCTCGGCGAGCGCGGCCTCGTGGATGTGCGCGCACCCGGCGAACGTGTGGCCGTCGGCCATCGCGCGCTGCACCGCGCCGTCGACCCCCGGGTGGGCGTAGCCGAGGATCGCCGTGCCGTACCCGCCGTGGAAGTCGAGGTGCTGCGTGCCGTCGACGTCCTCGATGAACTGGCCGCGGGCGCGGACGAACACGAGCGGGTACGGGTCCTCCCACCGGCCCGCGCCGGTGACCCCGCGCGGCAGCACCTTCTGGCGATCGGCCAGCATCGCTTCGGAGCGGCTCGTGTCGGCGAGCGTCATGTAGCCGCTTTCGTGTCGTCGGCGGCCAGCTCGAGCGGCGCCGGGTCGAGGAACCGCTGCAGGACGTTGCGGGTCATGCGCGCGACGTTGTTGTCGTAGCCGTCGACCGCCATCGCGGCCGTCCACCCGATCGAGCCGACGGAGAACACGCCGCCGCCGTTCGCGGTCGGCATGAGGACGATGTCGGCCCGCACGTCGTCGCACGTGGTTCCGGTCACGCGGACGGTCGTCTCGGGCAGGTCCTCGCTGGTCAGCAGCACGAAGTCGCTGTGGCCGCCCTGGGAGGTGGCGAGCACCAGCGCGTCGGGCGGACTGCCCCAGCGCATGTCGTAGCGGTCGATCTCGTCACCGGCGGCACCGCCCATCGAGAAGCCGAAGTCGCCGATGGTCTCGTCGGGTGCGATCCCTTCGAACACAAAGGCCGCTCGCGGGTCCCGCGCGGCCGGGAGCGGCTGGTAACCCGGTGCGTCGGGGGAGAAGCCGGCCGCCGCGAATCCGACGCCGACCATCGCGTTGGGCGAGCGGCCCCGGTTGCGCCACAGGCCGCCCAGCTCTCCGGTGGTCGTGTGGTGCATCTCGCCGGCTGCCGACTCCCACGCCCGCGTGCCGCAGACCCCGCGCCGCAGCTCGACGACGTGCGTGCGCTCGGGATCGATGCTCGTCACCCAGTAGAACCCGTTCCCGCCGAGGTACATGAGGCGCCCGCCGTCGTCGAGCCAGGCCTCGAGCGCGTCGAGCATCGGCGCGGTCCAGTACTCGGGGTGGCAGCCGGTGAGGACCACGCGGTAGGGCGCGAGCAGGGCCGCGCCCTCGGCGTGCAGGTCATGATCGGTCAGGACGTCGGCGGTGACGTCCTCGCGGTCGAGCCAGTCGGCGAGGTAGAGGTCGGCGCTCAGCGCGCGGGGCGCGTGGGTCTGCCAGTTGCGGTGCCAGGGCCGCATGTTCAGGACCGGCCGCCGCAGGCTGGAGAAGCACACGCCGGTGCCGTCGGCGTACTGGTCATAGAGCGATGAGCCGAGCTCGGGCATCGCCTTCAGCAGCAGGTCCCCCTTGTCGGGGGCGATCGGCATGCCCATGACGTTGCCCTCCTGGTGGACGAAGTCGCGGTCCTGCATCCGCTCGTTCGCGTACGCGGCGTAGGAGACCGTGGGGTGCAGGATGGCGACGTCGGCCGTCGCCGCGCCAGCCGCCGGGCGGACGAACACGGGGACGACGTCCTCGAGCGTGCCGGCGCGCAAGCGCACGCCGTACACCCCGCTCGGAAGGTCGTCGGGCAGCGTGAGCGTCGCCGTCTCCTCCCAGTGGCAATCCTCCAGGCCGTCGGCGTGGAAGTGGCACGCGGCGTAGTGCGCGGGCGCGAGGTCGGCGCGGTCGTGCTCGCCGGTGTACGCGTGCCCGGTCGCCGGGCGGCTGGGCAGGTGCACCAACTCCACGGCGTGGTTGCCCAGCGGCGCGCCGAGGTCCCACGCCGCCGTCGGGGCGTCCGCGGTGTCCCGGTCACGCGCCTCGGCCCAGAGCTGCGGCGCTTCGAGCTTGCCGTCGTACGGGTCGACGGCGGCGGGGTGGGCGAACGCCGGATCGAGCGCCGTCGCCGCGAACAGGACGCTGGCCGAGCTCCCGCCGTCCGGGACGGGGACCACTCCTTCGGTTCGGGCGGACGACGGTGGCCAGCCGGCGACGTCGAGGGTCAGGACGGCGTTCCCCGTCGTGTGGTCGTGCGTCGCCACGACCCGGGCCCAGCGGCGCTCGGGCGGACCCGGGCTCAGCCGCAGCTCGGCCCCGCCGGCCTCGAGCACGAGATCACCGCCGTCGATGAGCAGCGCGAACCGCCCCGGGCACGCGATCAGGCCCTGGCGCCCGGCGCGTGACGGGGTCGTGGGCCACAGGTCGATCGCGACGGTGAACGAGTCGAGTGCGACATCGCCGAGGGGGGCGTGACCGAACGAGCCGCGCGCGACCGGCTGCTGCCGCGCGGCATAGGTCCCCGCGCCTGCGGCATCGATCTTCGTGACCCGCGCGCCGGGGCCGTCGGGATGCTCGTCACCGCACCAGAGCCGGATCAGGTCGACGTCGACCGACGGCGCCGTGCTGCTGGCGCGCACGACGACGTCCTCGCCGGGGAGGGCGCTCAGGACGTCCGCATAGGCGACGAGCGTCCCCTCGGCTGGCGGCGCGGTCGGCACACGGCGGAGCGTGGCGAAATCGGATCCAATTTTGCACTGCCGCTCGGGCCATGCCTGGCCGCCACCGTGTCGAAGTCGGGGCGCGTCAGGTCGGGTCCGGCGCGGCGAACGCGCCGGTGCCGAGGTCGGCGGTGATCGTGCCCGCCTCGGCGACGACCGTGCCGCGTACCAGCGTCATCGCGACGCCGCCGCGTACCTCGCGGCCTGCGTACGGCGTCCAGCCGGCCTTCGATCGCACGTCCTCGTTGCGGAGCGTCCGCCGTGCCGCGGGATCGACGAGCACGATGTCGGCGTCCATCCCCGGCGCGAGCGCGCCCTTGCGCGCCGCCAGTCCGAGGGCGCGGGCGGGAGCGGCGCTGTACATCTCCACGAGGCGCCCGTAGTCCAGGTCGCCGCGCCGGACGGCATCGAGCATGAGCGGCATCGTCGTATCGACCCCGGGCAGCCCGAACGGGCAGTCGAAGATGTCGCCCTCGGCCTTCTGCGCGAGCGTCGACGGCGCATGGTCGCTCGACAGCAGTGCGATGTCGCCGGCCCGTAGGAGGTCCCACAACTCCGCACCCGCCGGCG
>JAEMSV010000236.1 GCA_016462625.1 Solirubrobacteraceae bacterium | reverse complement strand
GGATGTCCCGGGGCAGGAGGAACTGGCGCGTAGGCGCTCGTCAGGCGGGCTGCGGGACCGGGCCGTCGGCGCCGATCTCGTCGGCGCCTGCGGTCCGGACCTGGTCCCCGCCGTCGGCCTTCGCCGCGTACAGCGCGACGTCGGCCTCGGCGAGGAGGGCGCCGAACTGCAGGTGGGAGCCGCTGCCGCTGGCGACGCCGAAGGACGCCGTGATCTCCTGGCCGTCGGGCCGCGCGGTCGCGACCGCATCGCGCAGCCGCTCGGCCAGCGCCCTGGCCTCCTCGAGCGTGGCGCCCGGGAGCAGGAGCAGGAACTCGTCACCACCCAGGCGGTAGAGCAGCTCGAAGCTGCGCAGCGAGCGGCGCATCGCCTCGGCGGCGCCCGTGAGCACGGCGTCGCCGGTCATCTTGCCGTGGACTGCGTTGACCTGGGCCAGCGCGTCGAGGTCGCTCAGCACGACGCTGAGCGGCAGGCCGTCGAGCGCGGCCTGGCCGCGAAGTTCGAGGACGCGGGCGTCGAGTGCGCCGCGATTCAGCAGACCGGTGAGGGGGTCGAGGATCGAGTCGGCCCGGACGCCCCTGTCGGCGTGGGCGAGATGCGAGGAGAGCAGCGCGACCGCGACGAGCGCGGCGGCGCCCGCGATCACGAGCCCGGCCTCATCGGAGAAGGACGGTCCGCCGGAGGCCAGGGAGCACGCGACGGTCGCGCCGGCGAACGCCATGAGGAGCGCGACGGCGAGCGGGCCACCCTGGCGGCGGGCGCCGGTCAGCGCGGCCGCGGGGGCGAGGAGGAAGAGTGCGGGGCTTTCCAGGCCGCCGGTGGTCCCAATCACGAGACAGATCCCGGCGAGGCCGAGCGTCTCCTGCGCGGCGAGCCAGCCACCGGGCCAGGTCGAGTGCGGCAGCTGACGGTCGAACGCCGATGCCACGAGGACGAGCGCGACCGCCGCCACCGTGGCGTTGGTCGCCGCCGGGTCGCTCGCTTCGGCCCCGATCGCGACGAGGCCCACGATGACCAGCATCTCGATGATGCGGCGGACGATGCGCATCCGCTGCTCGGTCTCGAGCAGGGCGAGCCGGTCCAGTTCCGGAGCATGGAGGGTCGAAGGCGGGCGCATCAGCCAGTGTGATCGGCAGAGCTGGTACCCGGTTCAGCCGGAAATGGCACGCAGCGGGGCGTGCTCAGGCTCAGCAAGACGCACCAGATTCCGGCCGTCATCCTTGGCTACGTAGAGCGCCCGATCCGCCCGGGTGATGAGGTCTTCCAGGGCGACGCGCTCGTGCACCACCCCGGCGACGCCGAGGGACAGCGTGATGCCGTGGCCGGCGGGTGGCTCGGCCTCCACCATCGCCCGCAGCCGTTCGGCGAGCGCCACGGCCTCGCTCGTCGGCGTGACGGGGAGGACGACGAGGAACTCGTCCCCGCCCAGGCGGTACAGGAGGTCGCCGGCGCGGATCGCGTCGTGCAGGGTGGTGGCAACCGCGCGCAGGACATCGTCCCCGGCGTCGTGCCCGTACGTGTCGTTGACGGTCTTGAAGCCATCGAGGTCGGCGACGATGACGCTGATCGTCTCCGCGCGCCGGGAGTCATGGCGGTGCTCGTCGGCGAGGCGCGCTTCGAGCGCGTTGCGATTCAGCGTGCCCGTGAGCGCATCGCGGACCGCCTCATCGCGGGCCCGGCGCTCCGCCGAGGCAAGGAGCCACGAGACGGTCGCGGCGAGCGGGAGGGCGACCTCCCACGACAGCCAGCGGATCGGGTCGTCGCGCACGATCTGCCAGCCGCCGAGGATCGTTGCCGCCCCCATCAGGGCCATCGAGCAGACCACGAGCGGCACCAGCCAGGCGACGGGGAAGCGCGCGCCCGCGAACAGGCCGATCAGCAGGATCATCGGCATGGCCGCGCTGTTCATGCCGCCCGACCACCAGACGACGAAGCACAGCAGGACCATCACGCCGATCTCTTGGAGCACGAGCCACGCCAGCGGGGCCCGGGATCGCAGTGTGCGCCGGTCGGTGTAGGCCAGCAGCGGCAGGTAGAGCGCGCCGAGAGCGGCGGTCTGGAGGATGCGATCGAGCGGCGCGTCGATGGCCAGGAGGGCGAGCCCGATCCAGAGCACCGCGGCGAGGAGGTACTTGACCGGCATGATGCGACGCTCGAGCTCGCGCTGGCGCAGGCGCTCGCTCTCCGTCGAGTCCAAGAGGGTGATCCGTCGCATCCCTTTTCGTATCGGCATCAGCGCGTCTCATCTTGCGCGCGGCGGTGCGCTCGGTGGACGGCGGAGGACCGCTAGATTCCCTGGCCGATGTCGGGCACCGTGGTCATGAAGTTCGGCGGCACCTCCGTCGCAGATTCCGAGCGTCTCAAGCGCGCGGCGCAGCGCATCGTCGCCAAGCGCGAGGCGGGGTACCACGTGGTCGCCGTCCTGTCGGCGCGCGGAAAGAGCACGGACGAGCTGATCGCCGATGCGTTTGAGATCAGCCCGAACCCCGATCCGCGCGAGATGGACATGCTGCTGTCCACCGGCGAGCGGCAGTCCTGCGCGCTGTGCGCGATGGCGATCAACGACCTCGGCCACCGGGCGATCAGCCTCACCGGCTCGCAGGCCGGCATCGTCACCGACACGTCACATACCAAGGCCCGCATCCTCGAGGTCCGTGCCGACCGCATCCGCGACGCGCTCGACGAGGACGCCATCGTGCTCGTCGCCGGCTTCCAGGGCGTGTCGACCGCGAAGGACGTGACCACGCTGGGCCGTGGCGGGTCGGACACCACCGCCGTCGCTCTCGCCGCCGCGATCAACGCCGACGAGTGCGAGATCTACACGGACGTGCCCGGCGTGTTCAACGCCGACCCGCGCATCGTCCCGAACGCGCGCAAGATCCCTGTGATCTCGTTCGAGGAGGTGCTCGAGATGAGCGCCTCGGGCGCCGGGGTCCTGCAGCTGCGTTCCCTGGAGTACGCCCGGACGCACGGCGTTCGCATCCATTGCCGGTCCTCGTTCAGCGACGAGCCGGGTACCGTTGTCGTCGGAGATCAGGAAACCGTGGAGAACCCGCTCATCACCGCCGTCACGCACTCCACCGGGGAGTCGCGGATCACGCTGTCGCACGTGCCGGACACGCCCGGCATCGCGGGTCGCATCGCGACCGCGCTGGCGGAGGCGAACATCAACATCGACATGATCATCCAGAACGAGCCGGTGGCCGAGACCGTCGCCGCCGAGATGTCGTTCACGGTCCCGCGCGACGATCTCACCGGCGCGAAGGCCGCGCTCGAGCCGCTGGTGGAGGACCTCTCCATGCAGCTCACCGCGCAGGATTCGATCGGCAAGGTCTCGATCGTCGGCGCGGGTATGAAGACCCACCCGGGCGTCGCCGCGCGGGTGTTCAGCACGCTCGGCCGCGAGGGGATCAACATCGAGATGATCTCCACCTCGCCCATCAAGATCAGCTGCGTCGTCGCCGGCGAGCGCGTGCCGGACGCCGTCCGCGCGCTGCACTCAGAGTTCGAGCTGTCGGGCGAAGGCACCATCCAGGTTGAACGCCCGTTTGGAGAATTCGCGTCATGAGCGCTCCCCGTGTTGCCGTCGTCGGGGCCACCGGCGCCGTCGGCCAGATCATGCTGAAGACCCTCGAGCGCCGTGGGTTCGAGGCCAGTGAGATCGTCCCGTTTGCCTCCGAGCGCAGCGCCGGCAAGGAGCTGCCCGGCTACGGCACGATCCAGCCGCTCACCGACGAGACCGTCACGGGCTACGACCTCGCCCTCTTCAGCGCGGGCGGCTCGACCTCG
>JAEMSV010000017.1 GCA_016462625.1 Solirubrobacteraceae bacterium | reverse complement strand
GTCGGGGAAGGGGCCGACACCACGACGACGCTATTGGACGGACTGTCGGAACCTCCCCGAGACCTGGGTTCCACGGAAGGCGAAGATCGCGTCGAGATCGCGCTGCACCAGGGGCAGGGCGACGGCGCTCAGGGGCCAGAACGGGAGGGCGTACCGGACGGTGTCGGTCATCACGGTGCCTCCCTCGCCGTCGTCGGTGAACTCGTGCGTGTGGTGCCAGAGGGCATACGGCCCGCGGACCTGCTGGTCGACGAACCGGTGGGGCGGATCCCATGCCTGGATCGACGTCAGCCACGACACTGGGATGCCGTGCAGCCGCATTCGATACTGGATGAGCGTGCCGACCCGCAGCTCGATCGGCTCCGGGGTGACGATGCGGAAGCGCAGCAGCGGAGGCGTGATCGCCTCGAGGTTCCGCGCGTCGGCGAAGAAGGGGAACACCGCCTCGGGAGGCTCGGGCAGGCGCTGCTCGCGGCGCAGGGTCCAGACACGCATCGCCCGGGGTACGGCCTAGCCTCCCTCGCGGGATGAGCGAGCTGACCAGCGCCTCCGCGCCCGCACTGCGCGACGACGATCACGTCCGCGGCCCGGAAGGCGCGCCGCTCGTCATCGTCTACGCCGACTTCGCGTGCCCGCACTGCGCCGTCGCGCATGTGCGCCTCAAGGACGCGCAGCTTCGCGTGGCGCTTCGCCATTTCGCGCTGAAGGCCAGACACCCGCGGGCGGTTCAGCTGGCACTCGCTGCGGAGGCCGCCGCGGCACAGGACGCGTTCTGGCCCTTCGCCGACGCCGTGTACGCCGACCAGGGACACGTCGACGATCCGCACCTCTGGGACAAGGCGGCAGCGATGGGCCTGGACGTCGACCGGTTCGACGCCGACCGCAGGTCGGCGTCGGCGGCCGACCGGGTCGCGCGAGACGTGCGCGAGGGCCTGCGCGCGGGTGTTGCGCAGACGCCCACGCTCATTGTGGAAGGTGCTCTGCACGGCGGCGTGCCGACCGGCGAATGGCTGCAAACGCTGCACTAGACTCCACGCCGTTCGGAATCAAAGAGAAGAAGCAAAGAAGAGGGCCAGCCGACCGAAGGGCTTGCCCGTAGAGAGGAACAACCGCATATGAGTCTCAACCACCCGACGACGGTTTCCGTCGAGATCGCCGGAGAGACGATCTCGTTCGAGACCGGTCGCATCGCCAAGCAGGCGGGCGGCGCCGTCGTCGTCTCACAGGGCGACACCATGGTCCTGTGCACCGCCACCCGTGGCGGCATCCGTGACGTCCCGTTCCTGCCGCTGACGGTCGACGTCGAAGAGCGCATGTACGCCGCGGGCAAGATCCCCGGCTCCTTCTTCAAGCGCGAGGGTCGCGCGGGCGAGAAGGGCACCCTCACCGCCCGGATGATCGATCGTCCGATCCGTCCGCTCTTCCCGAAGAGCTGGCGCTACGAGACGCAGCTGGTCGCGATCCCGCTTTCGATCGACCACGTGCACCCGTACGACATCCTCGCGATGAACGGCGCGTCCGCCGCCATCCAGCTCAGCGACATCCCCGTCCAGCAGGCCGTCGGCGCGGTGCGCATCGGCAAGGTCGAGGGCAACTTCGTCGTCAACCCGAAGGAAGAGGACCTCGAGGGCACCAGCGACCTCGACCTCATCGTCGCGGGTACGTCCGAGGCCATCCTCATGGTCGAGGCCGGCGCCAACGAGGTGAGCGAGGCCGAGATCCTCGACGCCCTCGACATCGCGCACGACGTCATCAAGAAGCTCTGCGCCGCGCAGGTGGAGCTCCGCGAGAAGCTCGGCAAGCCGAAGCTCGAGGTCGAGGCGCCGCAGATCGACGAGGCGCTGCTCTCGTCCATCAGCGGCGAGTACTTCGACAAGATCGACGCCGCCACGTCCGTCCAGGACAAGCTCGAGCGTCAGGACGCCACCGCCGCCGTCGAGGAGGAGATCCTCGCGAAGTTCGCGCCGGACGCCGACGACTCGGCCAAGCGCGAAGCCGTGCAGGCGATCTTCAACAAGCTCGAGAAGCAGATCATCCGCGAGCGGATCGCCATCAAGAAGCTGCGGCCCGACGGCCGTGGCACGCAGGAGATCCGCGAGATCGAGATCGAGGCCAGCGTCGCTCCGCGCACGCACGGCTCCGCGCTCTTCACCCGCGGCCAGACGCAGGCCCTCTCGGTCGCTGCGCTCGGCACGCTCAAGGAAGAGATGCGGCTCGACACGCTCGGCCTGCAGACCAACAAGTACTACTGGCACCACTACAACTTCCCGCCGTTCTCGGTGGGCGAGGCCGGTCGCCTCGGCGGCCCCAAGCGCCGCGACATCGGTCACGGTGCGCTCGCCGAGCGCGCCCTGGTCCCGGTGGTGCCGTCCATCGAGGAGTTCCCGTACACGATTCGCGTCGTGTCGGACATCTTCGAGTCCAACGGGTCGTCGTCGATGGCGTCGGTCTGCGGCTCGTCGCTCTCGCTGATGGACGCGGGCGTGCCGCTCAAGCGGCCGGTCGCCGGCATCGCGATGGGCCTCATCAAGGAGGGCGATGACTACGTCGTCCTCACCGACATCGCCGGCGTCGAGGATCACCTCGGCGACATGGACTTCAAGGTCGCCGGTACGTCGGAGGGCATCACCGCCCTGCAGATGGACATCAAGATCACGGGTGTCACGTTCGACATCCTCCGCGATGCGCTGACGCAGGCCCTCGAGGCCCGCACGCACATCCTGGGCGAGATGGCCAAGGTCATCGACGCGCCGCGCACGGAGCTCAAGCCGCACGCGCCGCGCATCATCCAGCTGAAGATCGACCCGTCGCAGATCGGCATGCTGATCGGCAAGGGCGGCGAGACGATCCGCGGCCTGCAGGAGGAGTTCGAGTCGCAGATCGACGTCAACGACGAGGGCAACGTGCTCGTCTACTCGTCGAACGGCGAGCTGGGCGACGCCCTGGCCGAGCGGATCACGACCATGATGAAGGAGGTCGAGGTCGGCGACGAGTTCCCGAACGCGAAGGTCGTCAAGACGACGACGTTCGGCGCCTTCGTCGAGCTCAGCAAGGGCACCGACGGCCTCCTGCACATCTCGAACGTCTCGCCGGGCAACCGCGTGGGCACGGTCGAGGAGGTCCTGAACAAGGGCGACGAGATCGCCGTCCGCGTCTTCGAGGTCGACCGTGAGCGCGGCCGCATCGGCCTGCGCCTCGCGACCGACCCGTCGGTCGCCGGCAAGACCGCCGAGGAGATCACCGCGTCCGCGTCCAGCGGCGGCAACGGCGGCGGCGGGCGTGACCGCGGCGACCGGGACCGTGGCGGTCGCGGCGGCGGTGGCGACCGCGAGAGCCGTGGCTCGGGCCGGCCGCGCCACCGCGGCGGGCAGGACCCTGAGCGCTCCTAGCGTCACCACGCTGCCTTCGGGCGTCCGGATCGTCACCGAGTCGATGGACTCGGTGCGATCCGTGGCGCTCGGATTCTGGATCGACGTCGGGTCGGCCGCCGAGCGTGAGCCGGAGGCCGGCCTGTCGCATCTGCTCGAGCACATGCTCTTCCGCGGGACCGCGCGGTACGAGTCGCTCGAGATCGACCAGCTGTTCGACGGCATGGGCGCCGAGCTGAACGCCGGCACCGGCAAGGAGTCCACCTCGGTGTACTCCCGGATCGTCGACGTGCACCTGCCCAAGGCGTTCGACGTGATGCAGGAGATGGTCTTCGCGCCCCGGATCCTCGAGGCGGACCTCGCCAACGAGCGCGAGATCGTCTGCGAGGAGATCGCGATGTACGAGGACGATCCCCAGGACAAGGTCTTCGATCTCCTCAGCGAAGCCGTGTTCGGCGATCACCCGCTCGGGCGCTCGACGATCGGGCGCGCCGAGGTCATCGCGAACGTCCAGCCCGATGCGCTGAAGACCTTCCACGCGGCGCACTACGGCCCCGAAGACGTCGTGATCGCGGCTGCGGGCTCCGTGGACCACGACTCCCTGATCCTGCTCGCCGAGGGCCTCTCGCTCCCTGCGCGCCCGGACCCGACGCCGATCACGGCTGCTCCGGCGGCGACGCCGAGGCGGGCGGCGTTCTTCGGCAAGGAGACCGAGCAGTACCACGTGTGCCTCGGCGGCCGCGGCCTGCCGCGGCACGACGAGCGCCGCCACGCGCTGCGGGTCCTCGACAACATCCTGGGCGGAACGTCGTCGTCCCGGCTCTTTCAGGAGATCCGTGAGAAGCGCGGCCTGGCCTACAGCGTCTACTCGTTCACCAGCCTGTTCGCGCAGGCCGGAATGGTCGGGCTGTACGTGGGCACCCGGCCGGACAACCTCGAAGCCGCGATGCGCATCGCGGGCGACGAGCTGCGCCGATTCGTCGAGGATCCGGCGAGCACTGGGGAGCTCGAGCGCTCGAAGGAGAACGTCAAGGGGCGGATGGTCCTGGCGCTGGAGTCCACTGCGGCGCGGATGAACCGCCTCGGTGGGTCGCTGCTTGCCGACATGCCGCTGCTCACCGTCGATGAGGCGATCAGCCGCGTGGAGGCCGTGACCATGGAAGACGTGCAGGAGCTCGCGCGCGAGCTGTTCGACCCCGAGCGGCTCAGCGCCGCCGGCATCGGTCCCGACGAAGACGTGTTCCGCCGCAGCGTGGAGCACGTCGCACCCGCACTGGCCGCGGAGGCGGCGCGATGATCCGCGTGGCGGTGGCCGGCGCGGCCGGCCGGATGGGCCTGGCGGTCTGCGAGGCCGTCGACGGGGCAGACGACATGGAGCTCGTGGCGAAGGCCGATCCGGCCCTCGGCGTCGAGCTCGCCGACGTGCTGGATGGGGTGGACGTCGTCGTCGAGTTCACCCGTCCCGACACCGCGCTCGACAACATTCGCGCGTGCCTCGACGCCGGCGTGCACGTCGTCGTCGGCACGAGCGGGTGGGACGTCGACGCCGTCCGCGGGGTCGAGTCCGCCGGCAACGTCCTGTTCTGCCCGAACTTCGCCATCGGGGCCGTCCTCATGATGCGGTTCGCCGCCGAGGCGTCCAAGCACATGGGCAAGGCGGAGATCATCGAGCTGCACCACGACCGCAAGCTCGACGCGCCCTCCGGCACCGCCGCGCGCACGGCCGAGATGATGGAGGGCGACGTGCCCATCCACTCCGTGCGGCTGCCCGGGCTGGTGGCCCACCAGGAGGTCATCTTCGGCGACGTCGGTCAGACGCTGACGATCCGCCACGACTCGATCGACCGGACCTCGTTCATGCCGGGCGTGCTCGTCGCCGTCCGGAAGGTCGGAGGCCTCACCGAATCGCCGGTGGTCGGCCTCGAGCACGTCCTGTTCGACTAGGCCGTCAGCCGGCGACGCGCGACGCCGCGACCAGCGCGGTGTCGATCCCGTCCGCGTCGACGTCGAGGTGCGTCACGGCACGGATCGTCGTGGCGCTGAGCGGAGCCATCAGCACGCCGTGGTCGGCGAGCTCGGCGCAGAACGCCGCAGGGTCCGCCACGTCGAAGCGCACGATGTTCGTGTCGACGATCGCGGGGTCGATGGTGATCCCCGGCAGCTGCGCGAGGCCTTCGGCCAGGGTCCGGGCGTTCGCGTGATCCTCGGCGAGCCGGTCGACGTGGCGGTCGAGGGCGTGCAGTGCGCCCGCCGCCACGATCCCCGCCTGACGGAGCGCGCCGCCGGTCATCTGCTTCAGGCGCCACGCCTCCTCGATGAACGCGGCCGAGCCCGCGAGGCAGGCGCCGATGGGCGCGCCGAGGCCCTTCGAGAAGTCGATCCACGCACTGTCGAAGCCCGATGCCCAGCGGTCAGCCGGGATCCCAGTCGCGACCACGGCGTTCAGCAGTCTCGCGCCGTCGAGATGCGTCCGCAGGCCGGCTTCCCGGGCTGCTGCCAGGACGTCGTCGACGCGCTCCAGCGGCCAGATCCGACCGCCGGGCTCATTCGCCGTCTGCTCGACGAACACCAGCCGCGAGCGCGGCGCGTAGCGGTTCGCCGGGTCGTGCAGCGCGGCGCGCACCGCCGCGCCATCGAAGCTGCCGTCATCGGAATCCAGGGGGAAGACCATGCCGCCCGCGTAGGAGGCCGGCGCGCCGCCCTCGTAGAGCATGGGGTGCGACGTGCGGTGCAGGATCGCCTGGCTGCCGGGCTTCTCGAGATGGATCCGGAACGAGATCGCGTTGCACATCGTGCCGGAGGGCATGAACACCGCCGCCTCCTGGCCGAGCAGGCCCGCGATGCGTTCGCACAGCGCGTTGACCTGGGGGTCCTCGAAGCGTTGCTCGTCGCCGACCTCGGCGGCGGCCATCGCGGCGCGCATCTGAGGCGTCGGCCGCGTCGCAGTGTCAGACCGCAGATCCACCATGATCCGTGAAAGTAGACAATTTGGGCCCCTTCCATGCCCGACCCTGTCTCCATCGCCGTCACCGACCACGCCGTCGAGCGCTTCCGCCAGCGCGTCGCGGCGCGGACCGGAGGTCTGGACCCGCGCCCCGAGATCGTCTCCCGCGTCGCGCGTGCATGGGCCGCAGGGCGGGTCGGGGATGAGGCGCCGGACGGCGGGAAGGGGCCCCGCGGGTCGGTGTACGTCGCGGACCTCGTCGATCGCGATGTCGTCTTCGTCTGCCGTCACGACCGCCCGCGGGGCGAGCTCATCGTGATCACGCTGTGGGAGCGTGAGCGGATCGGCGATGCGCGGGTACCACGGCGGTATACGGATGCGCTGCGCCGCCGGCAAGGCAAGGATGGGTGACGGTTGCGTGCCGCCGGTGCGCGCAGTTGACTGACGTCGATCCCGGACTTGGAGGCGATATGGGCTTCATGGACAAGGCCAAGAAGATGGCCGAGCAGGCGCAGGCCAAGGTGGATGAGGTGCAGAAGCAGTTCAACGAGTCGCAGGGCTCGACGGCCGGCGCGGGCGCGCCGTCGGACAAACCCGTCGTGCAGTACGACACCCACGGTCGCCCGATCCCGCCCGATCCCCCGATCGCGCCCGGTACGGGCGAACCTCCCGCCCCGGAGGGCCCGACCGTCGGCGCCCCCGTTCCGGGCGCAGCGCCGGCGCCCGCACCGGCTCCACCGCCTGCCGCGCCGCCCGCCGCGAGCGCCGATGACGGCCCGCCGCCGATGACGAGCGGCGATCCGCTCGCCGGGTAACGATCCCTGGCCCAGGGCTGCGATACTCCGAGGCCATGTCTGGCCTCGGAGCGCTCCTCACAGCGATCGTCACTCCGTTCGACGAGCAGCTACGCGTCGACGAGGAGGCGTTCACCAATCTGCACCACCACCTCTGCGAACACGGCTCGGACGGGGTGGTCGCCGTCGGGACCACCGGGGAGGCCTCGACGCTCGACGACGCCGAGCACCTGCGGGTCATCCAGCTCGCCTGTGAGAACCGGCCGGCCGGCACCACGGTCATCGGAGGCACGGGTTCGAATGACACCCGCCACGCCTGCCACCTGACCGAGCGCGCCACCGAGCTGGGCGTCGATGCGGTCCTCGTGGTCACGCCGTACTACAACCGGCCGAACCGCCGGGGCATCGTGCGGCACTACGAGGAAGTCGCGAAGGCCACCGACAAGCCGATCGTCCTCTACAACATCCCGCAGCGCACCGGGGTGGACATGCCGAACGACCTGCTCGCCGAGCTGGCGCAGATCGACGGCATCTCGGCGGTGAAGCAGGCGAACAACGACAACCTGGCGATCGTCGACGGTCTCGACCTCTACGCCGGCAACGACGAGATCCTTGGCAAGACGCTGGATCTCGGTGGCGCGGGCGGCATCTGCGTCGCCAGCCACGTCGCCGGCGACCAGATGAAGCGGATGGTCACCGAGCCCGAGGCACGGGCCGAGATCGACGAGCAGCTCGCGCCGCTCCTGGACGCCCTCGGGATCGCGCCCGCCTGCATCTCCGCCAAGGCCGCGCTCAAGCTGCTCGGCGTCATCGAAACCAGCAGCGTCCGGCTCCCGATGGTCGACGCATCCGAGACCGAGGTCGGCGTCATCCGGCGCGGCCTGCAATCCATCGGCCTCCTCGAAGGCGTCACATCTTGAGCGGAACACTGCGGGTCCTGCCACTCGGCGGGTTGGGCGAGATCGGGAAGAACATGACGGTCCTCGAGTACGAGGACTCGATCGTGCTGATCGACGCCGGCCTGCGCTTCCCGACGGCCGAGATGATGGGCATCGATCTCGTGCTCCCGGACTTCGCGTACCTGCGCGACCGGGTCGACGACATCGAGGCGATCGTCATCACCCACGGGCATGAGGATCATCTCGGCGCACTGCCCTTCGTCCTGCGTGAGCTCGGCGCGAACAACGCGCCGCCGGTCTACGGCCGCCCGCTGACGATGGCGATGGCGCGCAGCAAGCTCGATGAGCACCGCCTGAAGTCGGTCGAGCTCGTCGACACGAAGCCGGGGGAGCCGTTCCAGGCTGGACCCTTCTCGATCGAGCTGATTCACATGACGCACTCGATCCCGGACGCATCCGCGGTCGCCGTGACCAGTGAGCTCGGCACCGTGCTGATCACGGGCGACTACAAGTTCGACCAGACACCGGTCGACGGCGGGCCGGCGGACATGGCGCGCCTGGCCGAGCTCGGCCGCGACGGGCTGCTGCTCCTCTGCGGCGATTCGACGAACGCGGATCGCCCGGGCTGGGCGCTGTCCGAGGCCGTCGTCGGACCGAAGCTCGAGGAGGTCTTCGCCCGCTGCGAGGGCCGCATCGTCGTCACCTGCTTCGCGTCGAACATCCATCGCGTGCAGCAGGTCGTCGACGCCGCGGAGGTGCTCGGCCGCAAGGTTGCGCTCATCGGCCGGTCGATGAAGAAGAACACGAACATCGGCAAGTCGCTCGGGCACATCGACGTCCCCGAAGGGATCCTCGTGCAGCCGCGCGAGATCGATGACTTCCCCGACCACAAGCTCGTCGTCATCTCGACCGGCTCCCAGGGCGAGCCGCTGTCGGCGCTGCGCCGCATGGCCCATCGGGACCACCCGCAGGTGGAGCTGCGCCAGGGCGACACGGTCGTCTTCAGCGCGACGCCGATCCCGGGCAACGAGCGGGCGATCAACGAGACGATCGACCGCCTGCACCAGATCGGCTGTGACGTGATCACCACCCGTGACGCGCCCATCCACGCTTCCGGCCACGGCTACGCGGAGGAGATCAAGCTCATGCTGAACCTCACGCAGCCGAAGTACGTCATGCCGTTCCACGGGGACCACAAGCGGATTCGCCTGCACGGTGAGCTCGCCGAGGCGGTCGGCGTGCCGGAGGAGAACATCTTCCGCGGCGAGAACGGCCTGCCGCTCGAGATCACCGCGAAGGGCGCGGCGTTCGGCAAGCCCGAGCAGTCCGGGATGATCTTCGTCGACGGCATGGACATCGGCGACGTCGCCGATGTCGCGCTGCGCGACCGGCGGATGCTCTCCGCCGACGGCATCTTCGTGGTCGTCGCGACGATCAGCGAGCAGGACGGCTCGTCGGTCGCCGAACCGGAGGTCATCTTCCGCGGCGTCTCCTTCAAGGAGGAGGCCGAACGGCTCGCCGACGACATCCGCGACGCCGTGGATGACTCCTTGGAGAAGGCTGCCAAGGAGGACATCCGCGAGATCGACCTGCTCCAGCAGATCCTGCACGACGACCTGGCGCAGTTCGTCTACGAGCGCATCAAGCGGCGCCCAATGGTGCTGCCCGTGGTCGTCGAGGTCTAGGCCGAGTTCCTAGGCCATCGACGACGCTGGGAGCGTCACGACGAAGCGCGTGCCGTGCGCCGGGCCGTCCCCGTTCATCGTCGGGGACTGGACGCTGACTTGACCGCCGTGGGACTCGGCCACGGCGCGGACGATCGCCAGGCCGAGCCCAGAGGACTTTCCGCCGCGGTCGCCGCCGCCGCGGACGAACCGTTCGAAGACGCGGTCGCGCAGGCCGGGCTCGATGCCGGGGCCGTCGTCCTCGACCACGACCGTGACCACGCCGTTCTCGCCGTGGACGATGGCGCGGATGTGCGTCCCCTCGGGGGTGTGGGCGACCGCGTTCTCCATGAGGTTCAGGACGAGCCGGTGGAGCTCGTCGCGGGCGCCGTCGACCATCGCGGGCGTGGTCTCGAGCTCCAGCTCGTGGCCCGCCGAGACCGGCCCGAGCTCCGCGGCGGCCTCGACGACGACCCGGCCGATGTCCGTCGGCTCGTGCGGCGCCTCGCGCGCGGCGTCGGCGCGGGCCAGCAGCAGGAGGTCCGCGACGAGGCGGCGCATCCGCCGCGATGACCGCAGGGCGGACTGCGCGGCGTCCCGCCGGTCACCATCGAGCGTGTCGACGAGCAGCTCGAGGTTCGCGAGCACGCTGGTCAGCGGGGTGCGCAGCTCGTGCGAGGCGTCGGCCACGAACTCCCGCTGCCGGCGCAGCGCTGCGGCCTGCTCGTTCCGCGACGCGTCCAACGCGTGGAGCATGTCCTCGAGGGTCCTGGCCAGCTCGGCCACCTCGTCGTCGGCCTCCGGGATCGGCATGCGCATGGCCGGATCGCGTGTGCGCTCGATCGCACGCGCGGTCGTGGTCAGGTCCGTGATCGGTGCCATCGCGCGGCGCGCGGTCATCAGCCCGGCCAGGAGGGCGAGGCCGGCGCCGGACAGCACGCCGCCGAGCAGGAACACCTTGACGCGGTTGATCGTCGCGTCCACGTCGGTGAGCGGGCGGGCGTACTGGACGAAGATCGAGCCGTTGTTGCTGAGGGGCACCTCGCGCGTCTCGACGCGGTAGCCGCGGTCCTCGGACGACCCCTCGCGCGGGATCCCGAGATCCGGCGCTCCGACGCTCGCTCCGAGCTGCGACCCGCTCCCGTCGAGCACGCGGATGACCGCGTTCTGGGCGCGACCGTACGTGTTCAGGTTGACCTTGATGCCTTTGTAGACCCACTCCTGCCGGATCTGGTCGAAGACGATGACCGGCTGGGCGATCGCCTGAAGGTTGTCCGCGGCATCCTCGACCTGGCGGTCGAAGTCGTTGCGAATGCGCTGGGTGGTCAGCGTGCCGACCGCGACTGCGAACGCGCACAGGATCACGAACGTCAGCAGCGCGGATCCGCCGGCGAGCCGCCAGCGGATCGGCCAGCGCCTAGGCGCGGAGAACGTAGCCCGCGCCGCGGATCGTATGGAGGAGACGGGGCTCACCTTCGGCTTCCAGCTTCCGTCGCAGGTTCGAGACGAACACCTCGATGGTGTTCGTCGTGGCGAACGGGTCGTAGCCCCAGACCTCTTCGAGCAGGCGCTGGCGCGGGACCACGATGCGCTCGTTGCGCATCAGGTATTCGAGGAGCTCGAACTCGCGCTGCGTGAGCTCAACATCACGGACTCCGCGCTTGACCTCGTGCGTGTCGGGGTTCAGCGACAGGTCGCCGACGACCAGCGACGCGCTCCCGCGGGGCGGCCGGCGGCGCAGCAGCGCGCGCATGCGGGCCAGCAGCTCCTGGCGCTCGAACGGCTTGACGAGGTAGTCGTCGGCGCCCGCATCCAGGCCCTCGACGCGCTGGTCTACGCCGTCGCGCGCGGTGAGCATCAGGATCGGCACGTCCCCGCGCTCGCGGAGCTTGCGGGCGACGTCGATGCCGTCGACCTTCGGCAGGCCGAGGTCGAGCACCACGAGATCGGGGGAGAACGCGTCGGCGTCCGCGAGGGCCGACTCGCCGTCAAGACTGGCCCGCACCTCGTACCCCTCCAGGCGCAGCGAGCGCTGCAGGACCTGGACGATCTCCTCGTCGTCTTCGACGACCAGGACGCGGGCGGGGCGTTCGCTCATGGCTAGATGCTAGATGGCGCGGAGGGCGGGTCGATTCCGTCCCAGTAGTCCACCTCGTCCTCGAGCCGGAAGAACCACCGGTGGATGTCGCCTTCCGGGACGCGATCGGCGGCGCAGAGCTTCCCCTCGTCCGGGTACAGGACGATGTCCGGCTCGCCGTGCGTGCTAATCGCCAGGAACCGGACGGGGTCGTCCGTGTCGTTGATCAGCTGATGGGCGCCGTCGGGCCCGGGGGCGAAGCGCACCACCTCACCGTCGCGCAGGCGGCGCCAACCCTCGGGGCCGCGCAGCGCGGGTGTTCCCGCGAGGACGACGAGGACCTCCTCCTCGGTCAGGTGCAGGTGGTACGGGTACGCGGCCTCGCCGGGCGGGATCTCCCACTGGCTGACGCCGATCCGGCGCGTCCCGATCTGCCGCCCGACCCGGGCGCGTAGAGCGCGGTACCCGTCGTGATCGCGGGGTTCGTCGTAGTCGGGCTCGTGGAGGTTCGCCATGCGTCCGTGTCTACCGGATCGGGCAGGGATCGCGCCGCCCCCGGCGAAACCTGGGTCGAAGCACATGGCAGCCCGACGTCAGCCCGCCCGAAGCCGTGCCCGCGCACGGCGCTCCTCGCCGTCCGCGTTCCGGCTGCCCGCGCTCGAACAGCGCCACCTCGACCTGCTCGGGCTCGCCCTCGTCGCGCTCGGCGTCCTCCTGGCCTTCCCGCTGTACCTCGGCTGGGACGGCGGCGTCGTGGGGGAGGGGGTCATCGACGGCCTCCGTGTTCTGCTCGGCGAGCTCGCCTACGCGGTTCCCGTCTTCGTCGTCGCTGCGGGCGCCGTCCTCGTGCTCCGGCCCGTCCTGCCTGCGGTCAAGCCCATCCGCGCGGGCGCGCTGTGCCTCGTCTTCGCGCTGGCGCTGTGCTTCGCGGCCGGCACGTTCGGGCTCGGGCCCGGCGACCAGCCAGGCTGGTGGGATGCCGACGAGTACCGGCAGACCGGTGGCCTGCTGGGCGAGGGGCTCCTCTGGCTCACGGTGCACGGCGTCGGGATGGCCGGCACCCACGTCATCGCCGTCTTCCTGCTGCTCGCGGGCATCCTCCTGTTGACCGGGGCCTCCATCGCAGGCGTCGTCCGCGCGACCTCGACCTCGGTGGCCGACACGACGCGCGTCGTGCGGACCGCCGTTCCCACCCGCCGGCGTGAGTCCGAACCCAAGCGCGACGAGGAGCGCACGCTCGTCCCGCCCGAGCCGGAGGACTCCGAGCCCACCATCGTGCGGTCGGGGCGGATGGACGGGACGACCCTCGACGGCGTCGAGCGCTTCCCTGATCTCTTCGACGACACCTCCGCGCCCGTGGATCTCACCCCCGAGGACGCGGACGAGGAGCCGCTCGTCCCCGTCCCCATCCCCGTCCCGCCCGTCGCGGACATCGAGCCGGAACCGGAGCTCGAGTACGACGAGCCGGAGGACGAGCCCGAGGAAGAGGAGGACGACGAGGAAGGCGTGCTGAGCGTCCGCGAGGAGGACCTCACGCCGCAGGGCCGCTTGCGGGCGTCGGTCACCGACTCCCCGGACTTCCACTGGAAGGTGCCGCGCGCCCGGCTGCTCACGCGTTCCAGCAAGGACCAGACCCGTCCCGACACCGCAGCGCAGAAGCAGACCGCCCATGCGCTCATCGAGGCGCTCGCGCACTTCAAGGTCGACGCGAAGCTGGTCGGCACCGTCGCGGGCCCGCACATCACGCGGTACGAGCTGCGCCTCGCGCCCGGCATCAAGATGAGCAAGGTCAGCCAGCTCAAGGACGACCTGGCCTACGCGCTCGCCGCCGTCGACATCCGCATCCTCGCGCCGATCCCCGGCAAGACCGCCGTCGGCGTCGAGGTTCCGAACATCAACCGGCACATGGTCCACCTCGGCGACGTCTACCAGGACGCGCCCGAGGGCTGGTCACCGCTCACCGTCTGGCTCGGCAAGGACGTCGGCGGCAAGGCGATCGGCGCGGACCTCGCGAAGATGCCGCACCTGCTCGTCGCAGGCACGACCGGCGCAGGCAAGTCCGGCTGCATCAACGCGATGCTGTCGAGCATCCTGTTGCGCGCCACGCCGCACGAGCTGCGCATGGTGCTCGTCGATCCCAAGCAGGTTGAGCTGAACCTGTACGAGTCGATCCCGCACCTCCTGACGCCGGTGATCACGAACCCGCGCAAGGCCGCGAACGCGCTGCAGAACCTCGTCAAGGAGATGGAGTCGCGCTACTCGATCATGTCGCTGGCGCGGACCCGCAACCTGCCTGAGCTCAACCGCGTCCGTGAGGGCCGTGGCGAGCCCGCACTGCCGTACATCCTGTGCGTCATCGACGAGCTCGCGGACCTCATGATGGTCGCGCCCGCCGACGTTGAGGACTCGATCATTCGCCTGGCACAGAAGGCCCGCGCCGTCGGCATCCACCTCGTGCTCGCGACCCAGTCGCCACGAGTGGACGTCATCACGGGCATGATCAAGGCGAACGTCCCGAGCCGCATCGCCTTCGCGGTGTCCTCCCAGACCGATTCGCGCGTGATCCTGGACCAGAACGGCGCCGAGTCGCTGCTGGGCCAGGGGGACATGCTCTTCGCCCCCGTGGGCTCTTCCCGGCTGCAGCGCATCCAGGGCGCCTACATCGACGAGCCCCAGATCGAGGAGATCACGTCCTTCTGGCGAGAGCAGGGCGTCCCCGAGCTGCGGGAGGAGCTGCTCGAGGAGGTCGAGCCCGAGCAGCAGGAGATCCCGGGCGCGGGCGAAGATGAGATGAGCCCGGACGAGGATCCGCTCCTCGAGGACGCGATCCGCCTCGTCGTGGAGATGGGGACCGCATCCACTTCCATGCTCCAGCGGCGTCTCCGGCTTGGCTACACGCGCGCGGGCCGCCTCATCGACATGCTCGAGCGCCGCAACGTCATCAGCGGCTACGAAGGCTCCAAGCCGCGCCAGGTCCTCGTCGGCGAAGGCGACGTGGAACGGTTCCTGCACAACCTGCGGGACCGCGAGGGCAAGGGCGCTGCAGCGGCGCACCCTGAGCCCGAACCGGTTGCCGAGTAGCCTTCTCGCCGGTATGGCTGAGATCGGCGAGACGCTGCGCGATGCCCGGATGCGCGCCAGGATCGACATCTCGGAGATCGAGGCGCAGACCAAGATCCGAGCGAAGTACCTACGCGCCATCGAGAACGAGGAATGGGACCTGCTGCCCGGGCCCACCTACGTCAAGAGCTTCCTGCGCACATATGCGGAGGCGCTGGGGCTCGATGCGCGCATGCTCGTCGAGGAGTACAAGCTGCGTCACGAGCGGTTGTCGGACGACCAGCTGCGCCCGATCGGCCCTCCGGGGTCGGCTGCGCGCGGCAGCGGACGGCGTGGCGGCGGTCCGAGCGGGCCGCCCCGGCTGTTGATCGTCGGGGTGATCTTCGTGTTCCTCCTCGGCGCCCTGGCCATTCTCGGCCTCACAGGCGGCGATGACGAGCCCACCGGGCCGAGCACCTCGACCACCGAGACGGACGTCAGCACCACGCGGACGACTCAGGAGAGCCGCGGAACCACCACGGCCAAGCGCGCGACGAAGCCCGCGACGGTCCGGCTGCAGATCGTCCCGACCGGCGACGTCTACGTCTGCCTCGTTGCGGGCCCGCGCGTGCTCGTGCCCGGTTCGGTCCTGAAGGCCGGCGAGCCGACGGAGGTGTTCCGCTCGAAGCGGTTCCGGCTGAACCTCGGCAACAGCAACGCGAAGCTGCGGATCAACGGCAAGCTGCGCTCGGTGCCCACCTCCTCTGAGGCGACCGGCTACGTGATCACCCGCAACGGGCGCAAGGCGCTCGCGGCCGGAGAAAGGCCTGACTGCACATGAGCCTGCGCGCGGGGATCGTCGTCACGGGCACGGAGGTCCTCACGGGCCGGGTGTCCGACAAGAACGGCCCGTGGCTGTCGGAGCGGCTGACGGAACTGGGCGTCGAGCACGCCTACACGCTCGTGGTCGCCGACCGCCCGCAGGATGTCGAGGACGCGCTGCGCTTCTTCGCCGAGCAAGGCTGTGGGCTCGTGCTGACCTCCGGTGGGCTGGGACCGACCGAGGACGATCTCACCGCCGAGGTGGTCTCGCGGTTCCAGCAGCGCCCGATGGCGCTCGACGACGCGCTGGAGGGGCGGATCTGGGCCGTCCTGGAGAGCGTCCGAGCCCGCTGGCCGAACATCGACGAGGAGGCCATTCGAGCGGCCAATCGCAAGCAGGCGATGGTGCCGGACGGCGCCACGGTCCTGGAGCCGATCGGCACCGCGCCCGGGCTCGTCGTCCCTCCGCCAGAGGGCTCGGACGGGCCCACGGTCGTCGTGCTGCCCGGGCCGCCGCGCGAGCTCCAGCCCATGTGGTCGCGGGCCGTCGAGGCCGGCGCGCTCACATCGGTGCTGGGTGCCGCCACCGAGTACGAGCTGCGGATGCTCCGGCTCTTCGGGATCCCCGAGTCGGAGATCGCCGAGACGCTGCGGGCCGCGCGCGACGGCGGCGTGGACATCGACGCGCTGGAGATCACGACCTGCCTGCGCCGCGGCGAGGTCGAGGTCGTCACCCGCTTCGAGCCGTCGACCCAGGCGGACCTGTATGCCGCGTTCGAGCAGGTGGTGCGCGACCGGCACGCGGACACGCTCTTCAGCGACGACGGCTC
The DNA here is from genome assembly GCA_016462625.1 of Solirubrobacteraceae bacterium. The sequence goes on along the minus strand of JAEMSV010000017.1, from coordinate 34,471 downwards.
GTTCGTCGATGACCAGGTCGCCGAGGCGCTCCTGGGCGCGGGGGAGACCATCGCGACGGCGGAGTCCTGCACCGGCGGGCTCGTGGCCGCGCGCCTCACCGATCGCGCCGGGTCCTCGGCGTACGTGCGTGGGGGCGTGGTCGCCTACAGCAACGAGGCGAAGGTGCACCTGGTCGGGGTGGATCCCGCGCTGATCGAGGCGCACGGCGCCGTCTCGGAGGAGGTCGCCGCGGCGCTCGCCGCCGGGGCCATCGAGCGCTTCGGCGCGGATGTCGGGATCGGTATCACCGGCATCGCCGGCCCGGACGGCGGAAGCGCCGAGAAGCCCGTCGGCCTGGTCTGGTTCGGGATCGCGCACCGGGACGGCAGGGCGACCACGCGGTCGCTGGTGATCCCTGGCGGACGGTTCGACGTGCGCGACCGCTCGACGACGGTCGCCATGCACCTCGTGCGGCGGCTGCTGCTCGGCACGGGCGGCATCGCCGGCCGGTGAGCGGCGGGGCTCGGCTCTTCGTCGCGGTCACGCTCCCGCTGGGGGCGCGCGAGGAGATCGCCGGGTGGGCCCGGGGCGCCGTTGGTGCCCGGGACGACCTGCGGCTCGTGCCGGCCGACTCGCTCCACGTGACGCTGGCCTTCCTGGGCGATCGCGGCCCTGCCGAGCGCGAGGCCGCGGTGGCCGTCGTCGACACGGCCGAGGTGCGCTCGGTCCCGATCGCGCTCGGAGCGCCGCTGTGGCTTGCCCCACGCCGGCCGCACGTCCTGACCCTCGGCCTGGAGGACCCGGCGGGGGCGCTTGCGGCGCTGCAGCGCAATCTCGTCGCCGAGCTGACGGCCCGCGTGGGCTTCGCCCCGGAACGGCGGGCGTTCCTGCCGCACGTGACGGTGGCCCGGGTTCGCCGCGGCGCACGCGTCCGCGCGGAGTCCCTGGAGGGCCCCGAACCCCTGCGGTTCTCGGCCGAGGCCCTCGTGCTGTTCCGCAGCCATCTCGGGCCGACCGGGGCGGGCTATGAGGCCCTCACCGAGGTCGAGCTCGGGTCCCCCGGCTGAACCGCCCCGTGCGAACGGGCGTTCGCCCCGGTTCCGTCCGACGCCGAGCGCACACTTGTCCAACAGTTTTGACGCACGCCTCCGCCGATGAGGGACGGGTGGCCGCGTAGCGTGCCGCACACCCGCTCCAGAAAGGCTTCTCCAATGTCCGTGACCGATCCCGCCAAGGCCGCGAAGGCCCGCAACGACGCCCTCAACGGCGCCCTGACGCAGATCGAGCGTCAGTTCGGCAAGGGGTCGATCATGCGCATGGGCGACGAGGGCGCGCAGGTGAAGGTCAACGCGATTCCCACAGGTGCGCTTTCGCTGGACCTCGCGCTCGGCATCGGCGGCATGCCGCGGGGCCGCATCGTCGAGGTCTTCGGCCCGGAGTCCTCCGGTAAGACGACCCTCGTCTATCACGTCCTGGCTGAGGCCCAGAAGCTCGGTGGCGTGTGTGCGTTCATCGACGCCGAGCACGCCATGGATCCGCTGTACGCGCAGCGCATCGGCCTCGACATCGACGAGCTGCTCGTCTCGCAGCCGGACTACGGCGAGCAGGCGCTCGAGATCGCCGACATGCTCGTGCGATCGGGCGCCGTCGACGTCATCGCCGTGGACTCCGTCGCCGCGCTGACGCCGCGCTCGGAGCTCGAGGGCCAGATGGGCGACCAGAGCGTCGGCCTTCAGGCCCGCATGATGAGCCAGGCGATGCGCAAGCTTGCCGGCAACCTGAACCGCACGCAGACCATGTGCCTGTTCACCAACCAGATCCGCGAGAAGGTCGGCGTCATGTTCGGCTCGCCCGAGACGCAGCCGGGCGGTCGCGCGCTGAAGTTCTACTCGTCGCAGCGCCTCGACATCCGCCGGATCGAGACGCTCAAGGACGGCACCGAGGCCGTGGGCAACCGCGTCCGGGTCAAGGTCGTCAAGAACAAGGTCGCGGCGCCGTTCCGCCAGGCCGAGTTCGACATCGAGTTCGGCCAGGGCATCTCGACGTCCGGCTGCCTGCTCGACCTCGGTATCGAGCACAACATCATCACCAAGTCCGGCTCGTTCTTCTCCTACGGGGACGAGCGCATCGGCCAGGGCCGGGCGAACGCCAAGGCGTACCTGGACGAGCACCAGGAGATGGCCAAGGAGATCGAGGGGAAGATCTACGCCGTGCTCAACATCGGCCAGGATCTCGTCGCGCCGATCGAGCGTGACGAAGACGCAGAAGTCCCGGAAGTCCCCGAGGTCGGCGCGGCGGCGTAGGGCGGGGTCGTGCTCGAGCCGGCCGATCGCGTGCTCTCCCGTGAGGTCTCCGCGCAGCGCGCGCTGGACTTCGCCTACCGGTACCTGGGTCGACGTGACCGCACAGTTCTCGAGATGCGTCGCCATCTCGAGGGCAAGCGCGTGGAGCCCGACCTCATCGATGAAGCCGTCGCCGAACTGATCGAGCAGGGGTACCTCGACGACGCGCGGTACGCGCGTCGTTTCGCGGAGGACCGCCGCTCGCTCGACGCCTGGGGCTCGGACCGGATCGAGCAGCGGCTCGTCACCGCGGGCGTGAGCCGTGAGGACATCGCAGCGGCGCTCGCTGCCCAGTCGGGCGAGGACGAGCTGACGGCTGCCGTCGAGCTTCTTCGCCGTCGTCTGCGCGTGCCGCCCACCGATGACCGCGGGCGCGAGAAGGCGCTCGGGCTGCTGGTCCGCAAGGGCTACGAGCTCGACGTTGCCTACGACGCCGTGCGCGCGTTCGCCCGCGACGACTGAGTTGGCGCCTGCGGTTGTGAACGGGGTCCCGCGGGCATATCATCGAGCCGTTGGACCGAGCCCCGCGACGGGCCCTGAAATCGCAGCAAATCCACTGATTCCGCAGTACCGACGGATGCTTTCGACCCTCGAGACACCCGACACGTCCACGGCGGACGACACGCCGCCCAACCGACGCAGACCCGCAGTCCCAGCAGCACCCTGACACCTTCTCGGCACGCGTGACGGCCCTCGGCCCGATCGGGTGCCCCGTCGCTAGGACCGGTCCTGTCCGAAGTCCCAACGGAGAGGAACGGCACATGGAGATCGTAGGCGCGGCAGCCATCCTTGCGGTGGCCCTTGTCGTCGTCACCGTGCTCGTCGTGCGGGGCCGGCGGTCGCACGCCGCCGCTGCGGACTCGGTCGGTCTCCGGGACGTCGAGCAGGCCGTGCGCGACCGCGAGCAGCGGATCAACGAGGTCGAAGAGCGCACGCGCGAGCGCGCGGCAGAGCTCGACCGCCGTGCCCGCGAGCTCGACGAGCAGACCCGTGCCCTGGAGGCCGAACGCGAGCAGCTCGCCCGGCGTCGCCGCGAGCACGAGGAGGCCCTCGAGCAGATCTCCGGCCTGAGCATGACCCAGGCGCGCGACCGGCTCGTCCGCGAGGCCGAGGAGCAGGCCCGCCACGACGCCGCCCGCCGTCTGAAGCAGCTCGAGGAGGAGACGAAGCGCGCGGCCGACCAGCGCGTGCGCTCGATCCTCTCGGTGGCGATGCAGCGCCTCGCCGCGAGCCATGCCGTCGAGACCACCGTCTCCGTCGTCCAGCTGCCCAGCGACGACATGAAGGGGCGCATCATCGGCAAGGAAGGGCGCAACATCCGCGCCCTGGAGAACCTCACCGGCGTCGACTTCATCATCGACGACACGCCGAACGCCGTCGTGCTCTCGGCCTTCGACGGCGTCCGCCGCGAGATCGCGCGCATGACGCTCGAGCGGTTGCTGCAGGACGGCCGCATCCACCCGGCCAAGATCGAGGAGACGTACTTCCAGGCAAAGGGCGATCTGGACAACCACATCCAGGCCGCGGGGGAGGAGGCGGCGCTCGCCGCCAACGTCCAGGGCCTCGACCCCGACCTGATCAAGACGCTCGGCCGGCTGAAGTACCGCACGAGCTACGGCCAGAACGTCCTCGCCCATTCGGTCGAGTGCGCGAACCTGGCGGCGCTGATGGCCGAGGAGCTCGGCGCCAGCGCTCGCACTGCGCGTCGCGCGGCGCTGCTGCACGACCTCGGCAAGGCGGTGTCTCACGAGGTGGAGGGACCGCACGCGCTCGTCGGTGGCGATCTGGCCCGTCGGCACGGGGAGACCGAGTCGGTCGCGCACGCGATGGAGGCCCACCACAACGAGGTGGAGCCGCAGACGGTCGAGGCCGTCATCGTGCAGACGGCAGATGCCCTCAGCGGTGCCCGCCCGGGCGCCCGCGGCGAGTCGCTGGAGCACTACGTCAAGCGCCTGCGCGAGCTCGAGCAGCTGGCCCAGCGCCATGACGGGGTGGACAAGGTCTACGCCATGCAGGCGGGGCGTGAGATCCGCGTGATCGTCGCCCCGGATGCGATCGACGACGCGCAGGCGCTCGCGCTCGCCCGCTCGATCGCCAAGGAGATCGAGCAGGAGATGGAGTACCCCGGGCAGATCAAGGTGACCGTGATCCGGGAATCGCGGGCCGTCGAGTACGCGCGCTGACCGGCAGTACCCTTGCCCGTGCGATGAGCAAGCGCTTCCACGTCACGACGTTCGGGTGCCAGATGAACGAGCACGACTCCGAGCGCATGAAGGGCATGCTCGAGACGCTCGGCTACGACGAGGTCGGCGAGCGCGACCAGGCCGATCTGATCCTGTTCAACACCTGCTCGATCCGCGAGTCGGCGGACTCGAAGTTCATCGCGCACCTCGGTGAGGCCAAGCGGCTGAAGTCCGAGGATCCCGAGCGCGTCGTCGGGGTCGGCGGATGCTGGGCGCAGTCGGTCAAGGACGAGGTCTTCGCGCGGTTCCCGTTCGTCGACGTCGCGTTCGGCCCAGGCCAGGTCCACAAGCTCGCCGAGTTCCTGACGTCGGACTCGATCACGGCGCAGGGCTTCTTCGAGTTCGAGGGCTTCCCCGGCCATCTGCCGACCAAGCGGGCCCGAGAGTTCCAGGCGTGGGTCCAGATCCAGGTCGGGTGCAACTGCCGGTGCAGCTACTGCATCGTGCCGTCCACGCGCGGGCTCGAGGCGAGCCGGCCGTTCGACGAACTCGTCGAGGAGGTCGCGGGGCTGGTCGGCGACGGCGTCCGCGAGGTCACCCTGCTCGGGCAGACGGTCAACAGCTACGGCCGTGACCTGCGTGGGGACGACGGGAAGCCGCGCAGCTTCAGCGAGCTGCTCCGAGCGCTCGATGCGATCGACGGGCTCGACCGCATCCGATACACGAGCCCGCACCCGAAGGACCTCCGTGAGGAGGTCGCGCAGGCCCACGCCGAGCTGCCGTCCGTCTGCGAGCACATCCATCTCCCGCTGCAGAGCGGATCCACGCCGATCCTCAAGGCCATGCGGCGGACGTATTCGCGTGAGCGCTATCTCGACCGCGTAGCGATGATCCGCGAGCACGTGCCGGACGTGTCGCTGACGACCGACGTCATCGTCGGGTTCCCGGGGGAGACCGAGGAGGACTTCGAGCAGACGCTGTCCCTGTGCGAAGAGGTCCGGTACGACGCCGCGTTCACGTTCCTGTTCTCACCCCGCCGGGGCACCACGGCTGCGGACATCACCGAGGGCCTCGTGCCGCACCCGGTCAAGGTCGAACGGCTCGAGCGGCTTGTCGCGGTCATTCAGCGCACCGCCCACGAGCGAGCGCAACGGTTCGTCGGGCGGACGGTCGACGTCCTCGTGGAAGGTCCCTCCCGTAACGACCCGTCACGCCTGCGGGGACGGTCCCGGCACAACAAGGTCGTGAACTTCTCCGGGCTGGCTGAGCCGGGGGAGATCGTGCCTGTCGAGATCGTCTCGGCGACCAGCCAGACGCTCGCCGGCGAGATGTCGCTGATCGCGCGACTGGCCGGCTGAACGTCCTTCGGGAAGAAATCGGGAAGGCCCGGCGTCCATGGTGGTGAGGTCCAACACCACCGAGAGGATTCGCCATGCCCACCACCCCGATCACGATCCGTCCCGCGATGCCCGCTGATGCTGCGGCGCTGCGCAACCTGGCGGCCCTGGACGGCAGACCGCCGTTGCGGGGGCCGGCGATCATCGCCGAGGCCCGCGGGCGGGCAATCGCCGCGATCGCGCTGGACGACGGCGCCGTCGCCGCGGACCCGATGCGGCGGACCGCGGGACCGGTCACGCTGCTGCGCACCCAGCGTGAGCTGCTGCGCTCGCACCACCGCGGAACCGCGAACGGGCGCCTCAGCTTCCCGCGGCTGCGGGCCGCGTGACATCGTCCTGGAAGCATGCGAACATATGTTCGTGCGCTGGGACGAGCTGACGATCGAACATCAAGAAGCGGCGGCGCTGCCGGGGTATCGCGAGCCCGCGGCGGTCCGCCGCTTCGATGCGCCCGAGGCGCTCGACATGCGGTTCTACGAGATCCGGTCGAAGTCCGTGCTGAACCGCGTGCCGGAGAAGTCCCGGATGCCGTTCCGGTGGACGATCAATCCCTATCGCGGGTGCTCGCATGCGTGCGTCTACTGCCTCGACGGTGAGACTCCGATCCTCCTCGCGGACGGGCGCCACCGCGCGCTGGCGGATCTCCGCGTGGGCGATCGCATCTACGGCACGCGGCGCATCGGCTCGTACCGGCGATACGTCGAGACCGAGGTCCTCGCGCACTGGCGCAGCGTCAAGCAGGCCTTCCGGATCACCCTGGCCGATGGGACCGAGCTGATCGCCAGCGGCGATCACAGGTTCCTCACCCGTGGCGGCTGGAAGCACGTGACCGGGGCGACGGTCGGCCGGTACTGCCGGCCGCATCTCAGCACTAGCGACACGCTGCTCGGGGTCGGCGCGTTCGCGCCGACCCCTGCCCGAAGCGCAGAGTACGAATACGGTTACCGCGCGGGAATGCGCCTGGAGCCGGCCCGCGTCCGGGCGGATGAGCTCGTGCTCGCCGGTGGCCTCGACGCGGTCCGGTCGGCAGCCGCGTGGCCGGATCGCGGCAGCAGCGAGTGGGAGCGCGGGTTCGTCGCCGGCATGTTCGACGCGGGCGGGAGCTACAGCGGCGGGACCCTGCGGGTCGCCACGGGCGATCCGGAGATCGTGCGCCGGGCGACGCAAGCGCTCACGGCTCGGGGCTTCGACGCGGGCATCGACACCGGGCGCGAAGGCGCGCCGCAGTGCGTTCGCGTCCGGGGTGGGCTACGTGAGCATTTGCGCTTCTTCCACATCTTCGACCCTGCGACGACCCGGAAGCGGAGCATCACGGGCCAGCCGCTGAAGAGCGTCGCCGACCTGCGCGTGGTGGCGGTCGAGTCCCTCGGTGAGATGCGCGAGCTCTTCGACATCACGACGGGCACGGGGGACTTCATCGCGGACGGCGTCGTCAGCCACAACTGCTTCGCGCGCCCCACCCATCGCTATCTGGACTTCGACGCGGGCCGCGACTTCGAGCGGGAGATCGTCGTCAAGGTCAACGCGCCCGAGGCGGCGCGGGCCGAGCTCAGCCGTCCGCGCTGGGGTCGTGAGCACGTCGCGATGGGGACGAACACCGATCCGTACCAGTGGGTCGAGTCCCGATACCGGCTGATGCCGGGCATCTGGGAGGCGCTGCGCGACACCGCGACGCCCGCGTCGGTCCTGACCAAGTCGCCGCTGCTGCTGCGCGACGCCGACCTCATGCTCGAGGCGTCGGAGCATGCACCGGTCTATGCGGACCTGTCGATCCCGACCTGGGACGAGAAGGCCTGGCGCGACACCGAGCCGCATACACCGCATCCGCGGGCGCGGATGGAGGCCGTCGCCGAGCTGAACCGCCGCGGGATCCCGACGGGGATCCTCATCGCGCCACTGATGCCCGGGATCAACGACGATCCACGCCAGCTCGAGCCGCTGCTCGCGGCGGCGGCCGCGGCGGGCGCGGTGCAGATCGGCGGGATCGGGCTGCACTTGCGGGGGGAGACGCGCGACGTGTTCATGGACTGGCTGCGGGCCTGCCGGCCGGACCTCGTCGAGCGCTACGAGGAGCTCTACGAACGCGGCGCGTACCTCCCGCCGGACGAGCGGCGGCGGCTCGGGCGGTTGATCAAGCCGGAGATGCGCGATCCGTCGATCGAGCTGGACGCGCTCGAGAGCACCGAGCGGTTCCGCTCGCTGCGGGCACAGCGGAGGGGCGCACGAGAACGGCGGTCGCAGGAACCGCCGCGGCTCGAGCCGGCGCAGGGCTACCAGGCGGCGCTGTTCTGACGCCGCGGTGGATCAGATGTCGCGGGCGCCCGGGTGCCCGTCGCCGGGCCACGGCGCGAGGATCAGGAGCAGGCGCGCGTCGGTGACGGCGCGCACCTGGTGGCGTTCGGCGGGATCGAAGATCGCGAGCATGCCCGGCCCGCCGCGCTGCGGGCCTGTGCCGTTCTGGACCTCGATCTCGCCGTCGACGACCACGAGATGGGCGCGCTCGTGCACCTGATGCTCATCGAGCGCATCGCCCGCCGTGAGATGGAGCGCGATCGACCGCGCCTCGCCGCGGCGAGAGTCGAGCACGATCGGCCGGCGCGGCATCACGTCGATGGTCTGCAGGTCCCAGTGGCGCATGGTCTCCTCCCGGGTCGGGTAGCCGACCCGGACACCCCGGGACGGACTGTGTGCCCGACATCACGCTGATAGGGGGACTATCGCGGGTTCTACTGAACATATGCGCCACATCCTCGAGACGAAGAGCCACGCCTGGCACGAGGCCGGGCTTGCGCGCAAGCTGAGCGACCGCCAGGCCCGCCGGGCCCGGATCCAGGCCGCCGTGCTGCTGCCGGCGCTGGGCGTTGTCGTCGCGCTCTATCTGATGCGGGAGACCGTGCTGGGCGCCGAGACGCCGGTGCGCCTCGCGGCCGCCGGGCTCGTCCTGATCCTCGGCTCCCTGCTCGCCCGCGCGCTGGGCCAGGCGTTCGGACCGCTCATGTTTCGCCGTCTCGATCCCGGAGCGGCCGGGACGATCGCCTTCCTCATCCGGCTCGTCCTTCTGCTGGTCGCGGTGTTCGCCGCGCTGCGCATCGGAGGCGTCGACCCACGTGCCTTCATCCCCGCCGCCGCGGCCGTGGCGGTGCTGCTCGGTCTCGCCGCGCAGCAGACCATCGGCAATCTGATCGCCGGCATCGTCGTCCTGACCGCGCATCCGTTCCGCGTCGGGGACCGGATCCGGCTGCAGGGCGGCGATCTCGCGGGCGAGGTCGAGGGCGTCGTCTCCTCGCTGGGCCTGCTGCACACCGTGCTGGCCAGCGGCGAGGACTCGATCCTCATCCCGAACCGCACGGTGATGAACGTCGCGATCATCCCGTTGCGCGAGCCCGCAGGCGTGAATCTGCGGGCCCGGCTGCAGCCCGGGGTCACACCGCTCGATCTGCACAACCTGCTCGTCGCGACGATCGACACCCCGATGCGCGGGGAGCCCCGCGTCCTGCTCGAGGAGCTCGAGGACGACGCGCCGATCGTCCGGATCCAGGCGACGCCCCAGGAGGCGTCGGAGGGCGCTCGCCTCGCGTCCGAGGTGCTGCGCGCGATCGCGCCGGAGACCCAGCGCGTCCGGGACCGCTCCGCGGCGGCCTGAGCGCAGACCGGCTAGCCGCTGCGGCGGCTGGCCTGGCCCGCCGCGAGCTTCTCCGCGACGTCGCCACCGCCCATGCGCCGCTGGAAGCGGCTCGCGAGCTCGGGCACCACGCCGGCGATCATGGCGCCCGCGCGCACGCTGATCGGGGCCACGTCGACCTCGCGGAGGTTGCGGTCAATCGCCCGCAGCGTCGCCTCGGCCACGTCGTCGGGAGAGCGCGTGCCAACCCCGGCCGGGAGCGGGATGTCCACTTCTTCGCGCGCCTTGACGAACATGCCGGCATCGCGGATGAAGCCGGGGAAGACGGTGGAGACCCCAACGCCCGAGCCACGCAGGTCCTCACGCAGGGCGCCCGCGAACCCGCGCATGCCGAACTTCGTCGCGTTGTACATCGAGCTGTGCGGCGAGGTCGCCTTGCCTGAGAGCGACGACATGAAGACGAGGTGGCCGCGGCCGCGCTCGACCATCCCGGGGATCATCCGCTGCGCGAGCATGATCGGGGCGCGCAGGTTGACGTCGAGCATCAGGTCGATCTGCTCGGGCGAGAGCTCGTCCATGCGGCCCGTCGCGGGGAGCGCGGCGTTCGCGATGAGGACGTCCGCGTCGGCGTAGGGGTCGAGCAGCGCGAGCTGGTCGCGGTCTCCGAGGTCTACCGCGACCGTGGTCGCACCGAGTTCGCTCGAGAGCTCGGCGAGCACATCGGTCTTGCGCCCGGTGAGTACGAGCTTCGCGCCGCGCGCCGCGCACGCCCGGGCCAGCGCGTGTCCGATGCCGCCGGTGGCGCCGGTGATGAGCACGGTCTGATCACGGAGCTCCATCAGGCGAACACTGCCACAGTCGCCGTGAATCCGTGCAGGAAGTTCCCGCCGCCGACCGGCCCGATCTCGCCGGCCGCGAAGAACCCTGCCGCCGGGGCGCCGGCCAGGCCGTCACGGACCGCGATCGCGTCGTGGTCGTCGGTCCCGAACATCTCCCGGCCCCGGCCCGTGCAGGTGAAGACGAGCGCCCCGGAGGGCGAATCGTCCCCGAGGGCGATCCGCCGCAGTTCGAGCGCGTCGCGCAGGTCGCGGTCGGCGGTCGCCGCATCGCGCGCGTGCAGGCGGACGATCTGGCCCTCGATCACGGGCGCGCCGACCGCGACGGTCCCGTGGCTGGGGTCCCCGCCGAGCAGCCCGCGGATGAGGACGTCGCTCGCGCCGGTGCCTGCGGCGTCCCCGAGCACGATTCCCAGCAGGACACCCTCGGCGACTGCGGCCCGATCCGACTCGGGGAGGGATTCGACGACATCGCGCAGCTTCGGAAGCGCCGGCTCTCCGGCGAGCTCGTGGATGACGTGTCCGTCCCCGGCGGTGATCTCGAGCTCGGGACCGACCGGCCGGGCGCCTTGCGACACACACGGAAGCAGGTTGACGTCGTCGAAGCGGACACCGACCGCCCCGCCGCCGTGGACCGTCTCGTCGCACATCAGCGCGCCTTCGCCGTCCAGGGTCCGCGCGCTCGACACGCCGCCGAGCAGCGGGACCCCGGGCGCGCGGACGGCGAGCTCGTCGAGGATCGAGTCGGTGGGGAAGGTGTACGGGTCCGGCAGCAGCACCGCACCGGCGGCGCCGGACATGTCGGGGAGGCCGCTGACGGTCACACCGCCGTCGGCCGGGCGCACGTCGGCATGGAAGGGCGTGGCGGTTCCGTGCCCCAGGTTCGCGGCCCAGACGGAGATGGCGGTGCCGTGCTCGATCTCCCGGCCCCTGCCGACCACGCCGGCCCCGCCGCACCCGATCACGGCATCGGGGTCGAGGATGCCGTGAACGGCATCGAGCGCGACGTCCGGCGCGGCGAGGTGGCTGCCCGAGACGAAGACCACGACCAGGTCCACGCTCTCCGTTCCGAGCTGCTCGAGCGCGATCTCCGCGGCGTCGATGGCGCCGAGTTGCGGGTCGTTGAGCGTGGAGAGGCCGCAGCCGACGCGCACGGGCATGGACCGACACTACTCCGCACCGCCGAGCTGCCCGTCGATACTCCTGCGATGGCCTCCGTGCTCGCCATCTTCGGACCGACCGCCGTCGGCAAGACCGACATCGCCCTCGCGGTGGCCCGCCGCATTCGTGCGCAGGGCGGCGAGCCGGTGGCCATCGGCGCCGACGCCCTCCAGCTCTACGAGGGCCTCGAGATCCTGACGGCGGTGCCCTCCCCCGCAGAGCGGGCCGAGCTCGAGCATCGGCTCGTCGCGACCGTCCCCGTCACGGAGCGGTTCAGCGTCGCCCAGTACGCGCGCCTGGCCCACCAGGAGATCGACGCCGTGCTCGCAGCCGGGGGCTCGCCGATCGTCGTCGGCGGCACCGGCCTCTATCTCCGGGCGGCGCTCGCGGAGCTGCAGCTCCGGCCGGCGCCCGAGCCGGGTGTGCGGGAGGCGCTGCTCGCCGAGGCCGATGCGCGAGGGACCGAGGCCCTGCACGCGCGGCTCGCGCAGGCGGCTCCGTGGGCAGCCGAGCGGGTCGATCCGCGGGACCGCTCGCGTGTCGTGCGCTCGCTGGAGCTCCTCGCCGCCGGGGCGCTCGAGCCCCCACCCGAGGAGAACGAGCTGTGGACGCACCACACGCGGCATCCGACGCGGCTCGTCGGGCTCGTGATGGAGCGCGAGGCGCTCTACGCCCGGATCGATCAGCGGGTCGACGCGATGGTCGCGGCGGGCGTGGCAGAGGAGATCCGCGCCGCCGAGGCCGCCGGTGTCTCGGCGACCGCGCGCGCCGCGGTGGGGTTCGAGGAGCTGCTCAGAGGTGACGCCGAAGCCGCCAAGACGCGGACCCGCCGGCTGGCCAAGCGCCAGCTGACATGGATGCGCAAGCTCGCCGGCGTGGAGCTGGTCGACGTGACCGAGCGCGCCCCCGACGAGGTCGCGGCAGGGCTGCATCTAGACTCGCCGCCCGCATGACGCTCCCGTTCGAGAAGTGGCAGGCCCTGGGCAACGACTACCTGATCGTCGAGCGCGACCGTCTGCCGTTCGCGCTGACCGAGCCGCGCGTGCGGCGGCTCTGCGACCGGCACCTCGGGCTGGGCGGGGACGGGATCCTCGAGCTGGCGCCCGCCGACGAGCCGGGCTTCATCGCCCGACTGCGGATCTTCAACCCGGACGGCTCCGAGGCCGAGCTGTCGGGCAACGGCGCGCGCGAGGCGATCATGTATCTCCGGCGGCGCGGCTGGACCGAGCAGCAGCAGTTCTCAATCCAGACCGTCGCGGGGGAGCTGCGGCCGACGATCCTCTCGGAGACGGCCTGCACCGTCGACATGGGCCGCGCGAAGCTCTCGTCGCCCGACTTTCCGTCGGGCCAGCCCGACGGGCTCGGCGAGCTGGAGTCCGGCGGCCACGCGTGGCGCTTCCAGCACGTCTCGATCGGCAATCCGCAGTGCAGCATCGAGGTGCCCGACCCCGACGCGCTGGCGGGGCTCGACCTCCCGGCCATCGGCCCAGGCATCGAGCACCACCAGCTCTTCCCCAACCGCACGAACGTGTCGTGGTGGTGCCGCGTGGGGGACGACCGCATCCGCGCGCGCATCTTCGAGCGCGGCGTCGGGGAGACGATGTCGTCGGGCACCGGCGCGACCGGCGCTGCGGTGGCGTTCGTGCTGCGCGGCGGCGACAGCCCCGTGACGGTGGAGCTCGACGGCGGCGAGCTGACCGTCGACGTGGAGGAGGACCTCCACGTCGACCTCGCCGGATGGGCCGTGCCGGTCTACGCCGGTGAGGTCAGCGGCGACCTGCTCGCCGAGCTCACCGCCCTGGACTGACTCAGACGCTGACGGCGTGCTCGCGCAGCACGGAGGTCAGCGACGTCTTGCGATCGGTGCTCTCCTTGCGCTCGCCGATGATCAGCGCGGCGGGCAGATCGAACGTGCCCGCGGGGAACTCCTTCGGGCGCGTGCCCGGGACGACGACCGCCCGCGCCGGGATCTCCCCGCGCAGCTCGACGGGCTCGGAGCCCCGGACGTCGATGATCGCCGTGGTCGCGGTGATGACGACGTTCGCGCCCAGCACCGCCTCCTTGCCGACCTTCACGCCCTCGACGACGATGCAGCGCGAGCCGATGAACGCGCCGTCCTCGATGATCACCGGGCTGGCCTGCATCGGCTCGAGCACGCCGCCGATGCCGACGCCGCCGGAGAGGTGCACGTCCTTGCCGATCTGCGCGCACGAGCCGACCGTCGCCCACGTGTCGACCATCGTGCCGCTGTCGACGTAGGCGCCGACGTTGACGTACGACGGCATCATCACGACGCCCGGCGCCAGGTAGCTGCCGTGGCGGGCGACCGCGGGCGGCACGACACGGACACCGAGCTCCGCGTAGTTGCGCTTCAGCGGCATCTTGTCGTGGTACTCGTACGGGCCGGCCTCGATGGTCTCCATCTGGCGGGTCTTGAACGAGAGGAGGATCGCCTTCTTCGCCCACTCGTTGACCTGCCACCCGCCATCGGCCGTCGGCTCGGCGACACGCAGTTCACCGCTGTCGAGCAGGTCGAGCACGCGCTCCACGTCCGCCGCGGCGGCGTCGTCCAGCTCGGAGGCGTCGAAAAGGGTCTCGATGCGCGCCTGCAGCGCGGCCAGGTCGGTCGTGGTGCTCATGGCCCCAACTTCGCAGATCGGGTGTCGAGGCGGCGCGCCGCCTCCTGGCAGGACTCGAGGGTCGGAACGAGCGCCGCGCGCACGTATCCCGCACCCGCGTCACCGAGGTACGAGCCCGGCGCCACGACGAGATCGAGCTCATCGAGCAGGGCCGTCGAGAACGCGGCGTCATCCCCGTCCGGGACGGCCAGCCACAGGAAGAAGGTCGCGTCGCCGCCGGCGGGCGTGAGGCCGGCGCGCCGCAGGGCGGGGAGGAGAACGTCGCGCTTGGCGCGGTACCGATCGCGCGTCTGCGCGACGTGCGCCTCGTCCTGCCAGGCGAGTGCGGCGGCGCGCTGGACGAAGGTCTGCGGTGCGGTGCCGATCGACGGGCGGTAGCGCTTCAGCGCGGCGATCAGCTGCGGGTCGCCCGCGACGAAGCCTGAGCGATAGCCGGGCATGGACGACCGCTTCGAGAGCGTGTTCAGCACCAGGACATTCGTGCGATCGGGGAGCTCGAGCGCCGAGGTCGGCGGGTCGCCCTCGAACCACAGCTCGCTGTACGCCTCATCGCTGGCGAGGACCGCGCCGTGTTCCCGGCAGCGGGCCGCGGCCTCCTCGAGGAAGGCGAGCGGCACCGTCGCGGCGGTGGGGTTGTTCGGGTAGTTCAGCCAGAGCAGCGCCAGGCGCGACCAGTCGATCTCATCGAGGTCGGGCAGCCAGTCCCGTTCAGCAGTCAGCTCCAGCTCGACCACCTCGGCCCCCGCGAAGGCGCCGCCGCGGGCGGGGACGGGATAGCCGGGCGTGGTGGTGGCGACCAGGTCCTTCCCGCCCGCGCGGTCGACCAGGACCGACGCGAGGCTGAAGACCGCCTCCTTGCTCCCGAGGGTCGGGACGACCTCGGTGGCCGGATCGATCGTCGCGCCGAAGCGCCGGCGGATCCACCCGGCGATCGCCTCGCGGAGCTCGGGCAGCCCGTCGGCGGCCGGATAGGTCGAGACCCGCTCGGCCTCGACGGCGCGGATGAGCTCGGCGCGGATGAACGCGGGCGTCTCCTCGCGAGGCTCGCCGACCCCGAAGTCGATGAGGTGGGCACCCCGAGCCAGGGCCGCCGTCTTCGCCTGCGTGAGGCGGACGAACGGATAGGTGCCAAGGGCGTCGAGGACCGGGTTGCGCGGGGTGCCGGGCATCGATCGTCGAGGCTAGTGAGCCGCGGTCGCGAAGGCGCGCAGCACGTCGTAGCTGCGGCGCAGCGCGTCCTCGCGGACGAGCTCGTCCCGGCGGTGGGCCTGCTGCGGATCGCCCGGCCCGAAGTTGACTGCGGGGAGGCCGAAGGCCGCGAACTCGGCAATCGGGGTCCAGGCCTGCTTGGCGTGCAGCTCGAGGTCGCCCTGCGCGCGCAGGGCGGACAGCAGCGGGTGATCCGAGACGACGGGGGCCGACGGGGCGTTGGAGACGATCTCGAGCGTGCCGTGCGGCTCGCACCAGCCCCGCAGTCGCGCTTCGGCCTCGTCCGCGGGGAGACCGGGCGGATAGCGGTAGTTCACGTGCGCCGTGGTGAGGTCCGGGACGACGTTGTCGGCGATGCCGCCCGCGATGCGCGTGACCGACACGGCCTCGGTGAACACCAGCCCGTCGGTCTCGTGCTCGACGTACGGGAGGTCGGCCAGCGCCGCGATGCCCCGGGCGGCACGATGGATCGCGTTGTCCGCCGTCCACGGGCGGCCGGAGTGCCCGCTGCGCCCGTGGAAGCCCCACGTCGCGTTGAGGTTCCCGAGACACCCCGCGTGGATGGTGTTGTCGGTCGGCTCCATCATCAGGACGAGGTCGGCGTCGAGGATCGCGGTCTCCCGACTCAGCAGCGGAGTCAGCGCGCTCTCGGCGACCGGGAGCTCCTCTCGGCCAAAGAAGACGTATCCGACGTCGACGGTGGTCTCCGCCGGGACCAGGTCGCGCGCGAGTTCGAGCTTCACGGCGAGTGCGGCCTTCATGTCGCTCGCGCCCAGCCCGTGGACCGCGCCGCCCGCGCGATGCCCCGGGCGGTTGCCCTGAGTCGGGACCGTGTCCAGGTGCCCGGCGAGGACGACGAGGGGGCGCCCGGGCGTCCGCGGGCCTGCGAGGGCACCGGCCACGATGCACGTGTCACCGGCGTCGGTCGCCGGAACGTTCGCCTCGCCCAGAACACCGAGGACGTGGGCGGCGAGCGCGGCCTCATCACGCGACTCGGAGGCCACGTCGACGAGTTCGAGCGTTCTCGCGGCGAGCCGCTCGGTCACGTCGTCGGTCATGGCCCGGAGCCTAACCTCGCCCCGGCGGAAACGGGGTGTCGCACATCAGCCGCCCGGCTCGGCGAGAAGGTGCCACAATGCGTTTCCGCCCTGTCGGCGACGGGTCAAACACTCGCCGGCACGCGCGCTTCTCCATGTCTTCCGCAGATCAGACTCCAGAGACCACCCCCGACGCGGAGCCCACGACCGACGCGGTCGAGGCCACCCCTGCGCCCGAGGCCGACGCGACGCCCGAGGCGGTGACGACCCCGGAGCCCGAGCCTGCGCCCGAGCCCGAGGCTCCTGCCGAGCCCGTGGCGGAGGCTGCGCCTGCGGAGGAGCCGCCGGCTCCCGCCGAGCCGGTCGCGGAGGCTGCGCCCGATCCCGCGCCGGAGGCTGAGGCCCCCGCGGAGGTCGTCGCCGAGTCCGCTCCCACGGAGGACGCCGCCGCTCACGCTGAGGCCACCGGCGAGGCGGCCGCTGGCGACGAGGCCGCCGCGGCTCCGACCGACGCGCCCGCTGAGGGCGAGGGTCCGGCGAAGCCCACGCTGGGACAGATCAAGCGGCTGCAGAGCGGCCACGGCACCAAGCGCCGCCGCAAGCCCAACCCCGCGCAGCGCCATCGCGGCATCTTCTTCGCCCGCCTGAACGAGCTGCGCCGCGCCGAGCGCGCCGGCACGCCAACGGCGGACGACGCCCCGGCCGAGCAGCCCGAGGCCGAGGCGCCCGTCGCCGAGGCAGACGCGCCGGTCGTCGAGGCGGAGACCCCTGCGGTCGAGGCCGAAGCGCCCGCCCTCGAAGTGGAGGCCCCGGCCGTCGAAGCCGAAGCCCCCGCAGCCGAGACTGAGGTGCCTGCCGCCGAGCCCGAGCCGGAGGCCCCTGCGGCCGAGCCGGTTGCCGAGGCTTCCGCGGAGGACGCGCCGGCCGAGGCCCCCGCCGAGGCCGAGGCGGCCGAGGCTGAGACCCCCGCTGCCGAAGGAACCGAGGCACCGGCCGAGGTCGAGGCGCCTGCGAAGCAGCCGCGCGCCGCGAAGACTCCGCCCCCGCCGCTCGAGGGCATCGGCATCGCGAAGGTCCAGGCGGCCATCACGCGCGTCGGTGGTCCTGACGTCATCAAGGAAGCCCTTTCGCCGCAGCAGGACCCCAACGGCCAGCCGCTGAAGTGGGCCGCCGTCTGCGCCGAGAAGTCGATCGGCCTCAAGCCCGGCGACCCGTCGTTCCAGGCCTGGCTGCGCCTTGCCGCCACGCCGGTGCGCGAGGTCAAGGCCCAGTTGCGTGCGCTCACCGGCGAGCCCGAGCGCGAGCAGCGCCGCGGCGGTCGTGGTGGCGGACGGCGCGACGAGCGCGGTGGCCGCGGCGGTGGCCGGCGCGACGGCGGCGAGCGTGGGGGCCGAGGCCCTCGCAGCGATCGTCCGGCGAGTGCTGCCGAGCTCAAGGCGCTGGGCAGCGACGGGAAGTTCTCCGCGAAGGTCCGCATCGTGACCGACGGCGGCGAGGACGAGCGTCGCGAGCGCGAGAAGCAGCGCAAGGCCGCCAAGGAAGCAAAGCGCCAGGCTGAGCGCGAGCGCCTTGCCCGCCTGGGCTACTAGGGCCGGTTCGAACCCCGCCTAGACTGGATCCTGTGCAGCGTTCTCGCACAGGTCGCACCGAGGCATCCCGCTCGTCCGTCAACGGCGCCGTCGAAGGCCGCGCGAAGCAGCGCGCCTTCTGCATCGCCGTGCTCCCCGAAGGCGACGACCTCTCCGAGCTGAAGGAGCTGCTGCGCACCGCGCGCGTCGCGGTCGTCGGCGAGACCGTCCAGCACCGCGAGATGGCGCATCCGCGGACCTACCTCGGCTCCGGCAAGCTCGAGGAGGTCAAGGAGCAGGCGAAGGCCGCCGACGCGAACGTGATCGTCTGCGACGACGAGCTGAGCCCGAGCCAGGAGCGCAACCTCGAAGAGGCGTTGAAGCTGCCGGTCATCGATCGCACCGAGCTCATCCTCGACATCTTCGCCGGGCACGCGAACTCGGCCGAGGGCAAGCTCCAGGTCGAGCTGGCGCAGCTGGAGTACAACATGGCCCGCATGCGGGGTCTGTGGACCCACCTCGACCGTCTCGGCGTCGGCGGCGTCGGCACCCGCGGCCCCGGTGAGACGCAGATCGAGACCGATCGCCGCCTCGCGCGCAACCGCATCACCGCGCTGAAGCGGCGCCTCGAGGAGGTCAAGGGCTCGCGCCAGACCATGCGCGCCGAGCGCGAGCGCGCGCGGCTGCCGGAGGTCGCGCTCGCGGGCTACACAAACGCCGGGAAGAGCACGCTGCTGAACCGGCTCACCGGCGCCGACGTCTCCGTACGCGACCGGCTGTTCCACACGCTCGATCCGACGACGCGCACGATGGAGCTCCACGGCCGCGCGTACCTGCTGACCGACACCGTCGGGTTCATCCGCAAGCTCCCGCACCAGCTGGTCGAGTCCTTCGGCGCGACGCTCGAGGAGACCCGGCTCTCCGATCTCATCCTCCACGTCGTCGACGCGTCGGCGCCGCACGAGGAGATGACCGACATGATGCGGGCGGTCGACAGCGTCCTCGAGGACATCGGCGCCGGGAGCAACCCTCGCATCCTCGTCCTCAACAAGGCCGACGCGATCGACGACGAGCGTCGCCACGAGCTCCTGCTTGCCCACAGCGACGCCGTCATGGTGTCCGCCGTGACCGGCGAAGGGCTCGAGGAGCTGGGCGAGCGCGTCGAGCAGGAGTTCCGGCGCCGCCTGCGCAGCGTCGACGTGCTGCTGCCCTACGCCGAGGGCGCCAGGCTCGCGGAGCTGCACGACATCGCGGGCGACGATCTGCGCCGCGAGGACACGCCCGCAGGGGTCCGCGTCAGCGCCCGCGTTCCCGCGGCGCTCGCCGAGCGCCTGCAGCCGTTCTCGGTGAACGGCAACAGCAACGGCGCCTGACCGCTACTCGGTGACGACCGTCCAGGGCTCGACCCGGTGCGCCGGGACCAGCCCGTTGCGGACGTACGGGTCGGCGGCGACGAAACCCTCGATGGCGTCCGCGGCCTCCGCCGTCCACACGAACAGCGCGCCGGTGGGCGGATCGCCGACCGCCCCCGCGCTCAGCAGGCGACCGGCCTGCACCTGCGCGGTGATGTTGGCGAGGTGCTCGTCACGGAACGGCCCGCGCTTCTCGAGGATCCCGTCGACGTAGTCGTACGTCAGCAGGAGGCGCTGCACGGGCATCAGCGATCGTCCCCGCTGCCCGTCAAGACGCCGCGCTCCTGGCGCGAGCGGAGCTTGGCGAGGTTGGCGCCCGCGATCGCCTCAAGGTCGAGTCCGGCCTCGGTCGCGACCTGGGCGACGTACCAGAGCACGTCGCCGAGCTCCTTGGAGATCGCGGCACGGCGCTCGTCGCTGAGGACCCCGGCGTCGTCGCGCAGCATCTTCTTGACCTTCTCCGCCACCTCGCCCGCCTCGCCGCACAGGCCGAGGGTGGGGTAGAGGAGGTTGTCGCCGGCGTCGGGGTACACCGCGGTCGCCCGCGAGTCGTGCTGGTACTCGGCGAAGGTGGTCATGACCGCGAGGCTACGCCACCCGCCCGATCGAGTGCGGGTGGCGTAGCCGTATCGGCGCTCAGTTCGACGGAACGAGCCCGAACTGCTGCAGGTAGCCCTGCGCAGCCTGCTCCGGCGTCTCCTTGTCGAGGTCGACACGCGCGTTCAGCTCCTGCATCACGTCCGCGTTGAGGTTCTCGTTGACGCGGTCGAGCGTCGCCTCGAGATCCGGGCCGGCCTCGTCGACGGTCTGGTTGCTCGTCAGGAACGTCGAGTTGTAGGGCGGGAACATCCCCTTGTCGTCCTTCAGCAGCACGAAGCCGTCGCGCTTGTTCTGCGGGTCCGTGGTGAAGACGATCGACACGTCGGCGTCGCCGCTCTTCAGGACTTCATGACGCTGCGCGATGTCGACGGGCGTGAACTTCTTGAAGTCCAGGCCGTAGACCTCCTCGAGCCCCAGCAGGCAGTCGCGTCGCTGGCGGCACTCGGGGGAGCCGTACAGGGTGAGCTCCCCGGCGACGTCCTTGAGGTCCGAGATGTTCTCGAGGTTGTACTTCTCCGCGGTCTCCTTCGTCACGGCGACCTCGTTCGAGGACGTGAAGGGCGTGGGCCCGAAGGCCGTGATGTCGTCCTTGGCGAAGTCGGCCTTGACCTGGTTGTAGGCCTCGGCGGGATCGGTCGGCAGCTGGTCGGCGGGCACGTCGAAGAACGACAGGAGCGCGGTGCCGGTGTACTCCGGGTAGCCGTCGATCTCGCCGTCCTGGAGCGCCTTCAGCGCGGTCTTCTCGTCACCGAGGTTGAGCTGGGTGTCGACGTTGTAGCCGGCCGCGGTGAGGGCCTGGGCGTAGATCTCGCCGAGCACCTTCTGCTCGGTGAAGTTCTTCGAGCCGACGGTGAAGCTGGTCTGCGCGTTGTCGGGATTCTTGGTGATCGCGGCGCTCGAGGTCGTCGCGGTTTTGCTCGACGAGCCACCGTCGTCGTCGTCACCGCAGGCGGCGACGAAGAGCGGAAGCGAGAGCGCTGCGAGCACGAGCAGCAGCGCCCGGAATCGGGACTTGGTCATGGTGTGGTCGGAACCCTCCTGTTGGGAACGGTCAGCCGGCGGCGCTGGGTGCCGCGGGACACTTTGATGCCATCCGGGGTCACCGCGCGTTGCGCAGCGGCGAAGCCCAGCTCGGTGGCGATGGCGACGAGCGCGACGAGCATCGCGGCGCCCACGCGCCCCGCCTCGCCGTAGACGCCGAAGTTGATGATCGGGTCGCCGAGGGTCGTCGCGTACCCGGCGAGCGGCGCGATCGTGGCGGTGGCGACGACGTTGACGGCGGAGACCCGCAGCCCGGCCATGATCAGCGGCAGCGCCAGCGGCAGCTCGACGCTGCGGATCAGGGTCCACGCGCTCATGCCCATGCCGCGGCCGGCGTCGACGACGTCGCGCTCGACCTCGCGCATCCCGACGTAGGTGTTCGTGAGGATCGGCGGGATCGCGAGCAGCGCGAGCGCGACCATCACGTTGACGAACCCCGCGCCGAACCACGCGAAGAAGACGAAGATCAGCGCGATGCTGGGGACGGCCCGGCCGATGTTCGCGACGCTCGTGGCGATGAACCCGCCGCGGCCGGTGTGGCCGAGCACGAGCCCGAGCGGTAGCGCGACGGCGCAGGCGAGGAGCATCGCGGCGATCGACAGCTTGATGTGCCCCCACAGCAGCTCGAGGGTCGCCTCGAGACCGCCGATGTCGCCGCCGCCGCGGCCCGGCCGCTCGCGCACGAGAAAGTCGACGCCGTCGCCGAAGACGCCGAGGGTGGCGAGGGTCGTGGTCATGCGACCGCCCGCGATCGCGTCCACGGCGTGAGCCAGCGTTGGGCCAGCAGGATCCCCAGGTCGAGCACCGTCGCCAGCACCACGCACAGCCCGCCCGCCACCAGCACGTTGCTCTTGAACGCCTTGTCGGCCTCGAGGGGCTCGCCCAGGCCGCCGGCCCCGGCGAAGAACGCGAGGGCCGCGAGCCCGACCGTCGTGGTCGTCGCGATCCGGAGCCCGGCCATGATCGCCGGGAGGGCCAGCGGCAGCTCGACGCGCCAGAGGAGCTGCCTGGGCGTGAGCC
Organism: Solirubrobacteraceae bacterium; assembly: GCA_016462625.1. The sequence goes on along the minus strand of JAEMSV010000017.1, from coordinate 12,424 downwards.
CCATGCCGATCCCCGCGTCGCGCGCCTCGTCGGGCACCGCGTCGAGCCCCTCCAGCACGTTGCGGAACAGGATGAGCAGCGTGTACGAGGTCAGCGCGATGATCGCCGTCAGCGAGCCACGGCCGGTGATCGGCAGCAGCAGGAAGAAGGCCGCCACGCTGGGGATCGTGTAGAGGATGCCCGTGACGTTGGCGACCGGCGCGATCAGCCACCGGCGCCGGTAGGCCATGACCGCCAGCGGGAACGCGATGAGCAGCCCGAACGCGACCGACGCCACGACGAGCCAGACGTGCTGCAGGAACGGATCGGTGTAGCGGTCGAGGTGGTGGACGATCCAGTCGGGGCACAGGCCGTTGTTCGCCACGCAGTCGGTGTCGGTGCCCGAGCGGTCGCGGAAGAAGCCGTCGGCCTGCGCGAGGACGGGCGTCATCGGGGCGCATCCTCCTCGGAGCGGACGAGGTCGTGGATCAGATCGATCGAGATGACCCCGCTGACGCTCCCCCGCTCATCGACGACCGCGCCGTACTCGACGTCGCTCTGGAGCAGGCCGGAGAGCGCGTCGCGCAGGGTGGAGTCCTGCTCGACTCGGTACACCGTGGTGCCGGCGTGCTGCCAGTACAACGGGCGCCCGGCCTCGTCGACGACGAGGGCGTACTGGACGTCGATCGCGCCGTTCGACTCGGGCACGGCGGCGCCGTCCTCGCGGACGAGCGGTGCGTGCTGCAGCTCGATGTCGCGCACCCGCTGGAGCGCCAGGCGCTTGAGCGCGCGGTCGGCGCCCACGAAGTCGCGCACGAAGTCGTCCGCCGGCCGCGCGAGCAGCTCCGCCGGCGTCGCGTACTGCGCGAGGATGCCGCCCTCGCGCAGGACCGCGATCCGGTCTCCGATCTTGATCGCCTCGTCGATGTCGTGCGTGACGAACACGACGGTCTTGCCGATCCGCGCCTGGAGGCGCAGGAACTCGTTCTGCAACCGACCGCGGTTGATGGGATCGATGGCCCCGAATGGCTCGTCCATCAGCATCAGTGGCGGGTCGACCGCCAGCGCCCGGGCCACGCCGACACGCTGGCGCTGACCGCCGGAGAGCTGCGCCGGGTAGCGCCCGGCGACGTCGGGCTCGAGCCCGATGAGATCGAGCAGCTCCTCCACGCGCGCGTCGATCTGGGCGCGGCTCCAGCCCACCAGCCGGGGAACGGTCGCGATGTTCTCGCCCACGGTCCGGTGGGGGAACAGGCCGATCTGCTGGATGACGTAGCCGATATGGCGGCGCAGGTCGGCCTCGGGGCGGTCCCGGACGGATCGCCCTCCCAGGAGGATGTCGCCCTCCGTGATCTCGATCATGCGGTTGACCATCCGCATCGAGGTGGTCTTGCCGCACCCGGACGGGCCGACGAGCACGCAGATCTCCCCAGCGGGCACCTCAAGGGTGAGACGGTCGACCGCTGGCGCGTCGCTGCCGGGATAGCGCTTCGTGGCGCCCCGGAACTCCAGCGGCTCCGCGGACGCGGCAGCCTGATTCCCCCGGGGATTGACGCGGTCGGAGCGGGTCACGGTCGGACAGCCGGAGTGGACGGCCCCGGCGAGACGAGCAGTCTACGACCGCGTTCGGCTGCGGTCGGCTCAGACGCCGGCCGCGCGGCGGGCCGACGCGTGCGCGGCGGTCTCGAGCGCGTCGTCGAGCGGCGCGAGCTCGGCGCCGGTCGCGTGGGCGATCAGCCAGTCGGCGAACCACGTGTTCTTCGGCAGCAGGGGCCCGTGCAGATAGGTCCCGATCACCGTGCCGCGGCGGACGCCCTCGAAGCCGGACCGCCCGTCGTTGCCGTGGCCGCTCAGGACCCGGCCGAGCGGCGCCTCGTCCGGGCCCAGATGGGTACGCCCGCCGTGGTTCTCAAACCCCGCGAGCGTGCGGCGCTCCCCGTCGAGCTCGACTTCGATGGCGACGTTCCCGATCAGACGCGGCCCGTCCGAGCGCACCGTCCGCAGGTCGACGAGGCCCAGTCCGGGGATCTCCTCGTCGCCCAGCTCGTAGACGTGGCCCAGCAGCTGGAACCCACCGCAGATCCCGAGCACCAGGGCGCCGCGGTCGGCCGCCGCATGCAGGGCGTCGCGCTTCGTGTCGACGAGGTCACGGGCGCACAGCGCCTGATCGCGGTCCTGCCCGCCGCCGAGATAGAAGAGGTCGTGGGCGTCCGGGTCGACGGCGTCGCCGAACCCGGCCGACGTGATGTGCACCTCGATACCCCGCCATGCGCTGCGCCGCTCGAGCACCAGGAGGTTGCCCCGGTCGGCGTAGATGTTCATCACGTCCGGGTACAGCGCGCAGATGCGCAGGACCGGGTCAGACACCGAGCATCACCACCGTTGAGCCCACGTGCTCCTCGGTCTGGTCGATGACCCGGCGCGGCAGCACCTGCAGGCCCTGGGCCGCGGCCTCGCGCTCGAGGGTCTCGGCGTCGAGGCGGTCGAGGCGCGTCTTCTGCACCCGGGCGTGCTCGGTCCCGTCGGGGTCCCGGCGGATCCGCGCATGGTGCAGGACGTACGCGTCGCCGTCTTCGACGATCGCGAACGGATCGCTCTCGAAGTGCACGCCGTCGCGCTCGACCGCGACGAACGGGACGTGCTCGTCGGCGCTGTACGGCTCGACGTGCTCGGCGATCGCCGCCGCCGCGACGCCGCTGGGCAGGAGGACGTCGCGCAACGCGCGCAGCAGGGCCGCGCGACCGTCGGCGCCGCCCAGCAGCTGCACCGTCTGCATCGGGATGACCACGAGCGGGACCTGGACGTCGAGCGTCAGCTCACGGATGTCGGCGGCCACCGTGCGGATCCGCGGGTGGGTGAGCTCGGCGAGCAGCACCGGGTCGAGATCGACGGCGATCACGTCGTGGCCGGCCTCGACCAGATCGAGTGAGACCCGGCCCGTTCCGGCGCCGAGATCGACGACCGGGCCGCCGTACTCGGCCGCGAGCGCCCGCCACAGCGGCAGGTCGGCGTCGTAGCCCCAGCACTCCAGCTCGTGGAACATGACGTCATCGTTCATAGCGCCGCTCCCGCAAGAAAGAGCCTCTGGCGAGTTCTCGCAATGGCATCCGAGGCCTCTGGCCGAGTGATGTCACGTTCATGTGAATGTCCCTGCGGTCGCGCCGCGTCTGGCGAGCACGTCGCGCAGGGCGAGCATCGCGGTGTAGGTCGGCATCGCGTAGAGCCGGTCTCCGGCGCCGTCGAGCGCCGCGTCCAGCCCAGCCTCGAGGTCGTCGATCACGGTCAGGCGGTCCTCGGGCACGCCCGCGTACTTCAGCCGCAGGGCGAGCTCGGGGGCCCGGGTCCCGCTGCAGACCACCCGGCGGACCGCGCCGGCGAGCAGCTCGAGGTCGGCGTCCCAGATCCACGAGACGTCGCGGCCGTCGGCGATGTTGTCGTTCAGGACCGCGAAGAGGTCGATCTCGCCGGGCTCGAGGGCGAGCGTCCTGACGACCTCGTTGGCGCCGGTCGGGTTCTTCACGAGCAGGATCGCCAGCTCGCGCTCCCCGATCCGCACGGTCTCGGCCCGGCCGAACGCGGCCGCGACCTCCCGCATCCCCGTGACGATGTCGTCGAGCTCGACTCCGAGCGCCAGCGTCAGCGCCGCCGCGGCAACCCCGTTGTAGACGTTGTAGAGCCCGGGCAGCGCGAGCGCGACCTCGGCGTCCCCGGCGGGGGTGCGGAGGGTGAACCGGGCGCCGCGGGTGCCGTCGAGCCGGATGTCCGCGGCGACGACCTGGGGAGCCGGTCGCGCCGAATCGCCGCGGGGGCAGTGGTACCGGCCGAGGTGCCCGAGGTAGACCGTCTCGTAGACGAGCGGCGTGCCGCAGCGGCGGCAGTGCTTGGAATCCGACGCATGGGGGAGGTCCTTCAGGGCGACGCCGTCGTCCTCCACGCCGAAGTACAGCGTGTCCGGCCGATCGCGCCCCAGATCGGACACGAGCGGATCGTCCGCGTTGAGCACAAGCCGTGTCGCGGGCAGCGTCGTGAGGACGTCGGCCCAGCGATCGGCGATCGTCTCCAGCTCGCCGTAGCGGTCGAGCTGGTCGCGGAACAGGTTCCCGAGGAGCAGCGCGCGCGGGCGGAGCTCCGGGACGACCCGGTCGAGCCAGAACTCGTCGACCTCGAACAGGCCGAGCTCGCCGTCGATTCCGCCGCCGTGGGCGGCCTCGAGGAGCGCGGACGCGATCCCGCCGGCCATGTTCGCGCCCTGCACGTTGTGGACGAGCTTGGTGCCCGAGCGGGCCAGGATCGCCGCGACGATCGCCGCGGTGGTCGTCTTGCCGTTCGTCGCCGAGATGGCCGCGGTGCCCGCCGGCAGGCGGTCGGACAGGCGGCCGATGGCGTCGGGCTGCAGGCGCAGCAGCACCTTGCCGGGCAGCGAGGTCCCGCCGCGCCCGGCACGGCGCGACAGCGTGCCCGCGGCGCGGGCGGCGGTGAGCTTGGGCGCGATCACGGTGCGGGGCAGAGGACGGGGACGGCGTTCGGCACGCACGAGATGGTGACGGGCGTCGTTCCGATCGGATCGCCGTCGGCGTAGAGCTCGAACTCCGGGTCGGCCTCGACGCGCACGCTCCGGACCTGGCGCACGTCGACGTCGGGCAGACCGACGTGCTCGCCCCGGAAGACCTTCGGGAGCCACCGCACGAACTTCAGGCGCGACACGTCCCCGATGATCACCACGTCGAGCAGCCCATCGTCGAGCTCGGCGTTCGGTGCGAGGTACATCCCGCCCCCGTAGGCCTTGCTGTTCGCCGCCGCGACGCTGAACGCCCGCCGGGACAGGACCTCGCCATCGTCGAAGGTGAGCGTGAACGTTCCCGGGCGATGCTGCGCGAGGCCCCGCAGAGCGCCGTAGACGTACGCGAGCTGCCCGAGCCGCTTCGGCGCCTCGTTCGCGAGCCGATTGGCGTGGCTGTCGAACCCGAGCGACGCGATGCCGATGAACGCGCGGCCCTCGACGTCCCCGAGATCCAGCGCCCGCACGACGCCACCGACAAGGGCCTGGACGGCCGCCACGGGGTCGCGCGGCAGGCCCAGGACCCGGACGAAGTCGTTGCCACGACCACCGGGGAGCGCGACGAGGAGCGCGTCGTCCCGGCCGCGGATCGCACCGGCGACCGCGCCGATCATGCCGTCGCCGGAGAGCGTGGCGACGGCCTCTCCGGCGTCGCAGGCTGCTGCCGCGAGCTCGCAGGCGTGATCGAGCGACGTCGTCTCGACCGTTCGCACGGCCACGCCGTGCTCGCGGAAGGCGGCCGCGACGGCCGGTGCGGACGCGAGCGCGCGGCCTCCGCCCGCCGAGGGGTTGACGAGCAGCACGACGGGCCGGTCCAGCACCGGCCGAACTGTATTCGAGCCCGGCGGCTAGGCGGCTTCGCGCAACGGCACGACGTCCGCATCCACGGGCGCGGCGGCCCGCGCACGCGCGTCGCGCACGTCCGGGATCGGCCCGGCGCCGTAGTGCAGGCCGTTCAGCGTCGCCTTGACGAGCGATTCCCGGATCAGCCGCTCAGGCCGGCTGGTGGTCGGGAACCGGATCAGCAGCTGCGCCCACCGTGGCTGGAGGTCGGCCACGGTCCAGGCGAAGAGGTCCAGGGTCGGGCGCAGGTGAAGAGGAGCGTGGCGGGGGTCCACGTGATTCAGCGTCGACGCGAACGGCGGCGTCAGCGCCATGTTCGGCCGCTCGTCGTCCAGGCACTGCATGACCTCGGCCTTAGTGGCCGGCAGGTCCGTGCCGCCGAGCGCCTCGCCCACGCGGACGAACTCGCCGTAGTACTCGTCGATGTCCTTCAGCGGTCGCGCGTGGTACCGCTCGTGCGCCTCGGCGAGCCCCCAGACGACGGTGGCGTAGGCCCAGCGCAGCGTGTGCGGATCGTCGGCGTCGTAGGCGCGGCCGTCGGGGCGGACGCCGCGGACGCGGTGATGCATGCCGCTCACCGCCTTGGCCATGCGCTCGGCCATCGCCGTCGGGCCGTAGGCCACGCCGGCGAAGAACGCGAACGAGTGGCCGCGGCGGACCGCGCCACCCTCGGCGGAGAGCCGGCCGGTCGGAATGCCGTCGTCGTCGCGCTCCAGCGCCCGCGTGTGGTCGTAGCCCATCCAGGCGAAGTCCGGGTGCAGGTTCTCGATGAAGGCCGCGGCGTTGAGGCCGAGGATGATCAGCGGGGCGTGCTCATGGACGTACCAGACCGCGCTGTCGGGACCGAACCATCCGGGATCCCCCGCAGGCTCGGCGAAATCCATGCGCGGGAAGTAGTGCTGGCGGACGCCGCGCGCGAACATCTCGTCGAAGCCCGCGCGAAGCGGATTGACGGAATCGAGGACCCGGAGCGGGTTCGGCAGTACCATGCGGCGGACGCTAACACGAACCATGGTTCGCATTCGAGTCGCATTCTGCCTGGAGCCCCATGTCCCCGAGAACGCCGCCGCTACCGCGCAAACTGCCCACCCAGGAGCGATCCCGCCAGATGGTAGATCGCATTGTGGACGCGGCCGGGCGCGTCCTGGTCGAGGAGGGGTACGAGCGCGCCTCCACGAAGCGGATCGCCGCCGTGGCCGGCGTCAGCCCCGGGAGCGTCTACCAGTACTTCCCGAACAAGGAGGCGATCGTCATCGCGACGGTCGAGCAGATGGTCGACGACCTCGCCAACGGGTTCATCGCCACGCTGCCACGGCTCGCGGATACCGATCCGAACCGCACGACCACCGCAATGCTCGCGACGCTGCTCGACGCGATGCAGGCCCGCCGCGAGCTCATCCGCGTGCTGGTCGAGGAGGTTCCGCGGCTCGGCGGATCGACGAAGGCGACGAACTTCGAGCAGCGGATCAGTGATCTCGCGACCGGGTATCTCGATGCCTCGGCCGCGGGCGGTGCGCGGGAGCGCACGACCACCGCGGTCTGGATGGTCGTCTCGTGCGTCTCCCACCTGACGGCGAAGTACGTCCTCGAGCAGCCGCCGATCGCGCGCGACCAGTTCGTCGAAGAGCTGACGCGCATGGTGCTGAGCTACATGGCGATGGCCGTGCCGGACGCGCAGGGGGGGATGACTCGCGGCCGGGGACGGGCCCCGGCCGCGGGGGAGGTCAGTCGGTGACGAGCTCGGCTTCCTGCTCGAGCGTGAACCGCGAGATCAGCGACTCGAGGCGCTGCGCGGTGGCGGCCAGGTCGTTCGCCGACGCCGTGATCTGCTGCGTCGAGGCGCTGGTCTCCTGCGCCGACGCGGCGACCTGCTGCGTCGAGGCCGAGGACTCCTCGGCGACGGAGGCGACCTCGCCCATGTCGGCTTCGACACGGGTCGCCTGCTCGTCGACCTCGGCGATGGCCGCCGAGATCGCGTTGATGCGATCGCCGACCGTCGCGACGGCGGACTCGATGCGGACGAACGCGTCACGCGCCCGGTCGACCGTGGCAGCGCCGTCCTCGGTGCGCTGGGCGCCCTGTTCGACGACTTCCACGGCGCGGCCGGTCTCGTTCTGAATCTCGGTGATCAGCTCCGCGATGGATGCCGCAGCCGTCTGCGACTCCTCGGCGAGCTTGCGGACCTCGTCGGCGACGACCGCGAACCCGCGGCCCTGCTCGCCGGCGCGGGCGGCTTCGATGGCCGCGTTCAGCGCGAGGAGGTTCGTCTGCTCGGCGATGGTGGTGATCGTGTCGACGATGCCGCCGATCCGCTCGGACTTCGCGCCCAGCTCGCGGATCGCGCTCGTCGCGCGGCCCGAGTTGTCGCGGACGGCGGCCATGGCGGCCGTCGCCTCGTCGACCGACGCGCTGCCCTCCGACGCGACCTGACGGGCCTCATCGACGGCCTCGGTCGTCGCCTTCGCGTCCTCGGCGCCGGTGCGTGACCGGCTGACCACCTCACTCGTGGACCGCGCGGCGCTGCCAACGGCCTGGACCTGACGCTCCGCGCCCTGGGCGACGGTGTCGATCGCGTGGGCGATCTCCTGGATCGCGCGGCCGGCGTCCTCGGAGACCCCTGCCATCTCCGTCGACGCAGTGGCCAGCTGCTTGCTCGAGCCCCGGACCTCGCCGACGAGCTCGCGCAGGCTGGTGACCATGCTCCCGAAGGAGTTGGCCAGGCCGTCACGCTCGCTGCGCGGGGTAATCGAGACGGTCAGATCGCCGTCGGCCACCCGCCCGGCGGCCCCGGCGACCTCGTCGAGGCCGTCCAGCATGGTGTTCAGCGAGCGGGCGAGATCGTCGAGCTCGTCCGTGCCCTTCGCGTCGAGGCGCTCGTCGAGGTCGCGCTGGGCGACCCGGTCGGCGAACGCGCCGTAGCGCTTGACGCGACCGACGATGCTGCGGCTCAGGAGCGCCAGGACGATGATGGCCAGCAGGCCGCCGACCACGGCGACGATGATGACCTCGCGCGTGCTCGATGCGGCCTCGTCCTTGGCGATGCCGACGCCGGTGTCGGCCTCCTCGAAGTGGATGCTCGTCATCGCGACGTTGGCCTTGCTGTAAGCGTCGAAGGCGGCAGCCATCTTCGCGGTCGCCGTGATGAACTCGGTGGCGCTGTGCGCCTTGGAGACGGCAAGCGCGGACGCGCCGAAGCCGTTGTAGGCCTTGCCGAGAGCGAGGGCCTTGGTGGCCTCCTCGCCGGCCTGGGAGTTGTTCCCCTTGGTCACCTCGTCACCGAGATCGGCGAAGTGCTTCTTCAGCTTGGCGTGCGCGGCGTTGACCTGGGAGGTCGCCTTCGCGCGGTCCGCGCCCTGGGCCACGGCGGCGCCGATCGCGAGATCGCGCAGCGCCGCTGCATCGCGGTACTCGCCGAACGAGTCGTGGATCTCGACCAGCTCACCCTGCATCCCGATGCCGGCGGTCTTGGTGTTCTCGACGCCGCGGACCGACGACCACGCGAGGACGACGAGAGTGACGACGATGATGATTCCCGCGACGGCGAACTTCGCGCCGACACGCAAACGGATTCCAGGCAGGGACACTCGAACCTCCGAGCGGGGATTGGGCGGTGACGGCTCTGGTAGTCGGCTGCGGACCCCCGAATTTGAGGATGCTGGCGCGCGTCAGCCGCGGACGAGCTCGGCCAACGTGGGGGAGATCGCGACCGGTCCGGGGTCTGCGGCCTCCGCCATTTCGCGCGTGGTCGAGCCGGTCAGCACGATCGCGCCGTCGATCCCCGCGTTCTGCGCCGCCGCCAGGTCGGTGTCCAGCCGGTCGCCGATGAACAGCGCGCGCCCGGGCCCGAGCCGGTCGAGCGCGGCCTGCACCAGCCCGGGGTCGGGCTTGCCGATCGCGTGGGCCTTCCGGCCGACCGCCGTCTCTACAGCGGCCACGAGCGCGCCGGTACCGGGCCAGAGCCCGTCCGAGGTGGGATACGTCGGATCCGTCGAGGTCGCGACGAGCGCCGCACCCCGCAGCCCGGCCGTCGTCGCATCGCGCAACTCCGCGAAGTCGAACCGCTCGTGGCCGGAGACCACGACGACCTCGGCGCGTGGCACGAAGTCGGTGCCGTTGACGATGCGCAGGCCCGCCTGCTCGACGTGGCGGTGGATCGTCGGTGATCCGATGACGACCGCCGCCGCCCGAGCCGAGCCGTAGCGCTCGGCCAGCAGGAACTGCAGTGCGCCCCCGACGGTGACGACCTCCTCGAGCCCGGCCTTGATGCCGAGGCTCCACAGCTTGCGCACGAACTCCTCGGCGCTGTGGCGCCCGTCGTTCGTCACGAACGCGATGCCCTTGCCGGCCGCGCGCAGTGCCGCGAGCGCCTCGGCGGCGCCCGGTGTGGCTTCCGCGCCCACCCAGACGCAGCCGTCGAGGTCGAGCAGCACGTGGTCGTACGCGGCGACCTTGGGGCTGAGCCGGGTCAGGGTCACGCGGAGTAGCCTCGCGGGCCATGACCCAGTCCCAGCCCGAACCCCCCAGCGAGCAGCTCGACCCCGGTGCCGCCCACGTGGTCGTCGTGGAGACGACGCACGGCACATTCGAGATCACGCTCGACGTCGAGCGCGCGCCGCAGACCGCGGCGTCGGTCGCGTCCCTCGCCAAGCAGGGCTTCTACGACGGCCTGACCTTCCACCGCATCGTCCCTGGCTTCGTGGTCCAGGGCGGATGTCCCGAGGGCACGGGGATGGGCCATCCCGGCTATCGCGTCGAGGAGGCCCCGCCCGGCGACCTGCAGTACGTCCGCGGCGTCGTGGCGATGGCGAAGACCGGGGCAGAGCCCGCGGGCACGTCCGGCAGCCAGTTCTTCGTGGTGACCGGCGCCAACGTCGGCCTGCCGCCCGAGTACGCGCTGGTCGGTCACGTCACGGCCGGTGACGAGGTCGTCGGCGAGATCGAGGGGGTGCGGACGGGCCGCGGCGACGTGCCCGAGGAGCCCGTGATCATGGAGCGGGTCACCGTCGAGCAGCGGTAGCGCTCAGCCTGCTCGGGCGGCGCGCGCCGTGGCTTGGCGCCGTCGCCCGACGAGGTACAGCACGCCGAACGCCGCGGCGAGGATGAAGATTCCGATCAGGACGCGCCACGGGATGCTCGCGCCGCCGAAGGGCAGCATGACCAGGGTCGCGAGGCCGAAGCCGATGGCGAGCAGCGCGAAGATGATCAGCAGGATGAGGAGCACGCCGCGGGCGCGGAGCAGGAAGCTCGACCCGGGCGGCGGGACCAGGATGCCGGTCAGCCGCAGCATGAACAGCTGACGGCTCGACGGCGCCTCCTGCCCGAGCTTCTCGACGGCCACCTTGAGGTCTCCGGCACGCCGCTCGGCCAGCGCCAGCGACGCATCGGCCATGCGCCGGAGCTGCATCCGCTCCTGGGGACGGGCTGCGGAGATCGCCTTCTGGAAGTGCACCCGCGCGGCCTTCGCGTCGTAGCGCTCGGCGGCGCGTGCGCCGAGGATCGCCTGGGCGGCAGCGCGATGGCGCGACTCGGCCTCGAGCTCCTCGTCAGAGCGCTGCTCGAGCTGCTGCATCGAGGCGAGGGCGCCCTTCTGTTCCATCCGGACCTGTCGCTGCTTCGGCGGCATGCGCGCCACAGTGTACGAGCCCGGGGGTAGGGTGGCCGCGTGACTCCCACGGAGAGCTTCCGACTCCTGAACGCGGGCATGATCGCGTTCGATCTCGCGCTCGGCACGAGCGCGCTCCTCGCCCCAGCCGCGACGCTGCGGATCATCGGCCACGAGCCGCCCGCTCCCGACGCCGAGGCCCTGTTCCGCCGGGCCGGCCCGATTTGGCTGACGTTCGCCGCGGCGCATGCCGTCGCCGCCGTCCGGAACCGCCCAGAGGACTGGGTCGCGCTCGCGTGGCTGCGCGGAACGGAGATCGGCACCGATGTCCTGTGGGCCGAATCGCCGGGAGTCAAGAAGGCCCGCACGCGCTGGGCGCTGCGTGGCGCCAGCGTGTTCAACCTCGGGTTCTCGGTCGCCGCGGCCGCCATGGCGCGGCGCGACCGCTGACCGGCTCGGTACCCTCTCGCGCCGCATGGTCCTTCGCCGCCTCATCGCGCTCATGTGCGCGTTCGCCCTCCTGGCCTCCGTCGCTGCGCCCCTCGCTGCCGCTCAGGGCGGAAGCGGGCCGCTGCTCCAGCCCCCCGCCGAAACGGTGAGCACCGAGCCGCCCCCGGATGAGGAGAGCCGGGACGACGGCCTGGGGACGTTCTCGCAGATCCTGATCTTCGTCGCCGCGGCCGCACTGATCGGTGGGATCGGCTTCGTCATCGTGCGGGACGCCCGCAGGAACGCCCCCGCCGATGCCCGGCCGCAGCGCAGTGACGAGGAGGCCGGCGGGCCGGCGAAGGCCAAGCAGCGGGCGCGCGACCGTGACCGCCGGCGGGCCAAGGCCAAGCAGGCCCGCAAGCAGCGCAAGCGCAACCGCTGAGGATCTAGCCCAGGAAGCTGCCGATCTTCTCGATCACGAGGTCGGGGCGCTCGTCGACGATGAAGTGCCCCGCGCCGGGAACGAGCTCGACCGTGAGGTCGTCGCAGAAGGCCTCGGCGCCCTCGAGCAGCTGCGGGTCGAGCGCCACGTCCTCCTCGCCGAAGAGCAGGAACGTCGGGACCGTCAGGCGCTGCTTGCGGTAGCGGCCCGCCATGACCGGTCCCAGCTCCCGGAAGACGAACTCCCGGTACATGAGCTGGGCCGCGCGAGCCCGGGCCGGCTCGCGGAACGGGCCGTCGAAGATGTCTCGCTCCTCGTCGGTCATGAGCTTCGGGTCCGTGAGTCCCAGCGTGAGCAGGCGCTTGGTGAGCCCCGTGCGGTGCAGGACGGGGCCGAGCGGGCTGGCCATGACCAGCTGGTAGGACAGCCGCGGGAGCGCGAGCAGCGAGGCCAGGTCGTAACGCGGCTCCATGAAGGGCGGCGGGATGTTCAGTGCGAGGTACCGCTCGATCCGCTCGGGAGCCCGCAACCCGAGGAGGAATCCGACCCACCCGCCCCAGTCGTGGCCAAC
>JAEMSV010000092.1:9474-14534 GCA_016462625.1 Solirubrobacteraceae bacterium | reverse complement strand
TCCCGCCGTTGCCGCCCGGGCCCCCGTTGCCGCCCTTGCCGCCGCGACCGTCGCTGCCGTGCGGCTCACAGCCCTTTCCGTCCCCGCCTGAGCCGCCCTGGCCGCCGGTCTGGCCGACCCCGCCGTTCCCGCCGTTGCCGCCGTCCCCGCCGCTGCCGCCGTTGCCGCCGCGGTAGTTCAGCGTGATCGTCCCGTCGAAGATCGACGCGATGATCGTCTGGATCGCGGCATCGCTGCCGCTCGTCCCGTGGCCGCCGGGGGCGCCGTTGCTCCCGCCGTGACCGGTCGCCCCCTGGCCGCCCTGGCTGCCGTTGGTGGCCGACTCGTCACCCCACGTGCTGCACTCCGCGTCCTTGCCGTTCGTGCCCTTCGACGCTTGGGGCGGATCGTGCGGAGCGCCGTTCGCTCCGTTCGCACCCGCCGCGCCACTCGCCCCGTCGTTGCCGGGGCCGCTGAAGCTCGCCATCAGTCTCGACTCCTCGGTTAGACGCGTTCGATGTGGAAGGCGTGCAGCTTGGTGTGGCTGCCCAGGCGGATCTCGCCGCTGCCCTCGATGATCACGTTGTGGAAGAACAACGTGGACCAGCCGTTGAAGTGCACGGACTCGCCGTCGCACACGATGAGGTCCTTGTAGGCGAACGTCGGCAGCTCCGAGGCCCGGCGCATCGCGTAGTCGGCGACCCCCGCGAACTCGTTCTTCACCGCGTCCGGGTCGGCGTAGCCGTAGACGAGGTTCGTGGCCATGTCGTGGACCGCCTCGCGCTGCTCGGCCTCGAGCTTGGTGAACGCGATGCGCTTGCCGCTCGGGATGAGGTGCATGCGGGTCGGCCGGGGCTGACAGCCGCACGGGTCGATCTTGCGTGAGCGCAGGATCGCCTCGTTCGGGACACCGACGAGCTGCTTGAGGTGCTCGAGCGAGCGCGGCTTGAGCCTGTGCGTGAACCGGTCGAGCTCGCGCAGCTGGGGGATGAGCTCCAGCTCGGGATCGGGGATCGGCGGGCCGAAGTTGATCTCCGCCCACTCCCGCCCGAGGATCTCCTTCAGCTTTCTCTTCAGCCCGCAGATGCGGATGGCCTCCTTGCCGACCTCGCTCGGTCCGAAGTCGAAGATCTGCGACTGCTCTTCCAGCCATGCGCCTGATGGTTCGAGGAGCTTGTCCTCGAACGTCTTTGCCTTGGCCATGCGGCCCCCTGGGGAGGTTGTGGATCGGTCGCCGGCAAGGCGTTCCACGTGGGGGTACGTCGTTCGTGTGGCGTGTTCGGCGCCGATGAACGGCGTCAGCGCGTCAGAGCGCCGCGGCGAGCTCGTCGGCGACGCCGTCGAGATCGGGGCCGTCGCGCCGCGCCTGGATCCGCAGGGGAGCCATGCCGCTGCCCTTGTGCAGCCGCCCGAGTTGCGCCCGCTGACGCCGTGCGCGCGCGTGTGCGTGAAGGGCGAGCGCGACCGCGGGGTGCTCGGCGTGCTCGGCCATCCGCGAGGCCTCCGCCGGGGCGAAGACATCGGGCTCGAGGCGGTTGACGACGATCGCGTCGAGCCGCATCCCGAGCCGCTCGCCGAGCGCCTCCTGGAGATGGAGCGTCTCGGTCACCGGCATCTCCTCGGCGCGGGCGACCGCGACCACGGCGGTCTGCTCGGGGTCGGACAGCGTCGCGTCGATCTGGCTGGCCTGTCTGGTGATCGGCCCGCCCGCCGCCGCGTCGGCGAACGTGCGCGGCGCGCCGAGGACCGCCACGCCGTGGCCGGTGGCCGGCGCGTCGACGATCACGAGGTCGTACGGCTTGGCGCCCGGCGTGCGGCGCTGGGGCTGGGCGAGCTCCCAGACCTTGCCGATCGTCAGCAGCTCACGCAGTCCCGGGGTCGCGGCGGCCAGCAGGCCGAACATCCGGCTGGACGTCAGCACGCTCGCGAGCCCCGTGGAGCCGAGCTGGTCGTGCAGGTACTCCGCGAGCGCGTCCTCGGGATCGATCGAGATGTGGAAGAGCCCGTCGGCGATCTCGTGCTCGGTGAACGTGTCAGGCGCGGTCGCCCCGAGGACCCCGGCGACGTCGGAGCGCCGCGAGACCTCCGCCACGATCGCCCGCTTGCCGTGCCGGGCGGCGATGAGGCCGAGCGCGGCCGCGACGGTCGTCTTGCCCACGCCGCCCTTTCCGGTCACGACGATGAGCGGCTTGTCGAGCAGGTCTGCCACGGCGGGGAGCGTACGTCGTCGCTCCCCGCCGCCGCAGTGCAGCCGATCAGGACGCGGCGGCGCTGAGCTCTTCGACGACCCGCTGGATGGACTGCTGCGACTCGTCGATGCTGACGACGACCGCCTGGATGTCCGAGGCCGCCTTCATCGCACGGCGTACGTCGTCGCGGCTGGCGTTGACGCGGTCGGAGATGTCCTTCGTCGACTCGGCGGTGCGCGACGCGAGGTTGCCGACCTCCTGGGCGACGACGTCGAAGCCGCGGCCGGCGTCCCCGGCCCGCGCCGCCTCGATGGCGGCGTTCAGCGCCAGGAGATTCGTCTGCTCGGCGATCTCGGCGATGAGCGACACGATCGACTCGATCTGCGTGTGCCCCTCCTCGAGCTGGCCCATCATGTCGACGGTCGACGCCGACGCGGTGACGGCCCGCTCGGTGGTCTGCTTGATCTCCGCGCTGGCCTGGGTCAGCGAGGACGCGGCGCTGGCGAGCTCGCCGGCGTTGACCAGCTGCTCCTGAAGCGCCTTCTCCTCCTGGATGTCCCGGAGGCCGCCGACGACCTGCAGCGGCAGGCCGGCGTCGTCGCGGAGGGTCTCGCCGGTGGCGCGGTACCAGCGGTACTCCCCGTCCTTGCGGGCGAGGCGGTACTCGATGTCGTAGGGGGTGCGGCCGCTGTGGTCGGTCAGGTGCGCGGCGAACGCCTCGAGCACCCAGTCCTTGTCCTCGGCGTGCAGCCGGCTGGCCCACGAGTCCAGGACGTCGGGGAAGTCCTGCTCATCGGTGAACCCCAGCATCTCGCGGAACTCGGGGCTCCAGCGGAAGGTGTTGTTCGGGTTGACCGGATCACCGGCGATCACGTCCATGTCCCAGAGCGCCATGCCCGACGCGGACAGGACGAGACCGAGGCGCATCTGCGCATCGGTGTCGACGGACGGGGCGACGGAGGAAGCGGTCGCGGGTGCGACGTCGCCTCCTCGGGAGAAGAGACCCATGGTGCTCCTACCTGGACGGGGATGGCGGCAGCCACCTCTGTCGGTCGGCTGGGCGAACGCTGCCTTGAGGTGCGCGACGGAAGGAGAACGCCCTGCACGTGCGAATAGACACACGTCCGGGGGCCCTTTTGCGCCTCCGCGACGACCGTTCCCAATCGCACCGGAGAGGACGACGTGGAGTCGCCGCCGCAGAAGACTGCCAAGGTCATCGCCTTCGCCAATCAGAAGGGCGGGGTCGCCAAGACCACCACGACGCTGAACCTCGCCGCCGCCTTCGCGGAGGAGGGGCACCGCGTGCTGTGCGTGGACATGGACCCCCAGGGGAACCTCACGATGTCCCAGGGCATCGACCCCGACACGGTGGGGACGTCGATGTACGACGTGCTCGTCCACGGGACGCCGATGCGGGAGATCATCCGCCGCCGCGAGATCGACGTCGCGTGCGCCTCGATCGACCTCGCGGGCGCCGAGATCGCGATGTCGATGAAGATCGGCCGCGAGCGCTCGCTGAAGAAGGCGATCGACGGGATCCGGGACGACTACGACTTCATCTGCATCGACACGCCCCCGAGCCTCGGACTGCTCACGATCAACGCGCTGACGGCTGCGGACAAGGTGATCGTCCCCGTCCAGTGCGAGTATCTGTCGATGCGTGGCTTGATCCAGCTGCAGAACACGCTGCACATGATCCGTGAAGAGCTGAACCCCGGCGTCGACATCGAGGGCATCCTGCCCACGCTGGTCGACACCCGCACCCTGCATGCGCAGGAGGCGATCTCGCTGCTGGAGGAGAACTTCGGGGATCGCGTCTTCGCGTCGCGGATCCGCAAGACCATCCGCTTCGCGGAGGCCCCCGTCAAGGGGATGTCGGTGCTCAAGTACGACCCGGACGGCGTGGCCGCCCAGTCCTATCGCGATCTCGCGAAGGAGGTGCTCTCACATGGCAAGGGATAAGCGCGCAAGCATGCGCGAGGGTCCGCTGGCGGAGCTGTTCCGCCGGACGGAGACCGATGCGGGAACGGCGCCGGAGCCGGAGCCCGAGGCGGTCGCCCCCGCTCCGGAGCCCGAGCCGGCTCCGACCCCCACTCCGCAGGAGCGGCTGCGCCACGCGTTCAGCTCCGACCTGCCCGACAACGTCATGGAGCCCGTGGCCGACACCGAGCCCGAACGCCCTCTCGCCGAGGACCGGTACACGACCAGCGCGATGCCGATGTCGAGCTTCGGCGAGTCCGCCGCGGGCCACCCGGTCATCCGGGTCGTCGGCGTCGGCGGCGGCGGCGTGAACGCCGTCAACCGCATGGTCGAGGCGCAGATCAACGGCGTCGAGTTCATTGCCGTGAACACGGACGTCCAGTCGCTGCAGGCCTCCACCGCGAACCTCACCGTGCACATCGGCGAGGAGCTCACGCGCGGCCTGGGCGCCGGCTCGAACCCCGAGCTCGGTCGCGCTGCCGCGATGGAGGACTACGACCGCCTGAAGTCGCTGCTCAAGGGCTCGGACATGGTGTTCGTGGCCGCGGGCGCCGGCGGCGGCACCGGCACGGGCGCCGCGCCCGTGGTGGCGCGCATCGCTCGTGAGGTCGGGGCGCTGACCGTCGGCATCGTCACGAAGCCGTTCGGCTTCGAGGGCACCCGCCGTCGCGACGCCGCCGAGCTGGGCGTCGACGCGCTGGCCCAGGAAGTCGACACCCTCATCACGGTGCCGAACGACAAGCTGCTCAGCGTCCTCGACAAGCAGACGTCGATGATGGCCGCGTTCCACGTGGCCGACGATGTCCTGCGTCAGGGCGTACAGGGCGTGTCCGATCTGGTGACGCTCCCGGGCATCATCAACCTGGACTTCGCCGACGTCCGCACGATCATGTCCGAGGCGGGCAACGCCCT
>JAEMSV010000092.1:2273-9374 GCA_016462625.1 Solirubrobacteraceae bacterium | reverse complement strand
TCAACCTGGACTTCGCCGACGTCCGCACGATCATGTCCGAGGCGGGCAACGCCCTCCTCGGGATCGGCATGGGCGCCGGCGACGACCGCGCGCTCGAGGCGGCGCAGCAGGCCTGCTCGTCGCCGCTGCTCGAGACGAGCATGGAGGGCGCGCGCAAGATCCTGCTGTCCATCACGGGCGGTCCGGACCTGTCGCTCTGGGAGGTCAACGAGGCGGCCAAGACCGTCTCTGCCGCCGCCCATCCCGAGGCGAACATCATCTTCGGGGCGATGGTCGACGAGAACCTCGGCGACCAGGTGTGGATCACGGTCGTCGCGACGGGCTACGGCCCGGTGGCGACGCGCCCTCTGAGCCGCATGCTCGAGGAGCCCGCGGGCGAGCCGCGGGTGCGGCGCGCCGCGCCGGAGAAGTCGTCGGTGCGCCAGACCGGGCTGGGCGTGAACCAGCTCGACGTGCCCGAATTCGTCCCACGAGGCTGAGCCTGTGACCGGCGGCGGCGTCGTCGCCGCCGGCCATCCGGTGTCCGCGGAGGCCGGCGCGCAGATCCTGCGCGCCGGTGGCAACGCGGTCGACGCGGCGATCGCCGCGATGCTCGCGTCGTGGACCGCCGAGCCCCTGCTGACGGGCCCGGGCGCGGGCGGCTACATGCTCGTCGCGGGTCCCGGCGTCGAGCCGACGCTGCTCGACTTCTTCGTCGCGGCGCCCGGCCTCGGCGTCGCGAGCGAGACGCAGCGCGCCGAGCTCATCCCCGTGTCCGTCTCCTTCGGCGAGGCGGTGCAGATCTTCCACGTCGGCGCCGCCTCGGCGGGTGCGTACGGGAACCCCGCCGGCGTCGTCGAGGCGGCGCGGCGGTGGGGCTCGATGCCGCTGGCCGACCTGTGCGTGCCGGCCGCCGCGCTGGCGCGCGAGGGCGTCGTCCTGAACGCGCAGCAGGCCTACGTCTTCGACATCCTCGAGGGCATCCTCGTCTCGACCCCCGAGGCGCGGGCGATCTTCGCACCGGGTGGCCGTCCGCTCCGCGACGGTGAGCGGTTCCGCTTCCCGGAGATGGCCGACGCGATCGACCGGCTCGGGGCGGAGGGCGCCGAGCCCTTCTACCGCGGCGACATCGCTGCCGCGGTCGTCGGATGGCTCGCCGAGCGCGGCGGGACGCTCACCGCGGAGGACCTGGCGTCCTACGAGGCGGTTGCGCGGACCCCAGCCCATGTGGACTACCGCGGGCGAACCGTCCTGACGAACCCGCCGCCGAGCGCCGGCGGCGTGCTGCTCGCCTACGCGTTCGGACTGCTCGAACGGGCGCCTTCACCCCCGTCGCTGACGGCGATCGTCGACGCGATGGACTCGGCGCAGACGGCGCGCACCGTCGCGTTCACGACCGGCCTGGACGAGCCCGGGTTCCTCGACACCTTCCTCGCCGCCCGTCTCGGCTCGACGACGCACCTCTCCGTGCTCGACGCCGACGGCCTCGCGTGCGCCGTGACCTGCACGAACGGGGAGGGCGCCGGTGTGGTCATCCCGGGGACGGGCATCCACGTGAACAACATCATGGGCGAGGAGGACCTCAATCCCCTCGGCTTCCACACGACCCCGGCCGGTCGCCGGATGCCGTCGATGATGGCCCCGACCGTCGTGATGCGCGACGGACAGGCCGAGATCGTGCTCGGCAGCGCCGGCTCGAACCGGATCCGCTCGGCGATCCTGCAGACGATCGTCGCCGCCGTCGACCACGGGCTCGACGCCCAGGCCGCGATCGAGGAGCCCCGCGCGCATTTCGAGAACGGCGTCGTCTACACCGAGCCGGGCGTGCCGATCGATGAGCTGGAGGCGGCGGGCCGCGCGGTGGCGCCGTTCAGGGCGCAGAACCTCTTCTTCGGTGGGGTGCAGGCGATCCGCCGGACGCCCGACGGCGTGCTTTCGGGTGGAGGCGATCCGCGCCGGGGCGGTGCGGTCGCGGTGGCGTAGCTACACGCCGTCCGCGTTCCGCCTCCCCGCGGCTTGCGCGACGCGGACGTAGGCGTAGAGCGCTCCGGCGAAGCCGACGCCCGCGACCGCCCAACCGGTGGCGCCGCTGCCGGTCAGCCAGCCGATGAGCGCGCCCGCTCCGAGTGCGGCAAACGCGCCGAGTCCGAGGACGACGCGGGCGTCGATGAGCGCGGTGGGGTCGCGGTGCACGCGCGCGACGATCCATCCCACGAGCCAGACCACGAGTGCGGTGATGCAGAGCACGCCGAAGACGAGGCCGATCGTGTGGACCGGTCCGTCGTCAGGGCCGAACCACTGGATGAGCATCGCGATCCACCAGCCGAGCCCGGCGATGGTCAGGGTCGCGTCGCGAACGGAGTGCCGCATGGGCGAGATCTTAGATCAGGAAGATCTGACTGACGAAGTGGGTCACATATGAGGCAAACAGTCAGGACGATCTGGTCAGCCGAGCACCCGCACGAACCGCCGCGTCGGCCGCGACAGGCCGCCGCTCGCTCTGTGGACCCGAACCGTGATCCGGTAGAGGCCGGGCGGCAGATCGGGGTCGAGGGCGAGCACCCGCGTCCCCGCCGAGGCGGCGGTGGCCGCCCGTGTGGCAACGCGCTCGCGGACCTGCACCTGGCGGTATCGGCCGCGGGTCCGCCGGCCCGGCTTGGGCTTCGGGCAGCGGTGGGTCACCGCTGCGCCGAGGGCGCGGTCGAACCGAACGTGGACGGGGGCGACCCGCGCGAGGCGCAGGTGCATCCGCACCCGGGCCCGGCCGTCGCGCCGCGGACGCACGCAACGGGACGCGACCCGGGCCTGCTGGATCGCCTTCCACGGCGTGAACGCCGGGCGCTTCGGTGGCGCCTCGGCCGGCGGCGCCGGTGCCGGCGTGGAGGGGGAGTCCGTGGGCGCCGCGGGCACGGTCACCTGCTTCGTCACGCGCGCCGACGACCCGCCGTTGCACGACATCGTCTGGCCGGTGAAGATCCGCGCGGTCGAGCAGCCGTCGTCGTCGGTGACGGTCAGCTTCACGGTGTAGGTGCCGGCGCCCGCATAGGTGTGGGTCGGCTTCGCTCCGGCGCCGCTCTGCCCGTCGCCGAAGTCCCAGGCGTACCGGGCGACGGCCCCGTCGGGGTCTGACGAGGACGAGCCATCGAAGCGCGTCGCCGAGCCTGCGACGGCGGGATCGGCCGAGAACGCGGCGGCCGGCGCCTGGGCGGGGACGAAGGCGACACCGCTGGGCTCGCTCGCCGCGATCGGCGACCCAGCCACGTGCGTGTCCGCGTTGATCGGGGTGAGCGTGTCGTCGCCCAGGTTCGCCGCGTAGACGGTCTCGCCGTTTGGGTTCACCGCGACCGCGACCGGGCTCGCCCCCACGGTGATCGGTGCGCCTGCCGCGCGCGTGGCGACGTCGATCGGCGTCACCGTGTTGTTGTACGGGTGGGCGACGTAGGCGGTCTCGCCGTCGCCGGAGATCGTGATGTCGATGGGCAGGGAGCCGAGCACGATCGGCGTGCCCACGGCGCCGCTGGACGTGTCGACCGGGACGACGGTGTTGTCGGCGAAGCGCGTCACGAGCAGCGTCGCGCCGTCGGGGGTGATCGCGACGGCGCCGGGCCCGTCCGAGACCGGGATCGGCGTTCCCACCGCGCCGGTCGCGACCGTGATCGGCACGAGCGTGTCGTCGCCGTTGCTCGTCACCCAGGCGATGGTGCCGTCGGGCGTGATTGCCACGTCCCGCGGGCCGGTGCCGACCGCGATCGTCGAGCTGACGGTGTTCGTCGCGGTATCGATCCTGGAGATCGCGTTCCTCGGCTCGTCGACGACGTAGACGGTGTCGCCATCAGGCGTGACGGCCAGGTTGAACGGGCCGGAGCCGGGCGGAAGCGCGATCGGCGCGCCCGCGGTCCGGGCCACGAGGTCGACCGGCGTGACATGGTCGGACGCGGTGCTCGCCAGGTACGCGGTCCGCCCGTCGGGCGTGATCGCGATCCCGTCGGAGGGATCCGCGGCGAGCGGGCTGCCCGCGATCCCGGCGCTCTCGATGGGGAGAAGCGTGCTCCCCGACAGGTTCGTGACCCATGCGGGGGTGGCATGCGCAACGCTCGGGGGGACGAGGACCACGACCGCGGCGGCCAGTCCCAGCCCTCCCCAGAACCGGTTCCCCATAAGCGGGAGTTTCGGCTGGTGGAAGGAACGGCTTGAGCGGGCTCGAACCTTCGTCCGGCCTAGACTCGGCCCGATGTCCCGCCGGTCCT
Source organism: Solirubrobacteraceae bacterium (assembly GCA_016462625.1). The sequence goes on along the minus strand of JAEMSV010000092.1, from coordinate 5,148 downwards.
GGGGCACCCTGCTGGCCGTCGCGGCGATCTGGGGCTCGTCCTACCTCTTCATCAAGGTCGCGCTCGAGGACCTCTCGGTCGGCTGGGTCGTCTTCTCCCGCTGCGCGCTCGGCGCCGCCGTTCTCGTCGCGCTCGCGACACACCGTGGACAGCTCGGAGCCCTGCGCGGGCGCTGGCGGCCGGTCATCGTGCTCGCGATCGTCCAGGTCGCGGTCCCGTTCGTGCTGATCGCCGCCGGCGAGCAGGAGATCGCCTCGGGCCTTGCGGGGATCCTGGTGGCGTCGGTGCCGCTGTTCACCGCGCTGCTCGCGCTCAAGCTCGACCCGAGCGAGCGCACGCGCGGTCTCGGGCTCGTGGGCCTCTTTGCGGGAATGGTGGGGATCGTCCTGCTCTTCGGCCTGGACCTGCACGGCGACAGCGCCGCGATCATCGGCGGGCTCATGGTGGTCCTGGCGAGCCTCGGCTACGCGATCGGCGGCTTCTATCTGCGGGCGCACCTCATCGACGTGCCTCCCGCGGCGACCGCCTCGGGAACGATGCTCGTCAGCGCGGCGCTGACCCTCCCGCTCGCGCTCGCCACGATGCCCGACCACGCGCCCGGACTCGACACCGTCGCCTCGCTGCTGGTGCTCGGCATGGGCGGCACCGGGATCGCGTTCGCGATGTTCTACCGGCTGATCAACGAGGCCGGGGCCGCCCGCGCGGTGCTGGTGACCTACATCGCCCCCGTGTTCGCCGTGGCCTACGGCGCCCTCATCCTCGACGAGCCGGTCACCGCGGGGGCGATCATCGGCATGGTCCTCATCGTCAGCGGCTCCTGGCTGGCCGCCGGCGGGGTCAGCCGAAGCGGACCTTCCCGTTCGACCGAGCCCGCGCCTGTGCGCGCTCGATGAAGTCCAGCCGCTTCGTCGCGGCCAGGAACAGCCGCGTGACCAGCTTCAGCCGCGCGTTCTCGCTGCGCAGGTCCAGCAGGCTCTGCTTGGCCTCGAGGCCGAAGTCGACGGTGGCGGCCATCCCGTAGGAGTCCAAGCCCGCGATCCGCTCAGGGTCCGGATCGTCGTCGGTGGCCTGGCGCACCAGCTCGGCGTACGCCTCCTGTGCGCGCTCGGTCAGCTCGATGTCGGGATCCTCCTCGACGGAGCACAGGAGCTCGATTGTGCCCGCGGGGTACGGGAACTCGTCCTGGCGGGTGACGATGCGGAAGGGCTGGGTGCCGCGGACGAGGATGTTCATCCGCCCGTCCTCCATCTGCTCCAGGACCTCCTCGACCTTGCACGCGCACCCGATCTCACGCAGCTGCTCGTCGTCGAGCCAGACGATCCCGAACTCGCTCCCGCGCTCCAGGCACTCCGCGATCATCGTGCGGTAGCGATCCTCGAAGATGTGCAGCGGGATCTGTTCGTGCGGGAGCGCGACGAGGTCGAGCGGGAAGAGGGGGAAGTCTCGAACGAGGCGGTCGGCCATGCGTCGGATGAGTCTAGGCAGGCTCGTCGTCCGTACTCCCTGGCATGCCGTCGACCTGCCTGCTTTGGCTCCGCCGGGACCTCCGCGTCCACGACCATCCGGCGCTGCAACATGCGCACGCGGAGTTCGACGTGGTGGTGCCCGTATACGTCTTCGACGACGCGCTGCTCACGGTCTCCGAGCCGCGCACCGCGTTCCTGCTCGGCTGCCTGCGGGCGCTCGACGAGGAGCTGGGTGAGCGCGGCGCCGGGCTGGTCGTCCGGCGCGGCGACCCCGAGCGGGCGCTGGCAGAGCTCGCCCGGGAGATCGAGGCCACGGCCGTCTTGTGGACCACGGACGTCGCGCCCTACGCCCGCGCCCGGGACCGACGCGTCACCGAGGCGCTTCGCGACGCCGGCGTCGAGCCGGTCCCGTGCCCGGGTACGTACGTGCGCGACGTGTCGAAGGTCCGGCGCGCCGACGGCGAGCCGTTCGTCGTCTTCACGCCCTACTGGCGCGCGTGGCAGCAGCTGCCCGCCCGCGCGGTCCACGGCGCTCCGCGTGCGCTCGCGCCGTTGCCACGCGGCCTCGACCGCGGTGACCTGCCGGAGGCCCGGCCGACGGCGATCGCGCCCGGGGAACGCGCTGCCCGTGAAGCACTGCGCCGCTGGCTCTCCGGCCCGATCGACCGCTACGCCGATGCGCACGACACCCTGGCCGGCGGCACGTCCGTCCTCTCGCCCTACCTGCGCTGGGGCTGCGTGTCCGCGCGCGAGTGCGAGCAGCGGGCCGTGCGCCGCGGAACTGCGGGCGCTGAGGCCTGGGTCCGCCAGCTCGCGTGGCGTGACTTCTTCGCCTCGGTGCTGCTCGCCCATCCGGAGACGCTGCACCGCGAATTCCAGGCCCGCTACCGCGACCTGGACTGGCACGACGACCCGGAGGCGTACACCGCGTGGCGGCGCGGCGAGACCGGGTTCCCCGTCATCGACGCAGCCATGCGGCAGCTCGCGGAGACCGGCTGGATGCACAACCGCGCGCGCATGCTCGTCGGCTCGTTCCTGACGAAGGATCTCCACCTCGACTGGCGGCTGGGCGAGCGGCACTTCGCGCTCCTGCTCGTCGACGGCGAGCCGGCGCAGAACGTGGGCAACTGGCAGTGGATCGCGTCGACCGGCGTCGACCCGGCTCCGTACTTCCGCCGCATCTTCAACCCGGCGCTGCAACAGCGGCGGTTCGACCCCGACGGCACATACGTGCGGCGCTGGGTCCCCGAGCTGGGCGACGTGCCGATCGCGCACCTCGCCGAGCCGTGGGCGATGACCGAGCGGGAGCAGCGCGCTGCCGGCTGCGTCATCGATCACGACTACCCGGCGCCGATCGTCGACCACGCCGAGGAGCGCCGCCGCGCGATCGAGCGGTACCGCGCCGTCTG
>JAEMSV010000092.1:0-2173 GCA_016462625.1 Solirubrobacteraceae bacterium | reverse complement strand
TCGTCGACCACGCCGAGGAGCGCCGCCGCGCGATCGAGCGGTACCGCGCCGTCTGACCCACCCGTCAGGGTGCGCGCATGGATGAGCTGGAGGCGTGTGAGCGCGGCTTGCGCCGTGCCGGCCTGCCGCTGCTGATCGAGGACTACTCCGCGTACGAGGACGTCTTCACCCGCGCGGTGCCGCTGCTCGCGCTCGTGTTCGTCGGCCAGGCCTTCGGCGCGATCGACCTGACGTGGGACTGGTGGGCCAACCTCCTCGCCGTGCTCGGCGGCGTGGCGATCCTGCTCGGTGCGGTCGCGCTGCTGAACCGGCGCGACGGCCGCCCGGCGCTGAGCATCCCCACCCGCGTCGGCCCGCTGGAGCTGGCGCTGTTCGTGCTCGTCCCCGCGCTCTTGCCGCTGGTCTTCGGCGGGCAGTGGCGCAGCGCGGTCGTCACTGCGGCGGGAAACCTGATCCTGCTCGGCGTCATCTGGGCGGTGGTCGGCTACGGCGTCCTGTCGATCGTGACCTGGAGCGTGCGGCGGCTGGTGGGACAGCTCGCGACCTCGTTCGTCCTGCTCGCCCGCGCGGTGCCGCTGCTGCTCGTGTTCAGCATCGTGCTGTTCGTCAACGCGGAGATGTGGCAGGTCTTCTCCTCCCTCGACGATCTGCAGGTGGCTGAGGTCGCCGCGCTGTTCGTGGCGGTTGGGCTGGTCTTCGTCGTCGCGCGCGTTCCACGAGAGGTGCGCGAGATCGAGCGCCAGGTGGGGGAGGGCCCTCCGCTCCGCACCCGCCAGCTCGTGAACGTCGGGCTCGTGCTCGTCGTCGCGCAGGGGCTGCAGGTGCTGACGGTCGCCGTGGTCCTCGGCGGCTTCTTCGTCGCCTTCGGCTGGCTGGCGATCGAGCCGGCGGTGATCGAGTCGTGGATCGGGAGCCCGCCCGAGCAGATCGCGGGCACCGAGATCACCGTCGAGCTGCTGCGCGTCTCCGGCGCGCTGGCCGCGTTCAGCGGCCTGTACTACGCGATCGCCGTGCTGACCGACGGCACGTACCGCGAGGAGTTCCTCGAGGAGCTGACCGGGTCGATGCGCGACACCTTCCGGCTGCGGGCGCGGTACCTCGCGCTGCGCGGAGGCGTCACAGGGTCAGCGCCAGCTCCGTGATCTCGTCGACGAGCCGGCGGTCCGAGATCGCCAGCGAGCCGTCGATCCGCCGTCCGAGCAGCTCGCCCAGCGCGCCGACGAGCGCGATCGAGGAGACCTCCGCGCGCAGCCCGCGGGGCGCGGCGTCCCCGTAGAACGCGCGTGCCTCCTCCCGCAGCAGCCGCGCGAACGCAGCAAGGAGCTCACGGCGGCGCGCCTGCACGGTGGCGCTTCCCAGGCCCTCGATGAGCGCGATCCGGCCCTTGCGCGGGTCGGCCACGAGGACGCCGACGAGTGCTCTCGCCGCGGCGCGCATGCGCCGTCGCGGGTCATCCGGCGTCGTCGCGAGCGCGTCCAAGACGGCCGTACGGGTCTCGGCCGCGACCTCCTCGATCAGGCCGACGTACAGCGCGTCGCGGTCGGTGAAGCTCTCGTAGAAGTAGCGCTCGGTCAATCCGGAACGGCGGCAGATCTCGGTCATGGTGACGGCCGGCCAGCCCTCTTCTCCGATCAGCTCGAGGGCGGCCGCGAGCAGGCGCGCGCGCCGTTCGCCGGCGCGTTCGGCGGCGGTCTTCCCGCGGAACCGGCGAGAGGAGGCGGGCTCGGGCACCTGGCCATGTTGACAGAGTGCCTGTCAGCTTGAGAGGCTGCGCGCCCCGCGAAGTTGACAGGATGCCTGTCAGGAAAGGACCGACCGGCCACGATGCCCGCACCGATCACCGCCCCGCCGCCCCCGCCGTTCGACGAGCGCCTGCTGCCGCGCGCCGCCGCCACCGTGCGCGCCGAGCACCGTGCGCGCCGGCGGGGCCCCGGGCTCCCGGCGGGCAGCCTGGCCCCGAGCTGGCGGCGCACGTACGCGACGCTTGCCGACCCGCTGCGGCTCCTGCTCGACCACCGTCGTCGCTTCGGCCCCGTCTTCACCATTCGCACCGTCCACGAGCCGGTCGTCTGGGCGATCGGAGCGCCGGAGAACCATCAGATCCTCGTCCGCGACGCGGACTCGTACCAGTGGCGCGAGAGCCGGTTCGGCGACCTGCACCCGGTGCTCGGCG
>JAEMSV010000091.1 GCA_016462625.1 Solirubrobacteraceae bacterium | reverse complement strand
GTCGGCGGGTGGCCCTTGTCGACCGTCTCCTTCGTCACGACGCACTTCTTGACGTCGCGGCGCGAGGGCAGCTCGAACTGCACCTCCAGGAGGATCTCCTCGATGATCGACCGCAGGCCGCGGGCGCCGGTCTCGCGCTCGAGTGCCTTGTCGGCGATCGCGTTCAGGGCCTCGTCGCTGAAGACGAGCTCGATGCCGTCGAACTGGAAGAAGCGCTGGAACTGCTTGGCGAGCGCGTTCTTCGGCTCGGTGAGGATCGTGATGAGATCGTCGCGCGTGAGCTGGTTGACCGCGCTCATGACCGGCAGGCGGCCGATGAACTCCGGGATCAGCCCGTAGTTGACGAGATCCTCGGGCAGGCAGTGCGTGAACACCTCGCCGGCGGTGATCTCCACGCGTGACTCGATCGCCGCGCCGAAGCCCACGCCACCGGAGCCGACACGGCGCTCGATGACCTGGTCGAGGTTGGCGAACGCGCCGCCGCAGATGAACAGGACGTTCGTCGTGTCGATCGACAGGAACTCCTGGTGCGGGTGCTTGCGGCCGCCCTGCGGCGGGACCGAGGCGGTCGTGCCCTCGAGGATCTTCAGCAGCGCCTGCTGGACGCCCTCGCCGGACACGTCGCGCGTGATCGACGGGTTGTCGGCCTTGCGGGCGATCTTGTCGACCTCGTCGATGTAGATGATCCCGGTCTCGGCCTTCTTGACGTCGTAGTCGGCGGCCTGGATCAGCTTCAGAAGGATGTTCTCGACGTCCTCGCCGACGTAGCCGGCCTCGGTCAGCGCCGTGGCGTCGGCGATCGCGAACGGGACGTTGAGGATGCGGGCAAGGGTCTGGGCGAGCAGCGTCTTGCCGCAGCCCGTGGGACCGAGCAGCAGGATGTTGGACTTCTGCAGCTCGATGTCCGAGTCCTCGGCCTGCATCATCTGCACGCGCTTGTAGTGGTTGTAGACCGCTACGGACAGCGTGCGCTTGGCCTCCTCCTGCCCGACGACGTATTCGTCGAGCACGGAGTAGATCTCCCGCGGCTTGGGGAGATTGTCGAGGTCGAACGAGGGCGGAGCGGTGAGCTCCTCATCGATGATCTCGTTGCAGAGATCGATGCACTCGTCGCAGATGTACACGCCGGGGCCGGCGATGAGCTTCTTGACCTGCCGCTGCGACTTGCCGCAGAAGCTGCAGAGAAGCTGCTCGTTCGAATCAGTGGGTCGAGCCATAAATCCGTTGGTGCGCCCGGCGTCAGTTTCCTCAGAGCACGCTAGTGCTCTGAGATCACCCGGTCAATGATGCCGTACTCGGCGGCTTCGTCCGCCGACATGAAGTAATCGCGCTCGGTGTCCTTGCGGACCTTCTCGTAATCCTGCTCGGTGTGACCGGCGATGATGTGGTCCAGCCGCTGGCGGATGTCGATGATCTCCTTGGCGTGGATCTCGATGTCCGTCGCCTGGCCCTGGAAGCCCGAGCTCACCTGGTGGATGAGGATCTTGGAGTTCGGCAGCGCCATGCGCTTGCCCTTCGCGCCGCCGCAGAGGAGCAGTGCGCCCATGCTCATCGCGATGCCGACGCAGATGGTCGACACGTCCGGCTTGATGAAGTTCATCGTGTCGTAGATCGCGAGACCCGCGTACACCGACCCGCCCGGCGAGTTGATGTAGATCGAGATGTCCTTGTCCGGGTCCTCGGACTCGAGGTGCAGGAGCTGCGCCACGATCAGATTGGCGATCTGATCGTCCACCGGGGTCCCGAGGAAGATGATGCGCTCGCTGAGGAGACGCGAGTAGATATCGAAGGCGCGTTCGCCTCGCGACGTCTGCTCCACAACCATGGGGACAAGGGGGCTCATAGTCCTCGCTTCAGTTTCGCTTCGGCAGCTGGATTCCTGCCGCCGCAGCATACTGGCCGCCTGGGCGCGGCCTGACCACCTAGGTCGGCGGGTGGCCGAGTGTTCTTGAGCCGTACCGCGACTAAGCGGACGGGCCGTCGGCCTCGGCCTCGGGCGTGAAGGGCACGCCCTTCTTCTTCGCCTGGGCGACGGTGATGGTCTTCGCCTCGTCGGCGACGAGATCCATCGCCTTGCGCTGGGCGAGATCGTCGCGGGCCTCATCGATGCGCCCGGAGGACTTCAGCTGGTCCAGCAGCTTCTTCGGCTTGGTCTGCTGCGCCTCGGCCGTCGGGGCCAGCGCCTCGAGCAGATCGTCGTCTGTGATCTCGAACTTCTCCGCCTCGATGATCGCCTTCAGCACGGCCTCGCGGCGCAGCTGCTGCTCGGCGTCCGGGGCGGCCTCGGCCATCAGCTCCTCCTCGGTGCGACCCGAGATCTGCAGGTACATCTCCTTCGAGATGCCCTGGTGCGAGAGCTGGTGCATCATCCGCTCCCAGAGCTCCTTGCCCCGCGCCTCGGCCAGCGCCTCGGGGACCTCGACCGTCGCCTCGGCGACGGCGGCGTCCAGCGCGGCCTCGCGGAAGGCACGGTCGATCCGCGCCTCTTCCTTCTCGCGCAGGTCCTTGGCGATCTCCTCGCGCAGCTCGTCGAGCGTGTCGAACCCGGCCGTGTTCTCGGCGAACTCGTCGTCGAGCTCGGGGAGCTTCTTCTCCTTGACCTCCTTGACCGTCACCTCGAACGTGACGGCCTCGCCGGCCAGATGCTCGGCCTGGTAGTCCTCGGGGAACGTGACCTCGACGACCACGTCGTCGCCGGCCTTGGCGCCCACGAGCTGCTCCTCGAAGCCCGGGATGAAGCGGTCGGAGCCGAGCTCCAGCGGGAAGTCGCGGCCCTCGCCGCCCTCGAACGGCACGCCGTCCTTCTTGCCGACGAAGTCGATGGTCGTGAAGTCGCCCTCCTGCGCTGCGCGGTCGGCGGTCTCCAGCGTGCCGGAGCGCTCGCGCAGCTCGTCGAGCTGGCGCTGGACGTCCTCGTCGGCGGCGGCCGGATCGGCCTTGCCGACCTCGACGCCCTTGTACGTGCCCAGCGTGGCGGTCGGCAGGACGCCGATCTCGAACGTGAAGCTCCACGGCGCGCCGGCGTCAGGCAGGTCACCGAGGTCCAGGTCAGGATCGCCGACGGGCGAGATGCCGGCCTCGTCGATTGCCTCGACGTACCAGGCGGTCAGCCCGTCTCGGACCGCCTCGTCCAGGACGACCTCGCGGCCGACGCGCTGGATGATCACCGGCGCCGGGACCTTGCCCTTGCGGAAGCCCGGGATGCGCATGTCGCGGCCGATCGCGCTGGCCGCGCGCTCCAGGCTCTTCTGGACCGCATCGGGGCTGACCTGCGCCTCGACGCGGACGCGCGATTCGGGAAGCTCGGTGGTGGTGGTCTTCAGGGCGCTCATTCGGCGGAACACCTTATCGTCACCCTGATGCCGCGCCGTTCTGCCTCCACCACGCTCGCCGCGTGGTTCGTCACCGGACCGGTCTGGCACCTCTGGTGCGGGATCGCGGACTGGGCCACCGTCGGGCGCCATTACGCGTGGGCGCGCCTGCGCGGGCGCGACCCGTGGCGGGAGCCCTTTCCGCTCTAGGAAAGGACTCCCGCCGAGGCTTCAGGCCGTCAGCAGATGGCCGTGATGTGGAACGCGCGGTCGGCCGCAGCGCCGGTGACGGCGGCGCGGGTGTTGACCGTGTACGTCGTCGCGGTGACCGGGGCCACTGAGACCTCTCCGGGGTTCGCCGCGTCGACGACCGTGGCGTTGACCGCGCACGCGGACACGTCGGCGGTGAACACGACGCTGTAGGTGCCCGTCGCCGGGTTCGACGCGCTCGCGATGCCGCGGGCGTTCGTCAGCGCGCCGGCCGCGGAGACCTGGCCCTTGCTGTTCAGGTTCTGCGCGGACGTGACGATCTCCGACGCGCTCTGCCCGTCGACCTGATCGGCGTTCAGGCCCGTCGCGACGCCGGTGGCGTTCGTCGTGAACGGCGCGGCGTTCTTGTTGCCCGACGTGATCGTGCCGACGACGGGGCCGCCGTTGTTGGCGAACTCGAACGCGAGACCGGTCGTCAGGTTGCTCGCGCGGATGCACGGCTCGTTGCCGGCGGGCGTCCCGCCCGGGGCCGAACGACAGCCGTAGATGGCGCCGCCGCCGTTGTTCGACTTGTTGGACTGACGCGTGCCGTAGCCGGACAGGTTGGCGATGATCTGCGTCTCCTGCGTGTAGTTGGCACTCGAACCGCCTGCCGGGTTGCGTGCGCCGCCGTTGATCGGCTTGTTCTCCCCCGCGCCGATGGCGATCGGAGCTCCGACCAGCAGCGCGGTGATCGCTGCGGCCAGGAGATACTTCCAGTGCTTGGTCATCCGGGACAGCCTCCGTGGTTGTTCGTCGGTCTCCTCCCCCAACCACGCCACCATGCCGGGGTTGCGGACCCGCCACGCCGGCTGCAAGGCGCCGCCCAGCGCGGCGTTCGGTCAGCCCGGCCGCGCGGGGGGCTGGTCGGACGCGGACACGTCCCCCGGGTCCTCGCCCTCGGCCCGGCACATCAGGTCGGCCAGCTCGCCGCTGACCTGGAGGGCGATCAGCGCCTCGACGGGCGCGGCGACGAACTGACGGCCGATGAGCCCCTCGCACTCGGCGATCGCGTCGCTCATCGGCTTGGCGGCGCTGTAGGGCCGGCTCATGGTCATCACGTCGAACGAGTCCGCGACCGTCAGGATCGCCGCGCCGGCCGACAGCTGGGCGCCGGCGAGCCCGCGCGGATAGCCATGGCCGTCGGGCCGCTCGTGGTGCGAGCGGATCCACTCCACCTGCTCCTCGGTCAGGACGTCCTCGACGATGCGCGCGCCGAGCTCGGCGTGCTTGCCGACGAGCGTCCGCTCGTGCGCCGTCAGCCGACCGGGCTTGAGGAGCACCGCGTCGGGCACGCCGATCTTCCCGACGTCGTGGACCAGCGCGGCCTCCTCCAGCAGCGCGGCGCGCGCGGGGTCCCACTCGAGCGCCTCGGCCAACCGCCGTGACAGCGCCGCGACGCGCTCGGAATGGCGCTGGGTGCTGGGATCCTTCGCGTCGATCGCGCGGGCGAGCGCACGGATGCCCAGGAGCGCCTGGGAGCGGCGCAGCTGCTCTGCGCGCTCGGCCGCCGAGAGCTCCTGCACCACGTCCGGGTCGTAGATCCACGACGAGTCGCGCCCGTGCGCCTTGCTCCAATACAGCGCGCCGTCGGCGAGACGGAACATCGTGTCGGCGTCCTGCGCGTTGGCGAGATCGCAGATGCCGGCGGAGACCGTGACCGAGATTCCGGGCAGCACGGGCTTCCCGCTGATCAGCGTCCGCCCCCGCTCGATCGCCGCGAACGCCCGCACGCTGTCGGCCTCGGGGAGCAGCATCGCGAACTCGTCGCCACCGATCCGCGCGAGCGTGTCCTCGGTGCGCGCGGCCTCCTGCAGGCGCTCGGCGACCGCCGCGAGGACCTGGTCGCCGACATCGTGCCCGGCGGCGTCGTTGATCGCCTTGAAGTGGTCGACGTCGATGACGGCGAGGGCGAGCGCGCGGCCGTAGCGCTGCGCGCGCGCCAACTCGGTCCGCAGCTGTTCGTGGAAGGCCCGGTGGTTGAACAGACCGGTGAGCGGGTCCAGCGTGGCCTGGTCGACGAGTTGGCTGCGCGCCTCTTCGTTGGCGACGGCGGTGCTGATGAGGTCGGCGAAATCCGCGAGCCGCTCCGGCGCGTCCGGCTCCAGGACCCCACCCGGCTGCACCACCAAGCCGATCGCGCCCCAGATCCGCCCGCCGGCGCGGACCGGCGCGACTGCCATCTCCTGGTAGCCGAGTTCCCGTGCGATCCCGCCTTCGTCCGGCCCGAATCGCTCGCGTGCCGGCACGCCGCTGCGTCGGACCCGCCCAAGGATCGTCGTCGACCCGCCGGGGACGATCGTGCCCGCGGGGGCGTGCGGCATGCCCTCCTCCCCCCAGCCGGCGACGATGATGACGCGCTCCTCCCCGTCCTCCTCGATGTACTTCATGACCCCGCCCGCGTGCGCTCCGAGCAGCCGGGCAGAGTCCCGGGCCGCCTGCGTGAAGACGGCGATCGCATCGCGCTCGGAAGCGACGTCCTTGGCCAGGTCGAGGAGCGCCGCCTGCTCGCGTGCGAGGCGCTGCTGCGACCACGCGAGCTGACGGACCGCCGAAGAGCCGAGGATCACGGCCAGCCCGAGGCCGAGCTGAACGAACACCGTGAGCAAGAGCTCCGTGAGGTTCGCCTGGGCGTACGTGTCGTCGTAGACCAGCGGCAGGAGGCCGACGGCCGTCACGCCGAGCGTGACGGCCAGCGCCGCGCGCGGCGAGTAGAAGGCGCACGCGTAGACGGTGACCAGCGCGGCGTACAGCACCGCCGGCGAGTCGATGCCGCCCGCCAGCACCGTCACCACGCCGTACAGCGCGACGGCACAGGCGCTGATCCACGGCATCAGCGCGCCGGGAAGCCGGCTCCACGGGGCGGCGATCATCGCGAGCCCGAGCAGGAGCGACACGCCGGCCGTCACGCCCATCAGTGCCGGCTGGGTCGCGACCGTGACCGCGAGGATCACCACGAGGCCGGCGCCCGAGACGTAGAGCGCGCCGCCGATCAGGCCCGCGATCTCGCGCTCACGGTCATCGGCGAGGGTCGGGCGGTGGCGGGTCAGCTCTCGCGCGCGGCGCTTCACGGCCGGGCTCATCCGTGCACCGTCGGGGCCTCGGTCTCCGGGATCCGGGTCCAGCCCGGCACGGCGACCGCGAGCTCGGCCAGGGCCTCCGCGCGCCGCTCATCGTCGGCATCCAGCGGCGCGCCGTCGCGGCGGTCGAGCGCGGAGAGGACGCCGACCACCTGCGCGCCGGCACGCAGTGGGACGACGAGCATGGTGTACGGGACGTATCCGGTCCGGTCGGCGGTCGCCGCGCTGAACCGCGGGTCGGTGCGGCAGTCGGGGACACGCAGTGCGCGACCTTCGGCCACGACGGCGCCCGCCAGGCCCTCTCCGGCGGGCAGGCGCATGCCGATGACCTCGTCGGCGCCCGCGCCCCACGCGGCGCGGTAGGTCAGCGCACCGTCGGCGGGATCGACGAGCGCGACCGAGACGGCTGCCGCATCAAGGACCGCCGCAGCGGTCCGCGCCAGCGCGGCGAGCGGCTCAGAGGCCCCGGTCTCGGTGCCCACCGCGATCGTCAGTGGCCGGCCGGCCACGCCGTCGAGCGGCGCCCCGATCCGGGCCAGGAGCTCGGCCACGGTGGCCGTCCGGCGCACGGGATCAGGATCGAGCGCGTCGTCGAGCGCCTCCGCGATCTCCGGCGGCAACGTGCCACCGGGGATCCGGGCCTTCTGCCCGATCCTCGGCGGTACGCCGTGCAGGAGCGCCCAGAGCGTCGCAGCCAGGCCGTAGACGTCGGTGCGAGGCGACGCCGATCCCGTCAGCGACTCCGGGGCCATGAACCCGGGTGAGCCGATCGCCAGCGTCCCCGTCCCCTCCAGCTCCTCACGGGCGATCCCGAAGTCGACGAGGACCACGCCGTCGGCGCTGAGGACGAGGTTCTCCGGTTTGACGTCGCGGTGGAGCGTGTGCTCGCCGTGCAGGTAGTGCAGCGCCTCGCCGGCCTGCGCGGTCAGCGCGACGGCGTCGTCCAGGGGGAGCCCGGGGGTGCCGCGCTCGCGCGTGACCGCGGCGAGATCGTCCCCGTCGACCAGCGCCATGACGAGGTGGACCCCCCGGTCGGTGACCACGTGATCGAGGTACCGGACGATCCGCGGATGGCGCAGGCGCGCGAGCACCCGTGCCTCGATGTCCAGGCGGCGGGCGTGGCTCGCGTCGGCCACCCGCTTGATCGCCACCGCGTCTCCGGTCTCCCGGTCGAGCCCGCGATGCACCGTCCCCATCGCACCCGACGCGATCGGCTCACCCAGCTCATACCGGCCGCCGAGCAGCATTGCGGCAAGTATCGGCTGTTACGACCCGGTTGCCAACTCCCTACCGCAGACTGGTGAGGGCGCTACGCGCGTGACCGCACGATGGCCCGGGCACCGCGCCCGGGGATCATCGTGACGTTGCGATGCATCGCGTGCTCGGGCTCGGGCCGGTCGGCCTCGAGCTCCAGCCGCTCGGCCATCGCCTTCAGCACGACCCGCATCTCGGCCATCGCCAGTGCGGCGCCGAGGCAGCGGCGCGTGCCGCCACCGAACGGGATCCACTCGTACGTGCCCGGCTTATTGGCGAGCCAGCGCTCGGGCCGGAACGCGAACGGCTCGGGGTACAGGTCCTCGCGGTGGTGCACCAGCAGGATGCTCATGCTGATCGGCGAGTTCGCCGGCAGGACGTACTCGCCCAGGCGCCACGGCACCATCACGCGGCGGCCGATCATCGGAATCACGGGGCGGGCGCGCATGCCCTCGGTGATCGTCGCCTCGACGACCTCGTCGGCCTGGTCGCCGGAACGGACCGCCTGGTAGAGCAGGTCGTACGCGTCCGGGGTGCGCATGAGGCGCTCCCACGTCCACGACAGCGAGTTCGCCGTCGTCTCGAAGCCGGCGAGCACGAGGGTCAGCAGCTCGTCGCGCAGCTCCTGGTCGGAGAGGTGGCGGCCGTCCTCGTCGGTCGCGCGCATGAGGAGCGACATGATGTCCGTGCGCTCCTCGAGATCGTCGGCGCGGCGGCGGTCCTCGATGATCGGGTAGGTCGCCGCGTCGAGCAGCTTCACGCCGCGCTTGAGGAAGCCGCGGGCCTCCTCCTGGCCGGCAGAGAGGATCTCGCCGAACTGGGCGAAAATCGATGTGGAGGCCTTCGTGAGGAACTTGATCGTGTCGCGGAACTTGTCCTCGTGGCTGCCTGGGACGGGCTTGCCCTCGATCCCGAAGATGCCGGACATGATCACGTCGAGGGTGATCGCCTGCATGCGCTCGGCGAGCTTGATCGGCTCCCCGATCGGCCAGCGATCGATCTCGCGATGCGTGGCCTCCTCGATCATCTCGGTGTAGCGCGCGATCGCCTCGCCGTGGAACGGTGGGAGCAGGAGCTTGCGCTGACGCAGGTGGCGCGGGCCGTTGGCCGTCAGCACCGAGTTCGGTCCGACGATCGGCCGCAGCGGCGACTCGGCCGTCAGAGACGGCGCCTGGTCGGGCTTCGCCGTGAACAGCGACCGGACGTGGTCGGGGTGGCTGGTGACCGTGATCCCCTCGTTCAGGATGCTGCGCATCCCGAAGACCTCGCCGTGCTCCCGGCGGGCCTTGAAGACGAACTCGATCTGACGCTGGCTGAAGCGGACGAGCTGCGCAGTGCGAGGAAGCTCGATCGCGGGCGGCAGGTGTACGGGGGTCCCGGGCTCGACGGGGCCGGCCGGCGACGGCGCTGCTTCGCCGACGAGGTGGACGGCGGGAGCGATGGTCTCGACGGTGGCCATGGGTAGAACGTTACCGCTTGGTAGGAACTTGTCCAAGGTGACGACGGACACACAAGCGCGGCCGCCGTCACCCGGTCCATCGACCGCCGGCCGGGCAGATTCAGCGCAGGCCGACGAGGTCCACCACGAAGATGAGCGTCTCGTTCGGGCCGATGGCGCCACCGGCGCCGCGCTCGCCGTAGCCGAGCTCCGGCGGGATGGTGAGCTTGCGGCGGCCGCCGATCTTCATCCCCTCGACCCCCAGGTCCCAGCCCTGGATGACGCGCCGCCCGCCGAGCGGGAAGTTGAAGGTGCTGCCGCGGTTCCACGACGCGTCGAACTCCTGGCCGTTGCTCCAGGCCACGCCGACGTAGTGGACCTCGACCTCGTGACCCGACGAGGCCTGCTCGCCGTCGCCGACGACGAGGTCTTCGATCTGGAGCTCCGTCGGCGGCTCGCCGCCGGGGACCTCGATCTCGGGCTTTTCAGATGTGGACATGGGGTGAACCTAGCTGCTGTCCCAGGACACATCGGGCCGGCGCAGCCATTCGCGCACTTCCTTCGCTGCGACCACCGGTTTGCCGTCGCTGGTGAAGCCCATGCACGGCAGCTCCTCGGCGAACACCGCCTGCGCGACCCAGCCCTCGTCGACGTGCAGCCACGCGGCGACCTCCTCGGGGCTCAGCAACGCGTCGTCGGGCGGATCCGGAGTCACTGCGCCGTTTCTACATGAGGAACGAGAACAGCGGGGAGCCAGGCGGAACACGCTCGATCTCCAGGCGGCTGGCATCCATGCGCGCGAGCAGCGCGCCGAGGTCGCCCGGATGCTCGAGGTCGACCCCGACCAGTGCCGGGCCCGTCTCGCGGTTGTTCTTCTTGACGTACTCGAAGACCACGATGTCCTCGCTCGCCCCGAGCACCTCGTCGAGGAAGCCGCGCAGCGCCCCCGGTTCCTGCGGGAACGAGACGAGGAAGTAGTGGCGCAGCCCCTCGTGCAGGAGCGAGCGCTCGACGACCTCGGCGTACCGGCTGACGTCGTTGTTGCCGCCCGAGACCAGGCAGGCCACGGCGCCCTTCGCCCCAGACTGGGCGACGGCGGCGCTCGCCAGCGCCCCCGCGGGCTCGGCGATCACGCCTTCGGACTGGTAGAGCTCGAGCATCTCGGTGCAGATCGCGCCCTCCGGGACGGCGACGATGTCGTCGACCAGGTCGCGCACGATCGGGAACGTCAGGTCGCCGACACGTCCGACGGCGGCCCCGTCGACGAACGTGTCGACCTGCTCGAGGGCGAGCGGTCCGCCGTGCTCCAGCGCCGCGCGCATGCTGCTCGCGCCCGCGGGCTCGGCGCCGACGATCCGCACCGCCGGCGCGTGGGCGCGCAGCCACACCGCGATGCCGGCGATCAGCCCGCCGCCGCCGACCGGGACGATCACCGTGTCGAGCTCGGGCGCCTGCTCGAGCAGCTCGATGGCGACGGTTCCCTGTCCCGCGATCGTGCGCGGGTCGTCGAAGGGATGGACGTAGACCGCGCCGGACGCCGCCGCGGCCTCCTGCGCCGCGGCGCTCGCCTCGTCGTAGGTCCCGCCCGCGATGACCGGCTCGATCCACTCGCCGCCGAGCACGGAGATCCGCTGGCGCTTCTGTCGCGGGGTGTTCGTCGGCAGGAAGACCCGGCCGCGGATGCCCAGGACCTGGCAGGAGTGCGCGACGCCCTGACCGTGGTTGCCGGCGCTCGCGCAGACCACGCCGCGCGCCCGCTCCTCGTCGGTCAGCGACGCGATGAGGTTGTACGCCCCGCGCACCTTGTACGAACGACAGACCTGGACGTCCTCGCGCTTGAGCAGGACGGGGACGCCGTGCGCGGCGCTCAGCCGCTCGCTGCGGTCCAGCGGCGTGCGGTGCGCGACCGGCGCGATCCGCGCGGCGGCGTCGGCGATGGCGGCGGCTGACGGCTCCGAGGACACGCCCGCGATCCTAGTGACGGTTAGAGGTCACGCCGGTCGCTGATCCCGAGCTTGCCCATCGCGCGGTAGAGGTGGGACTCCACGGTGCGGACCGACAGCACCAGGCGATCGGCGATCTCCGCGTTGGAGAGGCCCTGCCGGGCAAGTTCGACGAGCTGGGTCTCGCGTGCTGTGAGCACGACCGCGGCGCCGTCGAGCCCGGGGATGTCCGGGAGCGTCCCGCCCTGCCCACGCTCGTGCAGGGCGCGGGCGCGGACCGCGGCCTGACGGGCGGAATCCTGCCGGCCCGCCTCGACGAACACGTTCGCGGCGTCGACCGCGGCCTCGACCGCGAAGCGCAGGGCACCGATCTCCTCGAAGCGCTCGGCCGCGGTCACCAGAGCTCGACCGTCCCCCTCGGCGAGCGCGCGCACGCGCGTGACGAAGACGTCGACCATCGGCGCGTCACACCGTTCGGCCAGCATGGAGAGAGGCGGCAGGATCTTCTTCGCGGGTGCGCCGGCGCGCACCGCCTCGTGCCACAGCCACGCCGCCTGGATCGGCATCGCCTCGTGCGCAGCGGCGGAGTCCATCAGCAGCGCCTGCGCTCTCGGCGGGTCGTGTGCCGCACGAGCCGCCTGCGCGGCGGCGACGTCGAGGTACGGCCGCTGGACCGGCAGCGGATCGTGGCCACCGAGCGCGTCGTGCGCCCGGGAGAGCATCGCGACGGCCCCATCCTCGTCGCCGCGCTCGGCGAGCACGGTCACGAGCAGCGCGCGGGTGATCGCGAGCTGTCCGAGCACGTCGTGGCGCTCGAAGTGCCATTCGGACTCCGCGAGCCATCGCTGCCCCTCATCGAGGCGCCCCGCCAGCACGTGCGCGTGGCCGAGCCAGCTCGCGGCGAGACCCGCCGCCGCGTGGTCGTGGCCACGCACGGCCATCAGGAAGATCGCCTCGCGCCGGCGCCGGACGCCTTCCCAGTCGAACCCTCCGTCGATCGAGACAGCGCTCGCGAGTGAGAGCATCGCCTGCTCATCGAGTCCGGACAGCGGCGGCGAGGGTTCGGCGGCGCTCGCGATCTCGAACGCTTCGCGGGCACGGCCGTTGTAGAAGAGCAGCCCCACGTGCATCGGCTCGAGCTGCCGCCGCGCCGCCCGGTCCAGGTCGGGGTTGGCCAGCAGCTCCCCCATTTCCTCGGGCGAGCCGCCGAGCCCGCCGCGCACGAGCAGCGGGTAGATCTCCATCGCCGCCATCCGCTGACGCCAGCGCTCACCGGGCCACCAGTCGGCTGCGCGCTCCAGCAGCGCCACGACGTCGTCGCCGCGGAAGAGGTTCCAGTAGAGGAGTCCCGCGCGGCGGTGGAGGTAGTCGATCGCGAGGTCCTCATCGGAGAGCAGGGACTCGACGCTCGCGAAGACCTCCTCGGCCTCCTCGAACCGGCTGCGGCGCAAGTGGGCACGGCCGAGGAGGAGCGCAGCCTCCGCACCTGCGCCGGCGTCCAGCGCCATCTGCGCCAGGCGCGCGGCGAGCTCCGGGTCGCCCGCCGTGATCGCCGCATGCGCGCCGTCGACGAGCAGTTCCGTCGGCACCTCGTCACCGGTCTCCACGCGCCAGCGCGCGAGCCGCAGCTGATCGCCGGGCGCCGGCGGCCGGCGCTGCTCCACGACCGAGACGAGCCGCCGGCGCAGCTCGCGGCCGCGCAGGGGCGGAAGGTCTGCCGCGATGGTCTCGCCGTACAGCGGATGGGCGAGGAGGACCTCCTCCCCAGCCCCTACGGCGATCAGTCCACGCTCTTCGGCGGCCACGAGCGCCGGTTCCCCGACGAGCTGCGAGAGCTCGCCGATCTGCAGCGGCTCACCGATGGCCAGCAGCTCGAGCAGGCGCCGCCCGCTCTCATCGAGGTCGACGAGCCGGCCGGCGACGAGTTCGGTGAGCGTCGAGCTGACAGGCGGCCGGTCCGGCATCCGCCAGAGGCCCGCGACCAACTCGAGGGCGCCGCGGTCGAGCGCGCTGCCGACGAGCTCGCGGGCGTACAACGCGTTCCCGCGGCTCGTGTCATAGACCCACCGCCACGCCTCCTCCTCGACCGGCCCGCCCACGAGCGCGTCGACGAAGGCGTGCGTGTCGGCTTCCCCCAGCTCGCCGAGATCCAGACGCCGCGCACCCGCGTCCTTCCAGAGCGACGTGATCGCGTCGGGGCACGGCTCGCCCGACCGGATGGTCACGACCACCGTGGCACTCGACGTCACCACCAGGTGCAGGACGAGCGCCGCCGACGCGGGGTCCAGCAACTGCGCGTCGTCGACACCGACCACCACCGGACGGCCGCCGGCCCGCTCGCGGAGCGCGGCGGCGCTGCGACGCATGACGTCGAGCGTGTCGTCGGTGCGCGCGTCGTCGGGGACCAGCTCCGCGCACGCGCCGAGCGCCACGGCCGCCGCGCTGCGCGTGGCCTGCACCCACTGCGTGAACGCGCCGGCGCTCTCCGCGCTGGCAACGGCCTCCCGGGCGAGCCGGGACTTCCCGACCCCGGCGGGCGCGGCCAGCACCACTCCGGCCTCGTTTCCCTGGACCGCCCGCTCGATCTCCTCGAGCTCGCGCGCGCGGCCGACGAGGGGCCAGCCGCCGGCGTCGGAGCCCTGCCGCCCTGTCGAGGTGATGGCCACGCTGGGGCCGGATCGTAGTGCTCGCCCCGGTATCCTGGAAAACCCGATTGGCAATCCCCCCAATTCGAACGCGCATCAAGGGAGACACCCCATGGCACTGACCATCGGCGACACCGCGCCAGACTTCCAGGCGGAAACCACGCAGGGCCCGATCAGCTTCCACGACTGGGTCGGCGACGGCTGGGCCGTCCTGTTCTCGCACCCGCGCAACTTCACCCCGGTCTGCACGACCGAGCTCGGTTACATGGCGAGCATCGAGCCGGAGTTCGCCAAGCGCGGCGTGAAGATCGTCGGCCTCTCGGTCGACCCGATCGAGAACCACGAGAAGTGGGCCGCCGACATCGAGGAGACCCAGGGCGCCGCGGTCAACTACCCGCTGATCTCCGACAACGACTTCTCGATCGCGAAGGCGTACGGCATGCTGCCCGCCGACGTCTACGGCGACCCGACCGAGCGCACCCCCGCCCAGAACGCGACGCTGCGCAACGTCTTCGTCGTCGGTCCGGACAAGAAGATCAAGCTCGTCCTCATCTACCCGATGACGACCGGCCGCAACTTCGACGAGATCCTCCGGGTCATCGACTCGCTGCAGCTCACGGCCAACCACGCGGTCGC
>JAEMSV010000235.1 GCA_016462625.1 Solirubrobacteraceae bacterium | reverse complement strand
TGATCTCGACCTTGCCGTCCTGCATGTCCTTGGGGTGGACGAACAGGATGTCGTCCAGGATGTCGAGCTCCTTCAGGAGCGCGGCACACACGAGGCCGTCGAAATCACTGCGGGTCACCAGTCGGAAACGCTGGGCCGTCTCGGTTGCCATCGGAATGTGTGCTCCCCCGGGGTTCATGGTCCTTCCCACACTGTCGGCAGGTCCCGCAGGAACCTGAAACGAGGAAAGAATGTGGCGCGTAGGACGCGGAGCCGCTCTAGGCAGCGATCGGCGGGGCTGCGAGGCCCGCGAGCTGCACCTGATCGCGCCCGGCGCGCTTGGCGTCGTACAGCGCGGCGTCGGCTGCGGCGAAGATCTCGTTGAAGGCGAATGGCTGCTCGGGCGAGGAGGCGGCGACCCCGATTGAGACCGTGACGGGCACGCCGCCGGCCATGGGAACGTCGCGGATCGCCAGTCGGAGCCGCTCGGCGAGCTCGTGGGCCTGCTCGGTGTTCGCGCCGGGCATCAAGAGGACGAACTCCTCGCCGCCGATGCGGTAGGCCAGGTCGAACGCACGCAGCTCCTTGCGGATCCGGTACGCGGTCTCCTGCAGGACCTGGTCGCCCGCGGCGTGGCCGTGCGTGTCGTTGACGGCCTTGAAGTGGTCGAGGTCCGCCACGATCACGCCGACCTGCTCGCCGGTGAGCCGCGCCTGGTGCTCGAGCTCCGCGGTGCGGGTGGCGAGCGCGGTGCGGTTCAGCATCCCGGTGAGCCGGTCGACGACCGCGGCCTCACGGTGCTCGATGCTCGATTCGCGCAGGCCGGTGGTGACGATGACCGCCGCGACCAGCAGGGCGATCGGGATGATCAGCAGCGGCGGGTCGTCGATGACCGCCTGGCCGCCGAACAGCATCTCCGCCGCGACCATCACGAGCGCGGTGTAGGCCGTGCTGAGCACGATCAGCCTCTTCGGGAATCCGGCGCAGGCGCCGAGGATCGGGAAGATGAGCAGCGTGATGTCGCCGCTGTGCTGGTTGTCGTTGACGACGATCGCGGCAGCGATGAAGACGACGAGCAGGCACCAGGCGGTGAAGAACGGCCCGATCTTCCCCGTCTTGAAGGTGAGGTAGTCGCCGAGGAGGATCGCGCCGAAGGCCAGGCCCATCGGGATGAGCGACAGCAGGTTGAACCACGGCAGGCACGCCGTGAGCAGCACGCTGAAGACGATCGCGGCCTTGCGGATCCGCGGGCTGTTGCGCTTGTGCATGTCCAGCACCCACGCGCGCTCGCCCTCGTCGAGCAGGATGTACCGGGAGAGGGCCATCAGGCGGCCTGCGGGAGATCCTCGGCAGGCGCGACGGTGACGCGGTCGCGACCCTCGTGCTTGGCGATGTAGAGCGCCCGGTCGGCGGCGTCGAAGACGGAGGCGAAGTCGAACGCCTGGCCGGGTGCCGAGACGGCGACCCCGACGGAGACCGTGACGCGGAGCCCCTCCATCGGCGCGGCGTTCACCGCGGCGCGGAGCCGGTCGGCCAGCGCCATGGCCTGGTCGGCGTCGGCGCCGGGCAGCAGGAAGACGAACTCCTCGCCGCCGAGGCGGTAGGCGAGGTCAAACGCGCGCAGCGCGGTGCGCATCCGGTAGGCGGCCTGCCGGAGGACCTCGTCGCCGATCGCGTGGCCGCGGCTGTCGTTGACGTCCTTGAAGTGGTCCAGATCGGCCACGAGCACGGCGATGTTGTCGTCGGTGAGCGACGACTGCTGGGCGAGCTCCTCGGTCCGGGTGCGCAGCGCGGCCCGGTTCAGCATCCCGGTGAGCGAATCGATCGCCGCGGCCGTGCGGTTCTCGATGCTCGACTCGGTCAGGCCTGCCGTGACGAGGACGGCGCCGACGAGCAGCGCGATCGGCACGAGCAGCGCCGGCGGGTCGTCGAGGAGCCCCTCGACGTTCCACAGCGCCGCCCCGACCATGAGCAGGCCGGTGTAGATCGAGCACATGACCGTCAGGCGCCGCGGGAAGCCGCTGGCCGCGGCGAGCAACGGAAAGACGAGCAGGCAGATGTCCGCCTCGAACTGGCGCTGGTTGACGACGATCGACGTCGCGATCAGCAGCTGGGCGAGGAAGAAGCTGGCGACGATCGGCGCGATCTGCTCGGTGCGGTCGGTGATCGCCGTGAAGAAGACCGAGATGACCACGCACAGGGCGATCGGCACGAGCGTCAGGGGAACCATCCACGGCACGCTGGCCGCCGCGAGCGCGCCCACGGCAAGCGTCGCTACACGCAGGCGAGGCGTGTTGCGCAGGTGCATGTCGAACATCCACTCGCGCTCGGTCTCATCGAGCTTGAAGAGCTGCGGGAGGCCCATCCCCTGCTTCGTCGGACTCAGGTCGGCCTTCCTTGAGGGGTCCGCCGCGCCCGCGGCCGATCAGGCGATCAGCCGAGCTGGTCGATCGAGCAGTCCCCGGGGTCCTTGTCGTCCCGGAACCGCTGGACCTTTGCGCCGTGGCGGATCCGGCCGTCGCTGGCGTGGTCGTACGTGACCTCGACGACGAGTTCCGGGCGCAGCGCCACCCACTCGAGGTCGCGGTCGCCGGTCCAGCGCGACTGCGCGCCGCTGCCGCGCTCGCCTGTCTCGTAGGGCTTGAGCTCGCCGACGAGCTCCTTCTTGCGCTTCGCGGTGAACCCCGAGGAGTGGCCGATCACGCGGAGGTCGCCTTCGTCGGTGTACAGGCCGAGCATCAGGGCTCCGACGGTCCCCTCGGCCTTGCCCGGCCGCCACCCGACGACGACCGCATCCATCGTGCGGACGCGCTTGATCTTCACCATGCCCGTGCGCTGACCCGGGCGGTAGGGCGCGTCGCGCTCCTTGGCGATGACGCCCTCGGCATCGTGCAGCCAGTGCTCGGCCTCCGCGGCGGTCTCCACGTACGGCGCGATCTTCACCGGTGCCTCGACGAGGTCCTCCAGCGCGGCGCGCCGTTGCACCCAGGGCAGCTCGAGGAGGACGTCGTCGGCGCGCGCCAGCAGGTCGAAGGCGATGTACGTCGCGGGCGTCTGCTCGGCGAGCATGTTCACGCGCGACTCCGCGGGGTGGATGCGCTGCCCGAGCAGGTTGAACTCCTCACCGCCGTCCTCGCTCTCGATGACGATCTCGCCGTCGAGGACGTACCTGCCGGCCGGGAACTTCAGCTCCGGGAAGTAGCGGGTGAGCGTCTTGCCGTTGCGCGACTGCAGCTCGACGGTGTCCCCGTCGACGAACGCGATCGCCCGGAACCCGTCGAACTTCGGCTCGTAGATCCATCCGTCGGCCTCGTCGGGAAGCCCTTTGCGGGGCTTTGCGAGCTGGGGAAGGAGGGGCTGGTCGAGTGGGGGGCTCACGAGGTCACCTGCCCCGTACCGTACGCGAGCGGCGCGAGCGATTCCCGTACGATCAGCCGCATGTCGACCGATCACGCAACCGTCGCGGAAGAGGAGTACCTCGAGACGCTGTTCTGGCTGTACGAGGCGGGGCTGCCGATGACCGGCGCCAACGTCGCGCGCGCCCGTCAGCTGTCGGCACCGACGGTGCACGAGATGCTCGGTCGCCTCGAGCGCGACGGCTACATCGAGCGCGCGCCGGACAAGTCGATCAGCTTCACCGAGTCGGGGGTCGAGCACGCCGGGCAGGTCGTCCGGCGCCACCGGCTCGTCGAGCGCTTCCTGACCGACGTCCTGGGCATTCCGTGGAACGAGGTCCACGAGGAGGCCGAGCGCCTGGAGCACGCGATGAGCCCGGTGCTCGAGGAGCGCATGCTCGCCGCGATCGGCGACGCGAAGACCTGCCCGCACGGGCACCCGATCAACGT
>JAEMSV010000090.1 GCA_016462625.1 Solirubrobacteraceae bacterium | reverse complement strand
CCCGGACGGCGACCGGCGCGCCCGGCCGCATCGACGACGAGACGCAGGGCATCCCGCTCGTGTCCTCGGCAGAGGGAGCGACGGCGGGGACGCTGATCGAGTCGCGCGCGTGTTACGTGTGCAAGGACCGCTACCACGTCGTCGACGCCTTCTACCACCAGCTCTGCCCGACCTGTGCGGCCAAGCACCACGCCCGCCGCGGCCAGGGCACCGACCTCACCGGGAGGCGCGCGCTGCTCACCGGCGGCCGGGCGAAGATCGGCATGTACATCGCCCTGCGCCTGCTGCGCGACGGCGCGCACACGACGATCACCACGCGCTTTCCCAACGACGCGGTCCGCCGCTTCACCGACATGCCGGACAGCGGCGAGTGGCTGCACCGGCTGAAGATCGTCGGGCTCGATCTGCGCGACCCGGCGCAGGTGATCGACCTCGCCGACGAGGTGGCGAAGGACGGCCCGCTCGACATCCTCATCAACAACGCCGCCCAGACCGTGCGCCGGTCCCCGGAGGCGTACGGGCTGCTGGTCTCCGCGGAGGCCGCCGAGCTTCCCGCCGGGTGGAGCGACTCCGGGGTCGAGGTGCTGACGCTCGGGGCCGACGGCGAGGGGCCAGCCGCGCTGCCCGTCGGACGTGGGAACGGCTCGACGATGGCGACCACCGGCCACTGGGCGCCGACGCCCCACGCGCTGACGGCCCTCGCGCTCTCCGCTCGCTCGGCCACGCCCGAGCGCATCGCCGCCGAGACCGCGATCGACGCCGGCGGCCTGGTGCCCGATCTGCACGACGCCAACAGCTGGTCGCAGGTCGTCGGCGAGGTCGACCCGATCGAGCTGCTCGAGGTCCAGCTCTGCAACATGACCGCGCCGTTCATCCTCGTCGGCCGCCTCCGCCCCGCGATGGCGGCGGCGTCGGCCCGGCGGAAGTACGTCGTGAACGTCTCGGCGATGGAGGGCCAGTTCTCGCGCGGCTACAAGGGGCCCGGCCATCCGCACACGAACATGGCGAAGGCCGCGCTGAACATGCTCACGCGCACGAGCGCGCAGGAGATGCTCGAGACCGACGGCATCCTGATGACCGCCGTCGACACCGGCTGGATCACCGACGAGCGCCCGCACCCGCAGAAGATGCGCCTCGCCGACGCGGGCTTCCACGCGCCGCTCGATCTCGTCGACGGCGCCGCGCGCGTGTACGACCCGATCGTGCGGGGTGAGGCGGGCGAAGACCTCCACGGCGTCTTCCTCAAGGACTACGAGCCGTCGCCCTGGTAGCCAGGCTCAATCGCGAAGCAAGGACTGCTATCCGGGCAGCGCTGGATCGGCCAACAACTGGACGCCGCTGTACGCTCCATGGCCGCTCGCTCGATCAACCCACGAACTATCAGCTACTGCTGCCTATTCGATGCGTTTCAAATCACTCTGCGTCACCAATCTCAGAGCGGTCAGACGGTTTGAGACCGTCGACCTTGAGGACTTCATCGTCATCGCAGGTCCGAACGGCTCAGGCAAGTCGTGCGTTTTCGACGCGATCCGGCTTCTGAAGTCCATCTATGGCGGCTATTCCGCGGATGAACACGTCCAGTGGTTTGGCGAGTTCGGGATCAACCTGCAAGACCGAGATGCGCTCCGACGGATGTTTCGCGACCCACAACTTCCCGTCGAGATATCGGCAACGATTCAGTACTCCGAATCAGAACGCCAGTTCTTGCTGGCGAACAGCGCCGATCTAGCTTGGCCGATCGCGTGGCAGCGTGTCACAGGGCAGCGGCTTGACCACTGGTCATTCAACCGCATGGCTATCGCTACGCAGCTCGCGCAATATCGAGAGGAAGCCGAAGTACAAGTCAAGAAGATCACCGAACGGCTGACAACCGCGCTGACCCAATCGAGCGAGCATGCCATTTCGGTCCACATCCGCCCTAGCGGAGATCTCCACGCCGAAGAATGCTCGCCCGCAGAGGTCTCGTTCCAAGCTTTCCGCCCCGAGGACCTGGGAATCATTGAATACCACAGCGCCTCGCGCACCTACACCCGCCAGCCGCTGCAAGGGATCAACCTCGATTCGCAAGCCTTCGAAAACGAACGTCGACAGCAGTCGCTGTACAACTGGGAGGCCAAGTACCAGAACGTCAAGACGGAGCTTGCGTCGGGCTACCTCCGGAGCCTGATCTCTGAGGCGTCCGGACAGGAAGCTGCCGGGGAGGACCTCAACGAGACGCTCAAGGAGCTCTTCCGCACGTTCTTCCCCGACAAGGAGTACGAGGGGATCCGCCCGCTCCCGAGAGGCACCCTCGAATTCCCGGTACGTGTTCCCGGAGGCCACTCGCACGACATCGACGACCTCAGCTCCGGCGAGAAAGAAATCCTCTATGGCTACTTGCGGTTGCGAAATTCGACTCCGCGACAGTCAGTGATCCTGCTGGATGAGCCCGAGTTGCATCTCAACCCCAGCTTGCTCCAAGGCTTCACCGATTTCTACTACCGCCACCTTGGCGTTGCCCAGGGAAACCAGCTGTGGCTGGTGACCCACTCGGACACACTGCTCCGCCAAGCGATCGGCAACTCGAACTATCGCGTTTACCACATGCTGAGTGCGACACACTCGACCGGGAACCAGGCGTCAGAGGTCCTTCTGGAAGATGACGTCGAAAGGGTCGTGGTCGACCTTGTAGGCGATCTCGCCGCGTACCGACCTCACGCAAAAGTGGTCATCCTCGAGGGATCCGGGGAGGACGGCTTCGACGTTGCGATGGTCCGCCGCCTGTTCCCCGACTTCGCTCGCCGCGTCAACCTGGTCAGCGGCGGCTCCAAGAAGCGAGTGCGCGACCTGTATGCCGTACTCAACGTGGCCACAAGCCAAATTGGGGTCAGCAACCGATTCTTTGCGGTAGTCGACCGTGATCACGAAGAGACCGCGGGAGACGAGATCAACGCGCAGGAGTTCAGGTGGGACGTCTACCACATTGAGAACTATCTCCTGTCACCGGCAGCTATCCGCGACGCGTGCCACTCACTTGCGGGGGACGGCTCGTTCTCGAGCGACGACGCAGTAACAAGTGCTCTTAAGAGGGCCGCAGCGGAGCTCGTCGGAAGCCTGATCGTCGAGCGCATTCAGGCCGAGATCAATACGGCGCTCGTTGATTCAATCGCAGTCAAAGGGCCACCCGATAGCGACAACATCGCACACGATCTCGCGCCCTCCATCGAGGGTTCGGTGCGCCGCGTGGTCGAGACAGGCGCCACGTATAGCGAGGCTTGGATCGCGGAGCAGGCCGCCGAGCATCGGGGCGACCTTGAAGCGGCGTTGGATAGTGGCGCCTGGATCACCACGTTCCCCGGTCGGCGGATCCTAAAGCGATTCGTGAAAAACGAACTGAAGAGCATCGGCTACGAGCCCTTTAGGAACGTAGTGCTCGACAAGATCGCGCTCTCCCCCGAGCGGGCCGCAGGGATGCAGCAGGTACTCGAAACCATCTTGGCAGTAGATACACCGGCACCACCCAGCATTCCCGCCGAGCCGCAAGTCGGCGAGGCAGGCTGATTGCGTGTTCCTGAAGGACTACGAGCCCTCACCCTGGTAGCCGACCGATGAGTTCTCGGTGCGCCTCCCGTCTACCCCGGAGAACGCACCTGCGAGGAGGCACACGTCATGGCTCAGAAGATCGTCCCGAACCTGTGGTTCGACGGGAACGCCGAGGAGGCCGCGGACTTCTACGTCTCGGTCTTCACGGACTCCCGGATCACCGCCACCACCCGCTACCCCGAGGGCGCGCCCGGCCCGGCCGGCACCGTGATGACCGTCTCGTGGGAGCTCAACGGCCAGAAGTTCACCGGCATCAACGGCGGTCCGGAGTTCCAGTTCGACGAGGCCATCTCGTTCCAGATCGACTGCGAGGACCAGGCGGAGGTCGACTACTACTGGGACGCGCTGACGGCCGACGGCGGGGCCGAGAGCCAGTGCGGCTGGTGCAAGGACAAGTTCGGCGTCTCGTGGCAGGTCGTCCCGAAGGGCATGGACGAGTTCTTCACCGACAACGATCCCGAACGGGTCGGCCGCGCGATGCACGCGATGCTCGGCATGAAGAAGCTCGACGTCGCCGCGATGCAGGCGGCCGCCGACGGCCAGCCTGTCGGCTAGTCCGGGTCGGGCCGCTCGACCTCGATCCCCAGCGCCCCCGCGAGGGCGGCGGCCGACTCCACGATGTCGGCCGGGGGCATCGAGAGCCCGCGCAGGAACTCGACGCCGAGCACGCCGTCGAGCGTCGCGCCGCGCAGCGTGCAGCCGGTGAGCTTCGCGTTGCGGAAGTCGGCGCCCTCCATCGCGCAGCCGTCGAAGACGACTCCGCGCAGGTCGGCGCCGACGAACGACGCCTCGCGCAGGTTGACCCCGTCGAAGACCACCCGGTGCATGCGCGTGTGGCCGAACGAGGCGAGCATCAGCGTCGCGTCGGAGATCCGGACGTCCTCGGCTTCGCTTTCGGTGAACGAGAAGCCGACCAGCCGCGAGCCCGCGATCTCCACCCGACGCAGCGAGCCGCCGTGGACGACGAGGTTCGAGAGGTCGCAGTCGCTCAGCACGGCGTCGACGAGCAGGAGCTTGCGCTCGGTGAAGGTCTTCCCCGTGACGCGCTCGGCGCCGCGCGGCGGGCGCGGCATCCACTTCCTGTCGCTCACACGTGGATCGTAGGCGCCGCTACAGGCTCGCGGCCGCCGCCGCGATCTCGTCGAGCACCGGCTCGATCTCGTCCCAGCCCGCGCTCGGGACGAAGAACCCGGCCCGCATGAACCCCGCGTCGGCGAAGCGCGAGAGCCGCGCAGCGTCCACGGGCGCCCCGCTGATCATCACGGGCACGTCGTCGCGCTGCGCCCAGAGCTCGCGGGCGCGCGCGATGACCGTCTCGTCGTCCGGGGACGGGTTGGGCATCCAGCCGTCGCCGTAGGCGAGGACGCGCTCGAGGACCTTCGGCCCGTTGCCCCCGATGAAGATGGGCGGGTGCGGCGCCTGCACCGGCTTGGGGAACTGCAGGGCCCGCTCGAAGGAGACGAATCGTCCGTCGTAGCTCGCCTCCTCCTCGGTCCACAGCGCCTTCATCGCCTCGACCCGCTCGCGCATCAGCGCGAACCGGGTCTTTGGATCGGTGCCGTGATCGGCGATCTCCTCGCGCAGCCAGCCCGCCCCCACGCCGAACAGGACACGCCCGCCCGAGAGGAAGTCCAGCGACGCGACCTCCTTCGCCGTAACGATCGGGTCGCGCTGCGTGACGAGGCAGATCCCGGTGCCGAGCTTCAGCGTCGTGGTCACGGCCGCCGCGGCGCCGAGCGTCACGAACGGGTCCAGCGTGCGGTAATAGGGCCGCGGCAGCGGGATGGTCTCCGGACCGCCCGGAATCGGGACGTCCGGCGTGAACGGCGTGATCCGGCTCGCCGGGATGTGGGTGTGCTCGGTGACCCACAGCGACTCGAACCCGCGCTCCTCCACGGCCCGCGCCAGCTCCGGCACCGGCGGCGTCTCGTCCGTCACGAAGATCTGGACGCCGAGCTTCATCGCAGCGACGGGGCCAGCTCGGGTTCGCCCACGGAGGCGCGGACCCGGCGCAGGACGAGGACGAGCGCGACGACCTGCGTGGCCGCCGCGAAGATCAGTGCCTCGCGCACGCTCGGCATGAGGTCGCCGGCCGCGATCAGCGAGCCCATCACCGCGACGCCGAGCACCCCGCCGATCTGCCGGTTCGCGTTCAGCGCGGCCGACGCGATCCCGACGAGATCCGCCGGCGCGCCGACGCCGATCATCGTGTGGAGCGAGGGGACGACGAGGCCGCCGCCGACCCCCATCATGTACAGCCCGATCAGGATCGGGATCGGGAATGCGCCGCTGTCCAGGGCGAGCAGCGTGACCGCCGCCGTCGTGCTCAGCGCGAGCCCGACGATGAGCGGTGGGCGCGGGCCCGAGCGCGCGAGCCAGTGCCCGACGAGCACCGCGACCGAGATCGTCCCGATCGGCTGCGGGAGGAACAGCAGCCCCGTCTCGAGCGGCGACAGGCCGCGGGCCTCCTGGAACGTGATCGACAGCACGAAGATCTGGCCGTACACGGAGATGTTGAAGATGAGCCCGATCGCGCACGCGATGGTGACCTCGGGGATCGCCAGCAGCCGGGGCGGGATCAGCGGCTTGCTGCTGCGGCGCTGCGTCATCACGAAGGTGGCCCCGGCCGCGACGCTCACCGCGGCGGCGATGAGCACGGGCGTCGCCGTCCAGCCCGCGCTCCCGGCGTCGGTCAGCGCGAACGCGAGCGCGCCCACCGCCGTCGCGCCGAGCACCACGCCACTCACCGACAGCGCACGCGATGGCCGCGTCTCGCTCGGCGGGACGAACCGCAGCGCGAGCAGCACGAGCACGATCGCGCACGGCGCGTCGATGAAGAAGACCGCCCGCCACGAGATCAGCCCGACGAGCGCGCCGCCGACGATCGGGCCTAGCCCGAACCCGGCGGCCAGCCCGAGCGAGAGCTTCCCGATGGCGCGCATCCGGGCCTTCGGCTCGGGATAGGACTCGCGGAGGATCGCCAGCGCCGTCGGCGCCACCATCGCGGCGCCGGCCCCGGCGACCGCCTGCCCGACGATCAGCAGCGCGATGCCGTGCGCGGACGCCGACGCGAGCGACGCGACCGCGAAGACGGACAGGCCGGCGACGAACATGCGGCGCGCGCCGAACCGGTCGGCCATCGCGCCGAACGGCAGCAGCAGCGTCGCGAGCACGAGCGCATAGGCGTTCACGCACCACTGCAGGCCGGCCACCTCGCCGCCGAGCGTCTCCTGCAGCGACGGCAGGGCGACGTTGACGGCGGTGGTGTGCATGATCACCACGCCGAATCCGGTCGCGGCGCAGAAGAGCGCCCACCCCGGACGGGGCGTGTGGTCGCCGGTCACGTCATGCACTCAGCGGTACGCCGGCACCGCGCTCACGGCGGGCGGCGGGCCCCACGCCTCGATCTCGCGGCGCATTCTCAGCGTGGCGATCTCATCGACGCGCAGATCCTCGTCGAGCACCACGCCGTAGACCTCCGCGGCGCGGCCGGCCGTCAGCCAGCCCTCCCGCACGTCCCGCACGACCATCGCGATCGGCCGCTCCGTGGGCAGTCCGTACCCGCCTCCGCTGGAGGAGACCGAGACCATGACGTCCCCGGGCGAGATCGTCTCGCGGTGGAACGCGCCGACGCTGCGCAGCCCGCCGCCGGCCTGCTGGACCCACTGGTCCGCTGGCATGCCGTCGTGGCCGCCGCGCACGCCGCGCGGGTAGTTGACGGTGCCGTCCGAGTTGATCATGAACTCGATCGCCGCGTTGACGGCCTGGATCCGGACCAGGGCCGATGGCGCGCCGCGGTGGCGGCCGTCGCCGCAGGTGTCCGACAGGATCCGCTGCTCGAGGACGCGGATCGGGTGCTTGACCTCGTCGATCTCGACGGAGTCCTTGTACATCATGCCCGCGGCCCCGGTGGAGTAGGCGGTGACCCAGCCGTCGGTCGACGGCCCGCCCGGCCCGCCGGCCGCGGCGAGCTGGAGCTGGTTGATGAACGGCTTGCCGCTCCGCGGATCGGTGCCGCTGATCACCGCGCCCGAGGGCGGGACGGGCGCGCCGAAGTCGGCCAGGCCGATGCCCTCCATCATGTCGCTGAAGCACCGCGCCGTCGCGTTCGCCACGCGGTCCTGGAGGTTCGTCGTCGCGGCCGACACCGAGTGCGGATGGCGCGGGATCCCGACGCAGCAGTTCTCGCGCACGAGCACGTCGACGCGCCGGAAGGCGCCGGCGTTCGCGACCACCGGGTGGCCGACGGCGTCCACGTGCCCGACGCTGTTGAAGACGCCGATCAGCGCCGCCGTGCGCGAGCACGCCTCGCTGAGGTTGATGCCGACCGGCAGGCAGTCGGGGTTGTCGCGCAGGTCGACGGTGATGCGCGCGTCGTCGGGGTCGACGTCGACGGTCACCTTGATCGGCACGCCGTCGGGCACGCGCGGGAACGGGTCGTGGACCGACACCGCCGTCCGCCTCGCCTTCGGCAGCTGGCGGATCGCGTCGATCATCCGCTGTTCGCTCTCGTCGAAGAGCTGCTGGCCGTAGGAGGCGAGCACGTCGGCGCCGAGGTCGTCGATCAGCTCGAGCAGGCGGCGCTCGCCGATGCGCGCCGAGCCGACGAGGGCCAGGTAGTCGCCCCACCACTGCTCGGGCACGCGGATCCGCATCTGGCAGGTGCGGATGAGGTCCTCGTTGTCCTGGTAGTTCTCCTGCGCCTTGACGCAGGGCCAGATCAGCGCACCCTCCTCGTAGACGTCACGCGCGTTGATCGCGTACGTCGTCGGCTCGCCGTTGCCGCAGTCGCCCTGGTGGGCCTTGGCGAGCACGGTGAAGCGGTGCCGGCCCTCGTAGTCGATGACCGGCACGAGGATCGACCAGTCCGCCGCGTGGCTGTTGCCGTGGTACGGGCTGTTGTGCAGGAACGCGTCGCCGCGCTTCAGGCCGGGATGAAACTTCTTCATCCACTTGGACATCATGTCCGGGCCCTGCATGACGTGGATCGGGATGGCTCCCGACGATGCGACGACCTCGTCGTCCGCGGTCAGGATGCAGCACGAGAAGTCCTTCGCCACGCCCAGGATCCCCGAGCGCGCCGAGCGCATCAGCGTGTGCATCATCGCCCCGACCGCGCCCTCCAGCCGGGACTGCACGACCGCCATCCGGACCGGGTCCAGTGACGGCAGCGGCGGCGCCGGGGCGACCGGCGCAGACTCGCGGATGGTCGTCGGTCGTCCCATCAGGCGGCTCCCGTCGGGTTGATCGCGAGCGAGCCGGACTCCAGCCGCTGCGCCGTGGCCTGCGGCTCGACGACGACCGTCGTCGCCGGGCCCTCGATGATGGCCGGGCCCGCGATCGTCTCGTCCGTGCGGATCGAGGCGAGGGTGCGGATCGTCGCGTCGACGAAGCCTGTGCCGGTGAAGAAGACCTCGCGGGTCTCCTCGGACTCCGGCGGCGCGGCGGTGAGCGCCGTCGCCCCGGAGAGGTCGGTGCCGAGCTGGCAGCGCACCTTCGCGCGCCAGGTCATGGTCTCCACCGCGGAGCCCTCGTCGGCGATGCCGAGCACCTCGTTGTGCACGCGATGGAAGGACTCGCGCAGCTCCTCGATGTGCGCGTCCTCGGTGAACTCCGAGCGCCCGAGCGGGACCTCGAGGTCCCAGATCTGCTGCGGGTAGCGCGCCTCGACGGAGTAGGAGACCGTCTGCTCGACGGAGTCCGAGCCCGGGCCCGCGACGAAGTCCTCGCACGTGCGGCCGAGCCCGGCCAGGACCTTGTTGACCTCGTCGTTGGGGAACCGGTCGGTGCTCGTCGGGAGCGTGACCGCGAAGTCCGCCACGAGGTCGGAGATGAACGCGCCGACCGCGGAGAGCGCGGCAGCGGCCTCGGGAACGATCACCTGGTCGCACCCGAGCCGGCGGGCGATGGCGCAGGCGTAGAAGCCGCCCGACCCACCGCCGGAGATCATCACGGCGTCACGCGGGTCGACGCCCTGGCTGATCGCGATGTCCTCGATCGCGTTGATCATGCGCTCGGTCGCGACCTCGAGGATCGCGGCAGCGGCCTCCTCGACACCCATGCCCAGCGGCCCGGCGATCTCGCGCTCGATGGCCTCGCGGGAGAGGTCGGGGTGCAGCGGCATCGCGCCGTTGAGGAACCGGCTGGGCTCGAGGTAGCCGAGCGCCACGCACGCGTCGGTGACCGTCGCGCTCGTGCCGCCCGCGCCGTAACAGGCCGGGCCGGGAACGGCGCCCGCGCTCTGCGGGCCCACGCGGAGGATGCCTCCGTCGAGCCACGCGATCGAGCCGCCGCCGGCGCCAACCGACTTCACGTCGACGGACGGGAAGCCGGTCATCGGGCCGTAGTAGCTGCGGCCGATCTTCGTCTCGCGGGTCCACGGGATCTGCCCGCGGCGGACGAGCGAGACGTCGAAGCTCGTCCCGCCTGCGTCGGTGACGATCGCGGTGTCGCCCAGGTCGTCGAGCCCGAGGAACCGGCGGCCGGCGACCGGCGCGGCGGCCGGGCCCGAGGCCAGCGTGTGGATCGGCGCCTCGGCGACGGAGTTGTTGTCGAGGACGCCGCCCGCGGAGGTCATCACGAGGACGCGGCCGGTGAAGCCCTCCTCGGCGAAGCGCTCGGACAGGCGATGCAGGAAGGTCCCCATGAGCGGCTTCAGCGACGCGTCGATCGCGGCGGCCGACGCGCGGCGGTACTCGCGGATGCTCGGGTTGAGCACGTGCGAGAGCGTGTACGGGATGCCCGGCAGGTGCTCCGCGATGAGCTCGCCGACGCGGAGCTCGTGCGCCGGGTTGAGGATCGACCACAGGAAGCAGACGGCGATCGCCTCGATGCCCGTCTCCTTCAGCTCCATGAGCGTCTCGATGGTCTTGGCCTCGTCGAGCGGCTTGACGACCTCGCCGGCCGCGCCGACGCGCTCGTCGATCTCGTAGGTGAAGCGGCGCGGGATGTACGGGTCCGGGTACGGGACCGTGAAGTCGAAGGTGCCGATGCGGCCGCCCTCCCGCCAGAGCAGGATGTCCGGGTGCCCGTCGGTGAGGAGCATCGCGGTCTTCGCGGTGTTCGCGTTGATGACCGCATTCGTCGCGCGGGTCGTGCCGTAGACGACCTGCGAGGCCTGCTCCATCAGCTCGCGCCGGGTGATCCCGAGGTCGGCGGCCGCGACGTCGCAGACGTTCATGACGCCGACCACCGGGTCCTCCGGCGTGGTCGACGACTTGTAGAGGCCGAGGCCGTCGATCGTCAGATCCGTGAACGTGCCACCGGTGTCGAAGGCGAGGCGAAGTGGGCGGGCGGTGGACATGTGGGGGTTCTCCAAGATCGGATCCAACTTTCCTGGTGGTCCATTTATCCACTCCGCGCGCGCCTGCGGACTGGACTATCGGTAGAGACATGACGAGGCGTTCTCGACAGCCGGTCGAAATCCAGCTCCAACGCGCGCGAGAGAGGGTGGCATGGGACGAGTGGTCGAACGCCCGCGCCCGTCTTGGGACCGTTCGTCGGACGCCTGGGCGCCGGGGAGCCGGTTTAATCCGACCCGCCGTTTGGATCCAAAACGTCCGGAGCGCCTCATGACCCCGCCGCAGTCGGCTGACCCCCACCACAAGCTCTATCCCGCCGTCGAGCTGCGCGGCGTGACCAAGTCGTTCACGCTCGCCTCGGGCGAGAAGCTCACCGCCGTCAACGACATGACGCTCGTCGTCGAGCCGGGTGAGTTCGTCTGCGTCCTCGGCCCCTCGGGCCACGGCAAGTCGACCCTCATGAACCTGATCGCCGGCTTCATCGAGCCGACGACCGGGGAGGTGCTCGCCCACGGCGACAAGGTCGACGGGCCGGGCGCCGACCGTGGCGTGATCTTCCAGCGCGACACGCTGTTCCTCTGGAAGCGCGTCGCCGACAACGTCGGCTACGGCCTGAAGTCGCGCGGGGTCCCGAAGGCCGAGCGTGAGGAGATCGTCGCGCGATACCTCGACATCGTCGGGCTGACGCGCTTCGCGAAGGCCTGGCCGAAGCAGCTCTCCGGCGGCATGCGCCGGCGCGCCGCGATCGCCGCGGTGTTCGCCAACGAGCCCGACGTGCTGCTGATGGACGAGCCGTTCACCGGCCTCGACTTCGCGCGCCGAGCGGTGCTCCACCAGGTGCTCATCGAGCTCTGGACGCGCGCGAAGAACACCATCTTCTTCGTCACGCATGACCTCGACGAGGCGCTCGCGCTCGCGAGCCGGATCCTCGTCGTCGTCAACGGCAAGGTCGTGCACGAGGCGCACCTGGACCTGCCGCGCCCGCGCGACGCCGAGGCTCTGCTGAGCCCCGAGGTCAACGCGGTGCGCCTGGCGGTGCTCGAGCGGCTGGAGGCCGCGATGGTCGATGTCGACGAGGCCGGCGGGCAGTTCGCAGCAGCAGCAGCGGCGTGACCCAGCCTGCGCCCGACGGAGACGGCGCACGGCGCGCCGTCTCCGACCCCGGCCTGGTCGACGACCTCGCCGAGCGGATCCACGCGCAGATCCGGTCAGGCGACTTCCCGATCGGGACCTGGCTGAGACAGGAGGCGCTCGCGACGGCCTTCGGCGTGAGCCGGACCCCGGTGCGCGAAGCGCTGCGCAAGCTCCAGGCCGACCGGATCCTCGAGGTCTACCCCCACCGCGGCGCGCTCGTCCGCGGCCCGACGGCGACCGACCTCCGCGAGACCTACCAGATCCGCGGTGAGATCGAGGGCCTTGCCGCCGAGCTCGCGGCGACCCGCATCACGGCCGAGCAGCTCGAGCGCCTGCGCGCCGCCGAGACGAAGCTCGCGCGCGGGATGGACGCGCTGCGCCGGTTCGTCGAGCGCGAGGGCGCGGGCGCCGTGCGCAGCGGCCCGTGGGACGCGGCCGACCTCGAGTTCCGCGACGCGATCGTCGAAGCCGCCGCCGTCGAGCGCCTCCGCCGGCTGGCCGGCGACCTGCGCGACGCGTTCCCGCGCAACCTCACCTGGACCGCGCTCGCGGAGGAGCCGAGCCTGCTCGACGAGAGCTTCGCCCAGCGGACGCGGATCCGCGCCGCCATCGAGCGGCAGGACCCGGTCGCGGCCCGCCGCTGGATGAGCGATCACCTGCGGCGGACCGGAGCGCTCGTGGCCGAGTGGTTCGAGCGCCAGCAGCCGCCGGACGGTCCCGCGGATCCGCGGGACGTCCGGGCCCGGATTAGTACTCGAGGTGGATCTCGACCCGGCGGTTGAGTGCGCGGCCCGCTGCCGTGGTGTTGGTCGCGCGCGGAGCGTGCTCGCCGCGGCTGCTGGACGATGACTGGAGTTTGCGGTTGTGCGCGACGAATGCGCACACCACCTTCGCGCGGCGCTTTCCGAGCGCTCGGTTGTCGGCCTCGGAACCCAGGCTGTCGGTGAACCCGACACAGTCGATGCGCTTGACCTGGTCCAGCCTGCCGCGGAGTTGCTCGAGGTAACGGATGCCCGCCTCGCTGATGACCGAGGATCGCGTCGCGAACAGCCCGTCGCCGGGCGCCATGACGAGCCCCGACGGCACGAGTTGCGTGCGGGCGGTGCCGCGGAGTGGCATGTCGGAGCCGGCGACGAAGATCGTCGCTCGAACGCGGACCTTCACGCCGCCGGGCCGGTTCAGCAGCTTGCGCCCGAGCGCGGTCAGCTTGTTGGTGACCGTGACGCGCTTGCGGGTGCCGGAGCCAGCGATCGTCTCCACGCCCTGCCCGATGACCACCCGCTTCCCGTTCACGACCGCGATCAGCGTGGTCTCGCAACGCGTGATGCGCGTATCAGGCAGCTTGCAGCCGATGTCGACGCGTCCCGTTCGGGGACCCGCCGCCCGATTGGCGCGGGTGATCGGGTCTATGGACACCAGTGGCATGGTGGCGTCGGGGACCGGCGGCGTGGCCACCGGCTCGCTCGGTGGGGTCACGGGCTTGACCCACGGTGCCACCGTGACCACGAAGGTGGCCGCATGGACGTTGCCGGCGGCGTCGGTTGCCCTACACGTCACGGTCGTGGCGCCGACCGCGAAGGCGGATCCGGAAGATGGCGTGCAAGTCGCCGGGATAGCGCCGTCAGCGGCGTCGGTCGCCGTGACCGAGTAGGTCACGGCGGTGCTCCCGGCGCTGGTCGCCGTCGCGCCGACCTGGCCCGGCACGGTGAGGACCGGCGCGGTCGTGTCGACCACGGTCACGGTCACGGTGGCCGATGCCGGCTTGCCGGAGACGTCGACGTAGGAACAGGTGACCAGCGTGTTGCCGACCGCGAACGTCGAGCCCGATGCCGGGATGCACGCTGCGGTGGTGTTGGCATCGACATCGTCGGTGACGGTCGCCGGCCCGAAGGTGACGACGGCGCCGGCCGTGCCCGTGGCCTCGGCGTGCGCCGGGGTTGCGGGAGCGGTGACGACCGGGGCGGCATTGTCGGGAGTGGTCAGCACGGTGTACTGGAACTCGTCGATCGCGTCGGTGCCGCCCGCGCTGGACGCGGTCACGGTGATCGGGTACGCGCCCGGCGTTGATCCCTTGGGCGCGCGGTAGCTCCACGTCCACGTCCCGTCTCCGTGATCGACGAAGTCCCCGACACTGGTGCCCGCGGACAACGTCATCGGGACCGCTGAGTCGGACTGGAAGGCCTGCTTGAACGACCCAGAGGTCGTCATCAGCACCGTCGCCTGCGCCGACCGGTCCGGCGCAGCGGCCTGCAGCGCAGGGCCGCCGGAGACGATGTCGAAATCAAGGGCTCCCGTCGTGTTCGGGTTCGGGCCGTCGGGCTGCCCGGCGGCGCCGTTGAACACCGTGATGATCAGCGTGTTGTCCGCGCCGCGCGCGTTCAGATCCGGATCAGGAACCACGAGCGCGAACGGCGTGCCGTAGAAGCCCGCGCACGGACTGACGAACGTGCACCCGAATGCCGCAGCGCCGTTGACCGACAAGGCGGTCACTACGTTGTCGACGAGCAGGCGCACGCCGACGCCGCTCACGCCGCTCACCGGCTGAGCGAACGTGACCTTGTACTGCGTCCACCGCGGGTTGTAAGCCTCACCGAAGGCGTACATCGACAACCAATCGGTGCCCGCAAGCCGGTGGTAGGCACCGTGGCCCGCGCCCCCCATCGCGGCGACCGGAGTCACCCACCCGACGC
>JAEMSV010000089.1 GCA_016462625.1 Solirubrobacteraceae bacterium | reverse complement strand
GTGGGAGTGAGCGTGTCGGGCGGGTCGGTCGAGCGGTAGCTGGAGGTCAGGGGCGAGACGGTGGAGTGAGCGGGGCCAGGGTGAGCATGTGTCCCTCTTGTGCGTAGAGGCGCATGTCATCGATCCGCACTCCGCACTTGTTGGTCCTCGCCGCGACGTCAGCGGTCGGCGCATGCGCACGGTGCCGCGGCGGCCACCAGGGGGTCGGCTACCAGCGTCGGTCCGAGCCCCGGGCCGACGGGCGTCAGGCGCCAGCGACCAGCGGTGGGTTCCCACGCTCCCGTGAGGCGGGTCGCGTGGCTGTCTTCGGCTGCATCGTCGGCACCCCCCACGCGGGGCTGTCAAGCGCCGCCCTGCGGGTCGCTGCGCGAGTCCTGACGGACCGTCGCTTGACAGCCCCACTCGCGGGCGCCCGTAGCCGCCTTGTCAGCCACGCGACCCGCCCCCACTGGGGCAAGGAGAACACCATGAACCGCTGGACCGGTACCGGGCACCTCACCAAGGACCCGAAGCTCTTCGAGACCGACAATGGCACCTCGATCTGCACCCTGCGGATCGCCGTCAAGCGTGCCGGCAAGCAGGGCCACGACGGCTACTTCGACGTCAAGTGCTTCGACGCGCAGGCCTCGGCCTGCATGCAGTACCTCAAGGCCGGACGCGAGGTCGCAATCGACGGCCGCCTGCTGTTCGACGAGTTCAAGACGCAGGACGGCGCGTACGCCTCCCGGGTCTACATCGTCGCCGAGCGCGTCGACTTCCTCGCCAGCCGCAGCCGCACCAACGGTCAGGCCAGCCCCGAGCCGTCGCCCGAAGAGCCCGTCGCCACCGGCGGCGAGGCACGCGAGGCCAATCCGGCCGCCTGACCCACATCGCGGGCCCGCGGCCACGACGGCCGCGGGCCTGACGACCTGAACGGAACGCTCATGACCACCACGACACTCACCCGCCACGAGACCGTCCTGCGCTTTCTCTCGGCACTTGCCGGCGACGCCGCAGCCGACGAGCTGGTCGAGCTGCGCTACCGCCTGGACGAGGGCCACGGCATGGGGCAGGTCTTCTACCGGCCATCGCAGCTGCGCGGTCTGGCGACCCGAGCGATCGCGCTCGGGCGACGGACGGACGTCTACGTTGGCTGCGCGCCTCGGACGCGTCGGTACGGCGGCCGCGACGCAGTGCACCACGCGCATGCGCTCTGGGTCGACTGTGACGGCGACGACGCCGTCGCCGCCCTGCGCGCGTTCGAGCCGAAGCCGGCGATCATCATCGGCTCAGGAAGCGGCTCGAACTGCCACGCCTATTGGCCGCTCGCCGCACCGCTGGAGCGAGACGAGGTCGAGCGCGCGAATCGCCGCCTCGCGCATGCGATCGGCGCCGACCCGGCGTCGGCAGATGCCGCACGCATCCTGCGTGTGCCCGCCACCTGGTCGCACAAGCATCAGCCGCCGACGCCCGTCTCCGCGCTCGTCCTGGACACGGAGCGGCGGCTTGCGGCCTCCGAGGTCGTCGGAGGTCTGCCCGATCCGTCGCAGGTCCGTCGTGAAGCACCGCAGGTGATTACACCCCGGGACCGTGATGACCCGTT
Organism: Solirubrobacteraceae bacterium; assembly: GCA_016462625.1. Next base: position 13,150 of record JAEMSV010000089.1, on the reverse strand, counting down.
GCAGTCGATCGCGCCCGACGTCTACGTACGCCGGCTGCTGGGGGTCACGGTGCCGCGCTACCGCAAGGTGCGCTGTCCGTTTCACGAGGATCGCCACCCAAGCCTGCACGTCTATGACACGCCCGAGCGGGGCTGGTACTGCTACGGGCGGTGCCGGCGCGGCGGCACGATCTACGACCTCGCCGCCCCGCTGTACGGCTACGCCACGAGCGGGCAGCAGTTCGTGCAGCTGCGCACCGAGCTCTGCCGCCTCTTCGGAGTCGAGCCGCGCTGATGCACCAACCCGGCGGATCGCACAGCTTCCGGTACGTCCATACCGACATTCCAGAAGGCATCACCATTCGCGACTGGCGCCGCCAACGCGCCGCGAAGCGCACACCCGAGACGCGACCGGCTGCCGCCCGCATCGCTCGCCGAGCTCGGCAGATCGTGATCTCCATCGGCGAGGCAGTCAGCCTGCGGGGACGGCGGGCCGGTGGCGCTCGGTCAGGGCTCGCAGCCAAGCACGTCGCGCTCGGCGGCCGTCAAGCCCCGCCCTGCGGGTCGCTTCGCGAGTCCTGACGGACCAGGGCTTGACGGCCCCGCGCGCCGCGCTCTGGCGCGGCCATGACCAATCACCACCATCAGACCCGAACTCCCAGCGGTCTGCCACCCACACCCCGCCAGCAGCGCTACCTGCGCCAGCTGGCCATCCAACGCGGCGTCACATTCGTCGTCCCCACGACCCGGGCCGAGGCCTCCCGCGCCATCGACGCCCTGAAGCGCCGCAAGGCCGAGCCCTACGCGGACCGCCGCCGCGAAATCCGCGCCGTCCAATACGACATGGCCTGTCGCCGCGGCGACGACGCGCGCGTCCTCCACGACCTCGAGACCGAGGGCTACGGCAGCACCGCCACCTGGAAGCAGGTCAGCTCATGATCGCCACCACGCCCAACGCCGGCGCAACGAACCCTCGCGTCGAACTCGCCCGCTACCGCATCACCGAAGGCGAGCACGTCATCTACGGCCAGCGCATCGATGGCATCGTGCGCCTCGTCGACGTGCCCGCCGACGAGCACGGCCGGCGCTACGTCATCGAGCGCGGCCTGACATCCAAGGCCGAGCTCGACGCAATCGTCGCCGACTACGTCGGGCAGGCCGCCCGCTGGGACGACGTCCCGGCCAAGCCCGTCTGCCTCAACCACATGGCAGGCCAGCGGTCATGACCAACCTCAGCGATCAGAACCGCCACGAACGGGCGGAGCTCGGCGAGCGAGATCTCGCAGTCGCGACCCTGACGGGCCGCTACATCGAGCGGCGCGCACACGCAATCTCGCCGCCGGTCGACGACCTGCTCGCCGCCGCGGCCGAGTTCGGCGACGCCGCGACAGACCAACTCCGCACCGTCCTCGCCTGCTACGAGGCGATGCAAGACACGGACAGCCACTGACCCTCGACCCAACTACACCTTGGAGGAATCCGATGTGCCCACCAACACCCCCCGACCGCGTCGGTAAGGTCGATGCCGTGAGCGATCTGCCGAAGCAGCCGACCGTCACCGAGGTTGTGCGCTTTGAGGATCTGCCGCTCGGTTCACGCGGAACACGGCGTGCGATCGTGCGCTGGAGCGACGGAACCGAAGGCGAAGGCCTCACGTGGTACGCGGACGAGATCCTCGTCAGCGAAGGCGACCTCATCGGCAAGACACGCGACGAGCTGCGGTCCCTGCACTTCCGCAGGGATCGCGACTGGCTGCAGTCCTAGCCGGCATCGCCCGCCGGCGGGCCGACCGCCACCCGAGGGTGGCACGCCCTGGCGGGCGCGCGGGTGGCGGAGGATCGGCCCGCCAACGGGGCGGGCCGCCCGAGGTCCAGGAGGACCACATGACCACCGCCACGCAAGCGGGTCGCCCGGTCGAACTCGCGCGCATCCACATCCCGGAGAACGTCCGCGGACTCGACGAACAGCACGTCGCGGCGCTCGCCGGCTCCATCCAGCTGCAGGGCGTCCTCGTCCCCCTGGTCGTCCGCGAGATCGAGGACGGCTACGAGCTCGTCGCCGGGTTTCACCGCATCGCCGCCGCGCGCTCTCTGGGACTGACCGAGGTCCCCGTCGTGATCCGCACGGCCGACAGCGAGGACGCCGACCGCGCCGTCGAGAACATCGCGCGCAAACAGCTCAACCCCTACGAGGAGGCCAAGGCCGTCAGCGCGATGCTCGCCCGCGGCTTCAGCGAGGAGGGCACCGCACAAGCCCTCGGCTGGCCCAAGGCCCGCATCACCGCGCGCGTGAAGATCCTCGAGCTCCCCGAACGCGCCCAGCAGATGATCGGCGACGGCGTGATCCCGCTCAGCGCCGTCGACCAGCTGCGGTCGATCGGCAGCGTCGCGCCCGACCTGCTCGACGTGCTCGTGACCTACCTCGACGGCGAGAACGCATGGGCCGCCGAGCGGCTCGCGCGCGAGCCCGGCTGGGTCCTGGACGCCGCCATGTCACAGAGCAGCGACCGGCGGGTGTTCGCCGCCTACCTCGACCGGGCCAGCGCATACGAGATCGCCGAGCTGCGGCTCGGCAAGAAGACCGACCGGCTGTACGCCGACGCCGAGAAGCTCCACGGCCAGGTCGATCGCTACGCCTACGGACCGCCCGACGTCCGGTTCACCGACGACGACATCGACCGGGCGCGAGCGGCCGGTGTCCTGATCGAGTTCGAGCGCGGTCGCCCGGTCATCGTCGACCGCGCCGTCTACCGAGAGCTCGTCCGCGACGCGATCAAGCGCACCGTCACCGAGCTCGAGGCCAAGGTCGCCGACGCGGCGGCGGCCAAGAAGTCCGCGCGCGCGAGCACCAAGCCGGCCGACCCGGCAGCCCTGGCCAAGCGCGAGCGCGACGCCCATCTGCGCGAACTGACCGACCAGGCGCACGGCGTCAATCTCGACCTCGGCCACGCGCTGCTACACGACCTGGCCGCCGTCGACCCGACGGACATCACCGTCGCCCGGTTCTTCGTCTACGCGCTGCTCGGCGCCGACCACGATGGCTCGCCGCACACCCAGACCGGCGACCGCATCATCCGGATCGCTGCCGGCGGCGTGCGCTTGATGGTCGAGGACCTGCGTACCGACGTCACCAAGACGCGGAAGGACGGCAGCCGTGGCCGGCTTCGGATCGACTACGGCGACCACCGCGAGCCGCAGGCCGCGATCGCCTGGCTGTGGAAGTTCCTCGACGGCGCCAAGACCGCCGGCGAGCTGTACGGCCGGGCGCTCGTCGTCATCGCCGCCGAGCAGCACGCCAGCCGGCTCGTCGTCAGCACCAGCCAGCGGACGCCCGCGACGCGCTGGAGCTCGCACAAGGACTATGCGGAGAAGGCGCTACGCAAGCTCGCCGGACCGCACCTGCCCGCGTCCCTGACGAAGCTCGAGCGGTCCGTCAAGCGGGCCCACGCCGCGTACGAGCAGGCCCAGGCCGACACGCGCACCAGCGACGCCAAGACGTCGGACACCGAGCGCAGCGCATAGCGCGCCAGCGGCGCGCGGGCCGACCGCCACCCGAGCGTGGCACGCCCTGGCGGGCGTGCGGGTGGCGGGAGATCGGCCCGCGCACCGGGCGCGGGCCAGCCCGAGCAGGGAGCACGACCATGGCCCGCCGATCCACGAAGAAGCCACTTTCGCCCGCAGAGCGCGAAGCGCGCCGCCAGGCCGATCGCGAACGCCTCGAGCTGGCGGCTCGCGCCCTGCTCACGACCGACGGCTGGCGCCGCTGGATCCGTGTACGCGCGACCAACGGCCTCTCCCGCTACAGCGTCGGCAACCAGCTGCTGATCGCGACCGACTGCCACCTGCGCGGGATCACGCCGACCTACGTCGCCGGCTTCCGCGCCTTCCTCGACCTCAACCGCTGCGTGCGCAAAGGCGAACGGGCGATCAAGATCCTCGCCCCGTGCCCCATCAAGGAGCGCGACGACGCCGGCGAGGAGACAGGCGAACGGAAGGTCCTCTTCCGATCGGTCCCCGTCTTCGACGTGAGCATGACCGACCCGCTCCCCGGCAAAGAGCCGGTGCCACTCGAGCCCCCGAGCGAACCCATCACCGGCGACAGCCACCAACACCTAGTCGCCCCGCTGGTCGAGCTCGCTGCCGAGCTCGGATACAGCGTCGAGTTCCGCGACCTCGACGAGCACGGGCCGCAGGGCTGGTGCGACCCCAAGCGCAAGCAGATCGTCGTCGCCGTCGGCCCGGCCAACGGACAGCTTCGGACGCTCACCCACGAGATCGCGCACGCGCTCGGCATTGGATACGCCGAGTACGGCCGCGAGCAGGCCGAGGTCCTCGTCGACTGCGTCACATACGTCGTCTGCTCATCGGTCGGCCTCGACATTGGCGGTGAGTCGATCCCGTACGTGGCCGGCTGGGGCGAAGACGGAGCGCTGGAAGCAGTCCGTCAGTACGCCGACACCGTGGACACGCTCGCACAACGGATCGAGGACGCCCTGACCCTCAGCCCCGAAGCGGGACCGATCGAGGAGACCGAGTCGGTCGCGTGACGCCGTGGACGCGGTCGAGCTGCACGCCCCCATTGTCGGACACCCCGCCGCTCGGAGCGGCGCCAGCACCACAGGTCGCGGTGCTCACGCCGGCGGGGGCGTCCGCGGGGTGGGCGCATGCAGCCCCGACCCGCATCCACAGCCGGAGCAGCCCACGGCGACGAGGAGGACCTCTTCCGCCAGCACCACGCCGAACTCTCACGGGCTGTCCGCCAAGTCGTCAACGCGTCCCCCGAGCTCATCGAGGACTCCTGCCAGATGGCCTGGATCACCTTGCTCCGAAACCAACCGCGGCGAGACTCGGTCTTCGGTTGGCTCCGGCAGGTCGCGATCAACGAGGCCTACCGCCTCTCGCGGATCGAGCGCCGCGACGTGCGACTCGACCTGCTCCCGAGTGACCGGCAGAGCGCTGCGTGCGCCGCATTCGACCTCGACGACTCACTACAAGCGCGCGAGGCACTCCGCGCCCTCCGCTCACTTCCGGCGAAGCAGCGCCGGGACTACGCCCTGCACGCCGCCGGCTTCACCTACGCGGAGATCGCGGAGCTCACCGACCGGACCCGCACCAACGTCGACAAGACGCTGGACAAGGCCCGCGCCCGCATGCGACTGGAACGCCTCCGCGCATATCCCGGCGAACGAGGGGCCAAGTAGCGGCCCCGCTCCTCTTGTACTGCGATGACATCGGATGACTCGCAGCCCGGTCGGAGGCCAGAATGCAGCGGCTCTTGATCGACCTCGCAGCGCTTAGCCCCGCCGAACGGCGCGACCTCGCCAACGCGCTGCTCCGGGCCGCGTGGAGTGCAGCGCTCGAGGAGACGCGAATCATGCTCCTGGACCTGTTCCTAGAAATCGATCCCGAGCTACCGAAGTGCGGTCCGTGATCGAGGTGCCTCAGCGCCTCCCGCTCGTCTGGTCTGAGCTCACGGTGCCCGCTCTCGCTCCATCGGCGGCGCGAATCTCGAACTCTTGAGATCCGGCTGACCGGCCAGCGCGCCACCGCGCTCCACAACATCGGATCGCTCGACCGTCCCGCCGGCCAGCAGCGGAAGATGGGCCGTCTGGTCTCAAGCGCCGGATCGCTCGGGACGAAGATCCGAACAGATGGCAATCTCCGTTCGTTCTGTTTCGATGCTCAACCGCTTTCTTCTCTTCGCCTGCACCGCTGCCGGTCTGGTCGCGCTCCCCACGAGTGCGCAAGCCGCCACGTGTTCGGACTACGACAACCAGGCTGCTGCGCAGCGCGCGGCCGACACGCGCGACGCCGACGGCGACGGGATCTACTGCGAGTCGCTGCCGTGCCCGTGCTCGAAGAGCACGGGCGGCGGCTCCGGTGGCGAGGAGCCCAAGCCCAAGCCGAAGAAGCCCAGGTCGTGTCGCAAGCCGACGGGCGTCCAGGACATCGGGTTCAGCGCGACCAAGTACCGGCACATCCGCGCGCACTTTCTCGCGGCGGTGAAGGCTGGGTGGCCTCGCATCCTGGTCGTCAACCGCCCCGGCGCAGATGCTCGCCGCGACCGTCTGTTGGAGGGCTACGAAACGCGGAAGGGCTATGACCGCGATGAGTACCCGCCCGCGGTGGGGCGGGGCAGGGGACCAGGCCTGACCCGCGGGTCGGACCCGACGGGTTGGCGTGCCTCGGTGCGGTACGTCGCCAGCGGCGAGAACCGCTCGCACGGCTCGACGATGGGCACCAAGCTCCGGCGGTTCTGCAACGGCACCCGCTTCCGGTACGTCTTCTACTAGACAGATCACGACGGCATCGGCTGCGAGTAGCCCGAGGCCACGCCACCGGACCGCTTCGCGAAATACTCCCGGCATGGGGGTCCTTGATCACTTTCGCGGGGGCGGCGCGGATGACCGCGTCGTCGTCCGCGATGCCCGACACCGCGCAAAGCTCAGCCGGACCATCGCTGACCGCATCGTCGACTTGGAGATCGCGGCCGCGCCGACGACTTCGGAAGTCCAGCCCTTGATCCAAGTCGTCGGCCCGCGCGGCTACCCCGCGTTCCGCGACGGATGGGAACGGGTGTGGCGCAAGAAGCGCCAGCCCTGGTCAGTCGCGACCTGGCCCGCGAGCCTGCCCGATGGCGAACTCGGCGCCCTACTGCTGCCCGTCTCGGCCGGTCGCGTCGGCCCCGCGCTCGGCAAACATCCCAAGGCGCTGAGCGAACCAGTGTTTCTCGCCGGGCGCACACTCGAAGCCGATGGCCCCGACGATCTCGCGCTGGCAACGGTCGCGCACTGGATCAAGCACGTCGCGGCTCCCCGACTGATCGCCGCCCCACCCGTCGTCGAGCTGATCAATCTCGGTCGCGTCGATCGGCGCTGGGCCGTCGACTTCGGCGTCACCTGGTCGCTACCTGTCGCTGACGGCCTCGCCTGAAGCCAGCACGAGCGGGCGCGCTTGCGCCACGTATCGGAGAGAGCCGTGGGCCGTCAAGTCCGGCGAGCGAGCTCCGTGTGCGGCCGCCTTCGACAGTGCTTCGTGCTCGTCGGGCGTCAAGTTCCGCGTCCCTGCGCCATCCGTCGCCCTGACCTCGAACGCGGCCGGATCGGGCTGTGCCGCGACCGCTGCCGCCATCTCGGCAAGGTCGGCGGCCTGGAACAGAACGATCCAGGGTCGGGAGCGGTCGGAGGCGATGTAGGCAGACATGCGCGTAACGTACACGAACATATGTTCCCACTCGATCTGCGTGGAGATAGCGAGTGCCGCCACGTGGAAGAATGCTGCGCTCCCGGGTTCCGGGTGACCTGTCTCGCGAGATCTATCTCTAGCGGTTATGCGCCAACTTAGAGTCCACGGTCTGGTTCGTCGTGTCACTGAGCTGAGGTCCCCGGTTCGTCTTGCGCAATATCCGCTAACCGCCCAGGACGCCCATGCTTGAGTCCGTGGTGCACACCGAAACTCAGACTGTTTGATACTTCCGGGGCGACGTGGGGATTGTGCGAAATTTCACGAGGTCGACCAGTCGAGAAAAGTCCCGCAAATTGCGAACGAGCCGGACACATTCCTCGCGCGGAGTTTGTACACTTCTCAGCTGCGTGAGATAGGCAGCCAACGAGTCCATCGTTGCGCCCATCTTCCGGAAAGGGGCCACTTCGGTGGCCCTTTTTCGCGCATAGACCGTGGCGCGTTTCGAGGCTCCGCGATACCTTCCGCGGGTGGGAGTTATCCCACGGTTAGGAGGTGGTCGCATGGATCCGATCGCTGCCTATCTCACGCAACTGGCGCTTTTGGCGCTGCTGGTAGTCGTCAGTCAGCTCACGCCTAAGTAGTCCAGGAGTACAGCGCGGTTCCACCGCAGGGCCCCGACCGAGTCGGGGCCCTGCGGCCATTTTCGACCTACGCGCGCCTACTGCCGGTGAGTGATCATCCACCGGGTCAGCTTCGAGTGCTGCGCCAGCTCCGGCTGTCCCGGACGAGTGCAGCCGCAGGAGGAGCGTTTGGCCCGGCGCTTCGGCTCCTAAGCCGAGGCTGCCCCGTACTAGTCAATATGCGCCTGTTATCGAGCGTTACGGAGCGAGCCGCTTGAACGTAGCTACGCCGCTTCGTGATAGCGCCCGGCGTGAGCCAGCGGAACGAGCGTCACGGCAGCGTGAACGCAGCGTCCGCCTCCTCGGCGGACATGCTCATCGGCACGTTCTCGTCATCCGTCCCGTGCCGGACTTGATTCGTCCAGACGGCGGCTCAGCTCCGCGGCGGCGGCCTCGCGAAGCGACCCCGACCCTCGCGGTGCGGCGACGATCGCCGAGAGCGTCTCGTCGCGAAGCTTGGCGACGAGTTTCAGCAGAGTCTTGGGGTAGACGACGTCACTAGGGATGTAGAACTCGCCGTTGAGCATGTAGGGGATCTCGCGGTGTCGAAGGCCCAACAGTGCGAGGCGGAGATCATCGCTTGCCGGCCCGACCAGGGAATCGAGTGAGATCCGGAGGGCATCGAGACGGATCGGCTGGTCAGGATCAACAGCACCCGCGGCCCTATCCCGGAACTCCGGCGGGGGGCCACGAAGTCCGTCAAAGCGACGAGCTGTATCCCATCGATGCCGAGCCATATGGTCATAGTCGGCTCCTGTCCCAAAGGAGCGACAGCGGACGCGGCGCAGCTCAACGACGTTTCGAACAACTGCTCACGGAACCGCGCCATGCGAGCGACCGCCGCTTAGGTTTACAGAATCGCGGGTTATCGAGCGCACACCCGGACGCACGGGCGCGTCTGCGGACGTCCGACGTACCCGCGTACGGGGGAGGTCGGTCACGCGGAGCCCGGTGCGCCGACCGCTAAGGACGGACCGCTCAAGCAGCCCGCCGGAAGGCGTGGAACGTGCTGCCGGTCAACACGCTCTTCAAGGGCGACTACAGCGAGGCCTCGAAGACGCCAACCAGGCCGCCGTTCGACCGCTGGTGGAAGCTCGGGGATGCGCTGGTGACCTAGCCGACTACACCACGATGCCGTAGGAATCTAGCCGCGCGCGCAGCATCCGCGCGCTGAGCTTGTGCGAGTCCGAGTTGAGGAACTCGGTCGCAATCCTGGCGAATTCAGCCGTGCCGATCCGGCGCATGACGAAGAGCTCCAAGAGCGCCACTGTGGCCCGGGTGATGGTGCAGAGCGCGCTGTTGTAGATCGAGTGCTCGCTCTCCCCGATGTGGTTGACCAAGTACGGGTCGATCGTCCCGTAGTTGCTCTTGATCCGCATCCGCCAGAAGCAGTCGAAGAGCGAGGTGGGGGCGAGGTTCTGCGCGAACTGGGTCCGCTCGTTCTTGCCGACCTTCTTGCGGCTGTTCTTGGCCTTCCACTGCTCCTCCCGCTTGGTCAACCGGGCCTCGCGCGTGCTCCGGAGCCAAGTGCCGAGGCGCGGCCAGAACTCGGGATCCTCGCCAAATGGGATCGGGATCGAGAGCACCTCGACGTGGTCGGCGACGTTGCGTCCGTTGTCGTTGAGGTAGAGCCGGTCGCCGCGCATCGGGCAGCCGACCGCGAGAAGGTTCCACGGCTCGGGGAAGAGGTTGCGCTGCTCGATCTGCTTGGCAATCGTCCGCAGCGTCGCCGTGTGGTCGTCGGCGGTGCCGGTCATCCCGTTCGACGCGATCCAGGCCTGGAGGCTGCCGTAGACCGCGTAGTAGGCATGCACCGGCGCCCAGGTGTTCGCGAACGCGAGCATCCCGGTGGTGCCCATGATCGCCGGCAGGTGGAGCTGGATCTCGCTCGTCCAGGCCAGGGTCAGGTAGCGGCGCACCTCGTCGAGGTCGACGTTCGGATCGCGCTGGATCTTCTGGTGCTGCGGCATCGCCTCCACCGTGGCGCGCAGCCCGGCGTAGAGCTTCTCGCGCCGACCATAGGTGGTGGTGATGAACCCGGAAACCGCCTGCAGGTAGTTCTTGTTGACCGTGAAGCGCCGCTGGAGGTCCTCTTCCTCGTCGGTCGGGAACGTCACGGTGATCACGGCCACCGCTCAAGGGTAGGGACAAGCCGCACTCTGCTCTAACCCCAACGCCGGCTGAACTCGACGGTCGCTGACCAATCCGGCGGCGGTTCAACCCCTGCGCCGTCGGTGCCGATCCCAGTCGAGCCCGCGCCGTGCAGACGCCCCCGGCCGCTCGACGTTCAGCCTCCGGGAGTCCGGCAGCCGGGCGAGCTTCGCACCACGACGCGTATCCGGACTGGACCTACACTTCTGCCCGTTAGGAGATTCGCCCGGCGAGGGTCGTCCCGCTTCCGCTTTCCATGCAAGAGAAGCGTCCTGCTGGCTGCCGCTCCTCGTCCATTGCGATCGCGCGGGAGGGGGAGGCGTCGCCGGCGCTATCCGCTTCTGCCTCGTTGCGGCAGTGCGCCGCACGTCTAGCACGCGAGTCGTCGACGCTCAGTCGTATCGCGAGCTCGGATAGCGCAACGCGTCGAGCAGCGCCCTGCCGGTCTCGCGGGCGTTGGCGCAGTTGAGCTCCAGCGCTTGGTCCGGGTTCTCGTGGCGGTACAGCAAGATCCGCGGCCCGTTGGTCACCGCCACGTCTACGGGGTGGCCGATCCCGGCTGCGTAGCGGTTGACCTGAGGGCGCGCCCAGCGCAAACCGTCGTTGAGCCCCTTGCCCTCGATGATCACTCGGCACGTCTCCGGGGAGCGGTAGGGCTCCGAGAACAGAGCGACGTCTGTGTATTTCCAGTTGAGAGCGATCTGATCCCGGGGCCAGCCGAGTGCGAGCAACAAGCGGACTGTGACCAGGGCCAGCCCCTCCGCCTCGTTAGGCATAGTTCCGTAGCGGTCCGCCCACGCGCTCGTCGCCCACTCCTCGCCCCATCGCAGAGCAGCGGCCAATACCTCGGGGAGCGTGTCGAGGTCCAACCGTGGGCCGAGGCCGGGAAGCGGCGGTAGGCTGCTCTCGTCGGGCGGGCAGAGATCGAGTCCGGCGACGCGTTCCGCGACCCAGGCGCGCGCCTTCTTGGCACGGCAAAAACGCGACTGCGCGAGCATCGTGTGCTCAAACGTGTACTCCTTCTTGACGATCCACCGTGTGCGGCGGATGTGGCTCAGATCCCACCCCTCGGTATCGATGTCTGCGTCGAAGTCATAGGCACCGAGCACACCGATCCCGAGGATGGTTCTCAGCCCGCGCTTAGCGATCACCAGATCGCCGCGCCGCGCATCCTCGGCGAAGGCGTGCACGCTGCTCTGATATTCGTGGCCACCCGAGCCCGGCCAGCGTCCACCCGAGCTTGGGCCGATCGCCGCGACGTCGTTATCGAACAGCCACTGCGCATACGTGCGGGAGCTGTCGCCGGTGCCGAGCTGCCAGACAGTCGGCAAGTCCATCTCGCGACGATCGTACACCGAGATACAGCCGCCCCCGGGGACTGGGCCAAGGGCGCGGAACGACCCGCAATCCTCCGCCGTCGAGGAGCGATCGTCAGGGCGTCGCGATCGGCTCGTGAGTGACGGACGCGGGGCCGTTCAGCGCCTGCGTGAAGCGGTCCGCCATCTCGCTGGCGGAGCGCGCATGGAGGTATCGCTCCGTTGTGGCAAGCCGTGAGTGCCCCATTGCTGACTTCACGGACGCGAGGTCGATCCCGCCCGCGACCAGCAGCGAGCCGTAGGTATGCCGCAGATCGTGGAAGCGCATCGGACGTAGACCGGCGGTGTCTCGGGCCCGGCTGACGCGACGGCGGAGAGCGGAGCCATCGAGTCGACGTCCGAGGCGATTGATGAAGACGTAGTCGTCGGGTTCGGTGAAGCCGTCACGCTTGGAGAGTCGATCAAGCGCGCCCGCGGCCTGATCGGCGAGCGGGACCTCGCGAGCGCGCCTCGACTTCGTCGACGGCGTGTCAATGCTCGCGCTCACCGCACGACGCACGACGACCTTGCGGCGGACGAAGTCGACATCGCGCCAGCGCAGCGCGACGAGCTCGCCGCGGCGCAAGCCGGCGTACGCGGCGACGCGCACGAGTTCGCCGTCCTGGCGGTCTTCGACTTGGCGCGCGCGGTGTTCGTCTTCGCTGACCGCAGGCGCGTCGGGGTCGCGGTGCTGGCCGCCCTCGAGCGCGCGCGCAAGCGCTTCGACCTCCTCAACTGAGTAGAAGTCCAGTCGAGCCGGCTCGAGCTCCGCGCGACGATCCGAGTCTCGTGCCGGGTTGCGAGGCAGTCCGAAGGTGGCCTCCTGGCCGCCAAACCCGAAGATCGCCGAGATGAGCTGACGGTGCTTGTTGACGGTCCGCGGCGACACCTTGGTCTTGGCGACCGCGGCGAGGAGGTCATTGATCTCACGGGTCGTGATCTCCACCGCAGGCCGATCTCCCAGCGTCGCCATGATCGTTCCCGGGCAGCTGCCTTTCCCGCGGCGGTGCGGGGTGCCGGGCTCGGCAAGGAGGTAGCGATGGTCACGCAACGTCGATGGCTTGGCGTCACGAACGTTCTCAAGCCAGACGAGGTAGGCGGCCGCGACCTGGCGGAACGTCGGGAGCACGTTCGCCTCGCGCTCCGCAGCCGCGGCATGCTCGGCCAATGTGTGCTCGACCTCTCGAACGACGCGGTCCTTCGCGACGATGGCGGCGTGCTCGGTCAGGTGGCCGGGCTTGGGGCGCCCGCGACGGCGGCGATAGCCGCCGTCCTCGTCCGGCTCGACCCAGGCAGGACCCAGCCGGCGCTTCATCAACTGGAGCGCGCCGTCGGCGTTGCGGTGTCGCCAGCCTGCCTCGTAGACGAGGGTGCCATTGCGAGCGACGGCGACGAACAGCCACGAAGGCGGGATGTCTACGTCGGGATCGAGGCGGGCTGCCATGGTCCGAAGATACCGAAGCGGAGTAACGCTGGGGTAGCCCAATGCGGAGTAGCGATTGGAGTAGCGCGCGAGCAGCGTAGTGCCGGATTTACGGGCACTTCTCGTGTCAGCAAGCCCGGAACCACGCGGCTCGGACAGCTGTCCTCAGGCTGTCACGCCGGAGGTCGCGGGTTCGAGTCCCGTCGCTCCCGCTCTGGGAGTTCATGAAGCCTCGCGATGTCGCGGGGCTTTCGTGCTTCTGGTTGCCGTCAGTGACGCGCGATCGGCCGCAGATGCCGGCGCCTATGCGGTCTACAGCAGGGCGTCCATCTGCCCGACGGACTGGCGCAGGCCCTCTTCCATGCCCATCTTCAGCAT
>JAEMSV010000016.1 GCA_016462625.1 Solirubrobacteraceae bacterium | reverse complement strand
ACAACGAGGCCGAGAACGTCGAGGAGCTGATCCGCGCCGTGCTCGCCGCGCTCGAGACAGCGCCCGTCGACGCGCACGTCCTCGTGGTCGACGACGACTCGCCCGACGGCACGGCCGAGCTCGCCGAACGGCTGGCCGCCGCTGATCCGCGCATCGTCGTGCGGCGCAACGGGCCCAAGCGCGGGCTGGGCCGCGCGTACCTCGCGGGGTTCCGCCAGGCGCTCGACGCGGGCGCCGATCTGCTCGTCGAGATGGACAGCGACTTCTCCCACGACCCGGCCGACCTGCCGCGGCTGCTCGCGCCCGTGATCGCCGGAAGCGCCGATGTCGCCTTGGGTTCCCGGTACGTGGAGGGCGGTTCGATCGAGGACTGGGGCCGTGCCCGTCGCGCGCTCAGCAGCGGTGGGTCGTGGTACGCCCGGACGCTGCTCGGCGTCGAGGTCCGCGATCTCACGGGGGGCTTCAAGTGCTTCTCGGCGCCGGTCCTGCGCGGCATCGACCTCGACGGCGTACGGGCCAACGGCTACGTCTTTCAGATCGAGATGACCTTTCGGACGCTGCGTGCGGGCTTCCGCGTGACCGAGGTTCCGATCGCGTTCCGCGACCGCGAGCGGGGCGCGTCGAAGATGACCGCGCGCGTCGCGCTGGAGGCCGTCTGGAAGGTCCCGGCGCTCCGCGTCGCGGCCGGGATCCGCCGCCGAATGCGCACCCAAACTTGAGTATGGACGGCGGGTCCCGGGAAGCGGTGTGGTCCACGGCCCTTCCCTCCGGAACCCGGTCCAGCTAAAACCAGAAGCGTGGTGTTCCTCGCCGTACGTCTTGCGGCAGTCCTCGCGGGCTGTCTCGCCCTCGTCTGCGCCCCCGCGTGGGCGTCGCCCGACCCGACCCTTCCGGTGGGCTTCATCGCCGAGCCGGTGGCGACCGGGCTCGATCAGCCGACGGGCATCGCGTACCGACCTGACGGCACGGCCTACGTCATCGAGAAGGGCGGGAAGGTCTACCGCGTCACCACAGCGGGAGCCCGTTCGCTCTGGCTCGACCTGAACGCCTCGAGCGCCGTCCCGCCGGTCAACGGCTGGTGGGACCGCGGCCTCGTCGGCGTCGCGGTCGACGGGCAGTGGGCCGACCACCGCTTCGTCTACCTCTCCTACGTCTCCGACGGCTGGACCGACGGCGCCGACGGCAACCAGGACCCCGACCCCCACAGCTCGCTGGTCATCAAGGTCCCCGTCGCGATCGACGGGAGCGCCGGGACGCCCGAGGTGATCCTCGGCAAGGACGGCATGGGCGAGCCGTGCCCGGGCCCGCACCTCGTCGGGGACCTGGGCGATGGCGGTACCACGCTCGACAGCGGCGACTACAACGGCAGCGACTGCCTGCCGATCGACGGCGACACCCACGCGGTCGGAACGATCCGCTCGGCGCCCGACGGCACGCTGTACGCCGGGAGCGGCGACGGCTCGCCGTACGACGGGCTCGACAAGCGCACCCTGCGCAGCCAGCGCGAGGACAGCCTCGCGGGCAAGATCGTCCACATCGACCGCGACGGGAAGGGCCTGACGGGCCACGCGTTCTGCCCGGCCGTCACCGACCTGACGAAGGCCTGCGCGAAGATCCACGCCAAGGGCTTCCGCAACCCGTTCCGCTTCGCCCTGACCCCCGACGGCCGGCTCGCGGTCGGCGACGTCGGCTGGGGCCGCCGCGAGGAGCTCACCATCGCGCCCGCCGGAGCGAACGCCGGCTGGCCGTGTTGGGAAGGGTCGTTGGAGAACACGAACTACTCCTGGCACGACCTGTGCGCCCCCGCGGTCACGACGAGCCGGCCGCGCCAGCCCGTCGGCGTGACGATGCCGAGCTGGGAGTACGATCGCGTGGGCGACGGCGGGGCGATCGTCGGCGGCCCGGTCTACACGGGCACCAGCTACCCGGAGGCGTACCGCGGCTCGCTGCTCGTCGGCGACTACGCCCAGGGCTGGCTGCGCCACCTGCCGGCCGACGGTCACGGCGGCTGGAACATGAGCCCGTCGGTCGTCACGGACTGGACCACGACGTCCGCGGGTGCGCTGGCGGGCACGGCGTTCGGCTCGATGGCGCAGTACTGGCCGGGGGTGGACATCGAGACGCACCCCGCCAACGGCGACGTCGTCTACGCCGACATCGGCGAGTTCAACCAGTGGGGCGGCATCGTCCCCAACACCGGCCGGATCGTGCGGATCCGCTACTCGCCGGGCAACGGCCGCCCGGTGGCGCGGGCGACCGCGACGCCGGACTCGGGCGACGCGCCGCTGCAGACCACCCTGTCGGCGACCGGCTCGACGGACCCCGACGCCGACCCGCTCGCGTACGCCTGGGACGTCGACGGCGACGGGACCACCGACGCGACGACCGCGACGGTGACGCATACGTACGCGACGGCGGGCAACCACACGGCAAAGCTCACCGTCGACGACGGCCACGGACTGACCGCCACGACGACCGTGCAGATCAAGGCCTCCGAGACCGCGCCGGTCGCGGAGATCCTCGGCACGAGCGACACCACGTATGCGGGCAACCAGCCGATCGCGCTGCGCGGTGCCGCGGCCGACGCGCAGGACGGCACGCTGAGCGGGAACGCGCTGCGCTGGGACGTCCAGCTGATCCACGCCGACCATACGCACCCGCTGGGGACCTACTACGGTGCCGCGCCCGCGGTCCCGAAGGGCATCGACGATCACGACAGCGATTCGCACTACGTGATCACGCTGACCGCGGCCGACAGCGCCGGGCTCACCGACACCGCGACATGGCGGCTCGACCCGCGCACCGCGACGGTGAAGCTCCGCAGCGAGCCGGCCGGCGCGCGGCTGTCGTACGCCGAGGGCGGCTTCGACACGCCTACCGACCACCCGTCGACGATCGGGCTGAAGACGAGCCTCGTGGCCGAGGAGTCGTTTACGAAGAACGGTGCGACCTACGTCTTCGAGCAGTGGGACACTGGGGCGACGGGGCGCATCCGCGGGTTCACCGTTCCCCAGGCGGGCGCGACGCTGACGGCGCGCTACAAGCTGCAGGTCGTCGTGCCGCCGGTGGAGGATCCTCCGGTCGCCGTGCCGCCGGCTGCCGACCCGCCGGTCGTGACGCCGCCCATCGTCACGCCTGACCCGCCGAAGGACCCGACCGAGCAGGGGACCGGCCAGCGCACGGAGCCCGGCCGGATCACGGTCGACCGGCTGCGGCGCGCCCGCCGGCTCCCGCGCAAGCTCACCGGCGAGCTCGTCGCGCTCGACGCGCTGCGCCGGGTTGAGGTCGCCGTCGACCGCCGGCGCGGCTCGCGCTGCGCCTGGTGGTCGCGGACCCGCGGCCGCTTCGGGGCCGTGCGCGCATGCTCGAGCCCCGGGTGGATCCGGGCGACGATCGTCACGGGCGGCAAGCGCTGGAGCCTCGATCTCGAGGGCGCGCTGCCGGCGGGTGCGGTCACGATCCGGGTCCGCGCCCTCGACGCCAAGGGCCGGATGCTGGCTCGGAAGACCGCGTCTGCCACCGTTATCCGGGTGAAGGAGTCCCGATAATGCGCCGCGCGCTGCTGGCCGCCCTCGCCGTCGTGCTGTTGTGCCCGGCCGGCGCGTCGGCCCTGCCGACGGGATTCCGCGAGGTCCCGCTCGCGACCGGGCTGCACAACCCGACCGCCGTCGCGTTCGCGCCCGACGGGCGGATGTTCATCGCCGAGCAGCCCGGCCGGGTGCTCGTCCGCAACCCCGGCGGCGGGACGGGCGGGGAGGTCATCCTCGACTGGCGCGACCAGATCAACAGCTACGGCGACCGCGGCCTCGTCGGCATCGCGACGGACGTCGACTTCGCCGGCAACGGCTACCTCTACATCGTGTTCGTCGCGGACGGCGACGCCACCGACGACGACGGCCCGCACAGCTCCCGTCTCGTCCGCCTGACGGTCTCGCCGGCCAACGAGGTCGTTGCGACCAAGAGCCTGGTGGGCGGGAACGCGGACCAGGGCACATGCCCCGAGGACACGACCGCCGGCACCGTCGGCGACACCTCGTTCGACTGCATCCCCGCGGGGGCGACGACCCACACGATCGGGACAGTGGCCAGCGATCCGCGCGACGGCACGCTGTGGTTCGGCTCGGGCGACGGTCAGAGCATCGAGTTCAACATCGGCAACCGCCCCAAGCGCATGCTCACGATGAACGACGACTCGTTCGTCGGGAAGGTGCTCCACGTCGACCGCGACGGCAACGGCCTGCCGGGCCACGCGTTCTGCCCAGCCGTCAGCGACCTGACGAAGGTCTGCACCAAGGTGCACGCCAAGGGCTTCCGCAACCCGTTCCGCTTCACCATCCCCAAGCAGGACGGGGCGCCGCCGATCGTCGCCGACGTCGGCAACGTCTCACGCGAGGAGATCAACATCGCCGTGGCGGGCGGCAACTACGGCTGGCCGTGCTGGGAAGGCACCGACGTGCGGCCGAACTACTACAACGGCTACGCGCTGTGCTCGGGCTACGTGAACACGAGCACCACCCCGGCGACGCCGAGGAACGTGCAGCTCCCCGCGTTCGCCTACGGGCACCCGATCGTTGACGGCGTCCCGCAGGGCGCGGCCCAGTCCGGGCCGGTCTACGACGGCGCGGCGTACCCGGACGCCTACCGGGGCGCCCTCTTCTTCGGCGACTACGCGCTGGGCTTCGTGCGGTACTTCCCGCGCGGGGCGACGCCCGGGACGTTCTCGATCACGCCGCAGGCGATCCTCGACTTCAGCGAGGCCAACAGCTCGGTGCTGTTCATGCAGCGGGGTGCGTTCACGCAGCTCACGGCCGATCCGGGCGCGGACCTCGTGATCGTCGACTTCATCACCCCCGGCCCGAACTTCGACTACACCGGCCCGGGCCAGGTCGTCCGGGTCGAGTACGCCGACGGCAACGAGGCCCCCAAGGCGGTGGCGAAGGTCGCGGCCGAGGAGATCGCGGTCGGCGGGACGGCGGCGTTCGACGCGACCGCGTCGTCCGACCCCGACGGCGACGCGCTGACGTACGCCTGGGACTTCGACGGCGACGGGACCATCGACAGCATGGACGCGGCGCCGACCCACGTCTTCGCGACCGGCGGGATCAAGACCGTGAAGCTGACCGTCGACGACGGCCACGGCAGGACCGCCTCGACGACGGTCACGGTGCTCGTCGGGGAGCACCGTCCGCGGGTGCAGATCACCGCGCCGCTGGCGGGCGAGCTCTACGACGGCGGGCAGTCCATCGCCTTCTCCGGCGGCGCGACCGATGCCGAGGACGGCGCGCTCGCGCCCGCGCAGCTGCGCTGGGAGGTCCAGCTCATCCACGGCTCGCACCTGCACCCGATCGTCGAGCTGCCGGGCACCGAGACGGGCTCGTTCCTGGCCTGGCAGGACCACGGCCTCGACAGCCACTACCGCCTGCGCCTGACCGCGACCGACAGCAGCGGCCTGACCGCGACGGCGACCACGGCGATCCAGCCGCGCCCGGCCGGCCTGACGGTCACGAGCGACCCCGCGGGCGCATCGATCCGCTTCGGGGGGCAGGAGGTCGGCACGGGCGCGACGATCACCGCCTCCGGGATGCGCGCGACCCTCGCCGCCGCGCCCGCGTTCACCCGTGACGGACGGATCTGGCGCTTCACCGGCTGGAGTGACGGCGTGGAGACCTCCGACCGCGACATCACCGTCCCGCGCGGAGGCGTTGCGCTCGTGGCGCGCTACGCCGTGGAGCCCGATCCGCCGGCGTCCGACCCGGCACCGCCGTCCGGCGGTTCGTCGGGCCCCGGCGGCGGCACGACGACGCCGCCCGCTGCCAAGCCGCGGCTGACCCTGACGAAGCCGTGGCGCACCGCACGCACGGCCAGGAGCCTCACGGGCACGCTGACGGGGCAGGCCGCCCGTCCGACGGTCCAGGTCGCCCTCGCGAAGCCCGCGGGCACGCGCTGCCGCTGGTGGTCGGTGAGCAAACGCCGTTACGGCACGGCCACGTCCTGCACGAAGCCCGTGTGGACGACGGCGAAGCTGACGCGATCCGGGGGCACCTGGCGGTTCTCCGCCGCGCTCGGGGCCGCCGTGCCCAGGAGCGCGGCGCGGGTCCAGGTGCGCGCACGGGCGGGGGGGCGCACGGTCGCCTCGACGACCGTCCGCATCAGCGCGCGGTAGGGTGCCCGCGCCCCCTGAACGGAGAGTGGACCTCGTGCCCAAGCTGATCCGCGTCCTCCTCGTGGTATTCGCAGCGACCGCGCTGCTCGCCACGGGCTGCGGGAGCGACACCGAAGAGAAGAACACGTACGTCGACCAGGTCAACGACGCGCAGAAGAAGCTGGACAGCGAGGTCGCCGCGGCCAACGCCGCAGCCACGAAGACGACCTCCGACAGCGCCGACCTGAAGACGATCGACGCGTACCAGGAGGCGGTGCAGGGGGTCATCAAGGACCTCGAGGCCATCACGCCGCCTGAGCAGGTCGAGGCCGAGCACCAGCA
Source organism: Solirubrobacteraceae bacterium (assembly GCA_016462625.1). The sequence continues at coordinate 44,922 of JAEMSV010000016.1, read as the reverse complement.
GCTGATCGACGTCCTCACGGACTACAGCGACAAGATCGGGAAGGCCCGCAAGGACCTGGATTCCGCCTCGGCGCAGGAGCGGGTCGACGTCCTGAACGACATGCGCGCGGCGAGCAATGAGGCCGGCACGCAGATCAACCAGGCGATCGACGCGATCAACAAGAAGCTCCAGGAGTAGATGACCCCCGCCGGGCTGGTCGGCGTCGCCGGGCTGCTGCTTGTCGCGGCGACCGGCGACGGCGTTGGTCTGGACGAGTGGACGCCGATCGCGCTCGGACTGCTGGCGCTGCTCGCGGTGACGGCGGTCACCCTCGGCGACCAGATCGGGCGGGTGCCCGCGCCGGTCCTCGCGACCCTGGGCGCGCTTGCCGCGCTGTGCGCCTGGTCGTACGCATCGATCCTCTGGGCCGCCGACGCGGGCTCGGCCTGGGACGGCGCGAACCGCACGCTCGTGTACCTGCTCGCCGTGGTGCTGTTCGGGCTGTGGGCGCAGCGCCCCGGGTCGGCTGCGCTCCTGCTCGGTCTGTGGACGGGTGGGATCGTGGTGCTCGCGGTCTCCGTGGCGGTCCGGGTGCTCGGCGCCGGTGATCTGGGCGACTGGTTCTCCAACGATCGCCTGCTCGAGCCCGCCGGCTACACGAACGCCGCCGCCGCGATGTGGCTGATGGCGGTGTGGCCGTGTCTCGCGCTGGCCGGAAGCGACCGGCTGCCGGTCGCGCTGCGCGCGCTGTTCGCCGGCGGCGTGGTGCTGCTCGTCGACCTCTCGCTGCTCAGCCTCAGCCGGGGCGCGATCCTGGCCACGCCGGCGGTCCTCCTCCTCTTCCTGGCGATCGTCCCGGGCCGGCTGCGCCACGCCGCGCTGCTGGTCCCGGTGGGGATCGGGCTCCTCGCGACGGTCCCTGCGGTGCTCGACGTGGGACCCGCGCTGCGCGCCGGGGCGGGCGCCGAGCAGGCGGTCGACGACGCGCTGACCGGGGTGCTGATCGCGTCGGCCGCCGTTGCGATCGCCGTCGCCTGCGGCGTGGTGCTGGGCCGGCGCGCCCGGACGGGCGCGTGGCTGGGCGACGACACGGCGGCGCGGGCCCAGCGGGCCTGGGGCCGGGCGGCGGTGGCCGGCGCCGTCCTCGGGGCGCTGGCCGTACTGGTCGTCGTGGGGAACCCGGTCGAGCGCGTCGACGCCGCGTGGGACGGCTTCCGCAGCAGCTACGGCGCGCGGGCGGCGGGGGAGAGCCGACTGGCCGAGCTCGGGTCCAACCGCTACGACTTCTACCGCGCAGCGGTGGACACGTTCGCCGACGAGCCGGTGCACGGCGTCGGCGCCGACAACTACCAGGGCGCCTATCTCCGCCGGGGCCGGTCGGATGAGTCGCCGCGGTTCGCGCACTCGTGGCCGCTCGGCACGCTCGCGCAGCTCGGCATCGTGGGCGGCCTGATCGCGGTCGCCTGGCTCGTCGCGGCGGGCTGGGCGGCGTGGCGGGCGCTCCGCGCGCCGGATGCGCTCGGCGTCGCCGTGGCCGGCGGGGCGCTGTTCGTGGCCGTGCAGTTCCTCGCCCATGGGGCGGGGGACTGGTTCTGGGAGTACCCACCGGTGGCGCTCCCGGCGTTCGCGATGCTCGGGCTCATGCTCTCCCTCGTACCCCGGGCCGGCGTCGCCCCCTCGGGCCGCGGCGTGCACGCCGCGGTAGCGGTGGGCGCGGTCGCCGGCGCGGCCGCTCTGGCGTTCGTCGTCGCGCCGCCGTGGCTCGCCGACCGCGAGCTGGGCGACGCCGGCCGCATCTGGCCGCAGGACCCGCAGGGGGCCTACGACCGGGTCGACCGGGCCGCGCGGCTCGACCCGCTGAGCGCCGCGCCGTACCTGACCGGCGGCACCATCGCGCTGCGCCGCGGCACGGTCGGGATCGCGGACCGGTACTTCGCCGCGGCCCTCGCGCGCAACCCCGATTCGGCCTACGCGACGCTCGAGCGCGGGGCCATCGCCGGGCAGCGCAGGGACCACGCGCGGGCGGTCGCCCTGCTGCGCCGCGCGGTCGAGCTGGACCGCCGCGACACCATCGCGATCGAGGCCCTGCGCGCGGCCGAACGGGGTGAGACCCTGGACGTCGCGCAGATCAACACGGAAATCCTGGCGCGTTCTCGCGCGGTCGGAACTGGCTGAGTGGGTACACCGGGTTTGCAGGGGACGCTCCTTGTGTAACGAATTGCCCGTCCACCCGGTACCTTCAAGTGCCGAATCCAGTTCTGGTGATCCCCACGTTGCGAGTCCGGCCCCCCAGCCCGCGTGACTGGCCAGATGCCTTGTCCGAAACAAAGCTGACCACACGGGTCGCTGGCGCTGCCGCGGCCCTTCCCCGACGCATCTCCCGCACCGCTCCGGTCGGGGAGATGGTCGCCGTCCCCGGCACCCGTCTCGGGACCTTCGTCGAGGGCAGCGGCATCCAGATGCTGCGGGTCGGGCTGGACGTCCTCGCTCTGCTGATGGCGACCGCCGTCACGATGGCGTGGAGCGGCCTCTCGGTCGGGTCGGACACGCTGCCGCTGCTGCTCTTCTGCCCGCTCGCGATCGCGGCCCTCGCGCTGCGGCATACGTACGACCGGCGCCTGCGCACCCTCTTCCTCGACTCGATTGGCCCCGTCGCCGGGGCGATCTCGTTCGCCGCCATGGGCGTCGTGGTGCTCGACGTGCTGCGCGACGGCACCCTCGAGGCCGGCGTCATGGTGCGTGCGTACGCCATCGCGCTGGCCCTCGTGTTCGCCGGCCGCGCGTCGGTCTCGCTGCTGGAGCGCTGGGCCCGCACTCGCGGCCTGTCGGCGCGGCCGACGCTCATCGTCGGCGCCGGCGCGGTCGGTGCGCAGATGGCCCGCCGCCTGGTCGCCGCTCCGGAGTACGGGCTGCTGCCGGTGGGCTTCCTCGACGACGATCCACCTTCGGAGACCGCGGTCGGCGATCGCCTGGCGCCGGTGCTCGGCGGCCCCGCCGACCTGGCCGCCGCGGCGGAGCAGACGGGCGCGCGCAACGTGCTGCTCGCCTTCTCCCACGCACCGGACCAGGACCTGCTGCCGACGATCCGCCACGCGGAGGCGCTCGGGCTCGAGGTCTCCCTGGTGCCGCGCATGTTCGAGTCGATGAACGACCGCGTCATCTACGACCCGCTCGGCGGCCTCCCGCTGCTCGGGCTGCGCCGGACGAACCCGCGGGGCTGGCAGTTCACGGTCAAGCACACCCTCGACCGGCTGCTCGCGGCCCTGCTGCTGTTCGCCCTGCTGCCCGCCCTCGCGGCGATCGCGCTCTCGGTGAAACTGAGCTCGCCGGGGTCGGTGCTCTTCCGCCAGCGCCGGGTCGGCCGTGACGGCCGCAGCTTCGACCTCCTGAAGTTCCGGACGATGACCGACGACGGGGTCGCTCCCCGCGGATTCGCTCCGGGTGTGGGCGCGGCGCCGGGTGGCGTCGAGGGGACCGACCGCCGCACGCGCGCGGGCAGGCTTCTGCGCCGCACGTCGCTCGACGAGCTTCCGCAGCTGCTGAACGTCCTGAAGGGCGAGATGAGCCTCGTCGGCCCGCGGCCGGAGCGCCCCGAGTTCGTGGAGCTGTTCAGCGCCGATCTGCGCCGCTACGAGGACCGCCACCGGGTGAAGTCCGGCATGACGGGGTGGGCCCAGGTCCACGGCCTGCGCGGCCAGACGTCGCTCGCCGACCGCGTCGAGCTGGACAACTTCTACATCGAGCACTGGTCCTTGGCGCTCGATTGGAAGATCCTGGCCCGGACCTTCCTCGCGGTCCTCCGCTCCGCGGAATAAGTGGACGCGCTCGTCGAGGAGCTGCGCGAGCGGTTCCCGCGCGTCGCCGTCGTCCATGAGTGGCTGACGGTCCCGGGCGGCTCGGAGAAGGTCACCGAGGCGATCCTCGAGCTCGTCCCGCACGCCGAGGTCTTCTGCAGCGTCTACGACCCGGCGCCGTTCGGCCCGCTGGTGACCGAGCGGCCGGTGCACCCGTCGTTCATCCAGAAGATCCCGGGTGCCGTGAAGCAGTACCCGAAGCTGCTGCCGCTGATGGACACGGCGTTCCGCCGCTTCGACCTGAGCGGCTTCGACCTCATCGTCTCCTCCAGCCACGCGTGCGCGAAGAACGTCAGGACCCCGCCGGGCGTTCCGCACGTCTGCTACTGCCACACGCCCATGCGCTACGCCTGGGACCCGGAGTTCCTGCTGCAGGAGGATCTCGGACCGGTCGCCCGCGCGATCGTCAAGCCGCTGACCGCCTACCTGCGCCGGGTCGACCTGCGCGGGGCGAGCGGGCCGACCGCCATTGCGGCGAACTCGGCGTTCGTGGCGGGCCGCGTGCGGGAGTGGTGGCACCGCGACGCGAGCGTCGTGCACCCGCCCGTCGACGTCGCGCGGTTCCTCGACCGCGAGCGCCGGGTTGGCGAAGACGCGCCGTACCTCGTCTTCGGCCGCCTCGTCCCGTACAAGCGCCCCGACGCAGCCGTGGAGGCCTGCCGGGCCCTCGGGCGGCCGCTGGTCGTCGCCGGCGACGGGCGCTTCATGGAGACCGTCCGGGCCGCGGCGGGCGACGACCCGCGCATCGAGCTGCGGGGCCGCGTCAGCGACGCCGAGGCCGACGAGCTGATGGCGACCTGCCGGGCGCTGCTGTTCCCCGGCGTGGAGGACTTCGGGATCGTCCCCGTGGAGGCACAGGCGGCCGGGATGCCGGTCATCGCCTACGGTGAAGGGGGAGCGCGCGACTCGGTGCGCGACGGCGTGACGGGCGTGCTGTACGACGACCCGTCGGCGGCCGGTCTCGCGGCGGCGATCGAGCGCTTCGAAGGGTTGTCCCTCGACGACGCGGCCCTGCGTGCGCACGCGCTCGAGTTCGCGCCGGAGGTCTTCCACGAGCGGTTTGGGAGCCTGCTGTTGCAGGACCCGACCGCCCGTCCGATGAAGAGGGACGACGAATTGACTGCGACAGGAGACGCATGACCCAGACGGTGACGGTCACAGGCGGCGCCGGGTACATCGGCGCGCCGCTGTGCGAGGAGCTTTTGAGCAGCGGGCGGAAGGTCCGCGCGCTCGACGTGCTGCTGCACGGCCAGGACGACATCGCCGCGGGTCTGGTGGCCAAGGGTGTGGAGCTCGTCCAGGGCGACATCCGCGACGAGGCGGTCCGTGAGCGCGCGCTCAGCGGCGCCGACGCGGTCGTGCACCTCGCCGCGATCGTCGGCGATCCCGCCTGCGCGCGGGACCCGGAGCTCTCCAACGACGTGAACATCAACGGCACGCACGCGCTGCTCGAGACGGCAAAGGCCCACAACGTCGGCCGCTTCGTCTTCGCTTCGACGTGCTCGAACTACGGGCGCATGGCCGACCCGACGGTGCCGATCACCGAGGACGGCGAGCTCGCCCCGGTCTCGCTGTACGCCGAGCAGAAGGTCGGCATGGAGAAGCTGCTGCTCGAGGGCGACATCGGCTCGGTCATCCCGACGTGCCTGCGCTTCGCGACGATCTACGGCGTGGCGCCCCGCATGCGCTTCGACCTCACCGTCAACGAGTTCACCCGCGACCTGTGGGCCGACCGCGAGCTCGAGGTCTTCGGTGAGCAGTTCTGGCGCCCCTACGTGCACGTCCGCGACGCGGGCCGCGCGGTGCGCACCGCGCTCGACGCCGACGTGGCGGTGGTCGGCCGCGAGGTCTTCAACGTCGGCCGGCCGGGCCAGAACTACCGCAAGGCCGACCTCGTGCAGGAGATCGACCGCCAGGTCGGTCGCGGCAAGGTCTCGTTCGTCTCGAAGAACGAGGACCCGCGCGACTACAAGGTCGGATTCGAGAAGATCCGCTCCGTGCTGGGCTTCGAGACGACCATGACCGTCCCGGACGGGATCGGCGAGGTCATCGCCGGCCTGGACGCGGGGGCCTTCGGCGATCCGTTCGATGGCAAGTTCCGAAACATCAGCTGAGGAAACCGTGGGCCCACCGGCCATGATCCCCCTGTTCGACCTCGCGCTCGAACAGGAGGATCTCGACGCGGTCGCGGAGGTCCTGCGCTCGGGCTGGCTGACCATGGGCCCGAGGACGCAGGAGTTCGAGGAGGCGTTCGCGCGTCACCTGGACTGCAAGCACGCGGTGGCCGTGAACTCGTGCACGGCCGCGCTGCATCTCGCCTACCTCGCCGCCGGGGTCGGCCCGGGGGACGAGGTGATCGTCCCCGCCCTCACGTTCGCGGCCACCGGCACCGCGGTCATCTACTGCGGCGGCACGCCGGTCTTCGCCGATGTCATCGGGGACCACGACCTGTCGATCGACCCCGAGTCCGTCCGCGAGAAGATCACGCCACGGACGAAGGCGGTCGCCGCCGTGCACTTCGCCGGGTACCCGGCGCCGGTCGACGCGCTGCGGGAGATCTGCGACGAGCACGGGCTCGCGCTGGTCGAGGACGTCGCGCACGCGCCGAGCGCCACGCTGCGCGGCCGCAAGCTCGGCACATGGGGCGACTCGGGCTGCTTCAGCCTCTTCAGCAACAAGATCCTGTCCGTCGGTGAGGGCGGGCTGCTCTGCACCGACGACGATCGGATCGCGGCGCTGGCCCGCTCCCTGCGCTCGCACGGGATGACCAGCGGCACCTGGGACCGGCATACAGGCCGCACGACGACGTACGACGTGATCGGCCTGGGCTTCAACTACCGGATCGACGAACCGCGCAGCGCGCTCGGCCTCTCGCGGCTGCGGCGCCTGGAGGAGGACATCGAGGCCCGCCGCGACCTCACGCGCCGCTACCGGTCGCTGCTGGCGGAGGTGCCGGGGCTGTCGGTCCCGTTCACCGACGCGAGCGTGGGCGATTCGTCGTGCTACGTCATGCCGCTGACGATCGACGACGCCGAGCGCCGCGACCCGCTGCGGATCGCCCTGCGCGAGCAGCACGGCGTCCAGACCAGCGTCTTCTATCCCGCGACCCACGAGTTCACGGCATACCGCAATAGATTTGGAACCCACCCACCCACGTCGCTGCCCCGCACCGAGCGCATCGCCCGCTGCGAGGTCACGATCCCGCTGTTCCCGCACCTGACCCACGAGCAGCAGGACCGCGTGGTTGGCGCTCTCCGGACTGAACTCGAGGCTGCCGCATGAGCACGCCCTTCTCCATCCCGCTCACGGACATCGACATGCACGAGGAGGACGTGCAGGCGGTGCTGGATTGCCTGCAGGAGGGCTGGCTGACCATGGGGCCGCGCACGCAGGCGTTCGAGGCCGCGTTCGGGGACTGGGTCGGGGCTGACCACAGCGTCGCCGTCGGCTCCGGGACCGCCGCGCTGCACCTGGCGCTGCTGGCGGCCGGTGTCGGCCCGGGCGACGAGGTCATCGTGCCCGCGTTCACGTTCGTCGCGACCGCCGCGGCGCCCCGGTACTGCGGCGCCGAGGTCATGCTCGCCGACGTGCGCTCCCCGCTGGAGCCGACCCTGGACGTGCTTGACGTCGCGTCGCGGATCTCACCCCGGACGAAGGCGGTCGTCGCCGTGCACTTCGCCGGCTACGCGGCCGACATGGTCGCCCTGCGCGGCCTGTGCGCCGACCACGGGCTGGTGCTCATCGAGGACTGCGCGCAGGCGGTCGGTGCGCGGTGCGCGGATGGTCTGCAGGTCGGCCTGGCTGGTGACGCCGGGTGCTTCTCCTTCTTCTCGAAGAAGCAGCTGTGCGTCGGCGAGGGCGGCATGGTGACGACCCGCGACGAGGCGCTCGCCGCCAAGGTCCGCTCCCTGCGCTCGCACGCGATGACCTCGGTGACCTGGGACCGGCACCGCGGCCACGCCGAGAGCTACGACATCGTCGACATCGGCTTCAACTACCGCCTGGACGAGCCGCGCGCCGCGCTCGGCCTGTCGCGGCTGCCCCGTCTGACCGCCGACCTCGCCTCCCGGCGGGCCACCGTCCGCGCGTACCGCGAGCGGCTGGCCGGCGTGCCGCAGGTGGAGTTCCCGTGGACCGACGAGGACGTCGAGCGCGCGTCGCACTTCGCCTGCCTCGTCCTCTTCCCCGACCGCGGCACGCGCGATGCCGTCCGCGATCGGCTGCAGGCCGACGGGATCCAGACGACGTGGTACCCGTCGCTGACCGAGTTCACGGAGTACGAGTCCCACGGCCGCCGGCCGGTGACCGAGGAGGCCGCGGGCCGGCACCTCGCCCTGCCGCTGTCGTCGACGACGACGATCGAGCAGGTCGACTTCGTGGTCGAGCGGGTGCGGGCGGCGCTGGGTTAGCGGGAGTCCCGCGCTATCGCAGCGCCCGCGCGATCACGTACCGGCTCGTCCCGCGGAACGCCTCGGGGTCCTCGTTGTGCTCGTGCAGCACGTCGAGGGAGCGGCGGCGCACGTCGTCCCAGACCGAGTCGAACAGGGTCCGGGCGCCGAAGCGCCAGACGGGGTGGTGCTCCTCCTGGTCGGCGAACCACGCCTCCGGGGAGACGGCGGTGAACTGGATCTCGTCGTGGGCGAGGGTGATCTCCCTCGCGCCCTGCTCGGCCAGGAGCGCGTGGATCCACTCCTCGTCCTGCCAGTGGCCCGGGCGGACGCTGCTCTCGGGCACGGGAAGGTGCTCGTTGATCGCGTCCCGCAGGATGCCGCCCGCGGCGTCGACCGCGCCGCCGTTCAGCCAGGAGGAGAAGGCGATCACGCCGTCGGGGCGCGTGGCGCGCAGCATCTCGCCGATCGCGGCCGCGGGATCGCCGGCGAAGATCACGCCGAAGACGCTGACGGCGACGTCGAAGGTCGCCTCGGCCACCGGAAGCGCGTGGAAGTCCCCGCCGAGGAACTCCGCGTCGACGCCCTCGAGCGACGCCCGGCCGCGGGCGAGCTCGAGCAGGCCGATCGCGGCATCCACGCCCGTGGCGGTGGCGCCGCGGCGGACGGCCGCGAGGGCGGCGTTCCCGGTGCCGCAGGCCACGTCGAGGAGACGGTCCCCTGCCGTCACGCCCGCGACGTCGAGCACGCGCTCGGTCGCGGGGGCGAGGGCGGCGGCGGTGATGGCGTAGTCGCCGTCGCTCCAGTCCAGCATCGGGCGGGATCCTCGCAGAGTCAGCTGCGCCGGCGCGCGGCGTGGGCTTCTGCCTGCCGGAACAGGCGTTCCAGCAGCTCGGCGACCACGGGCGCAGCGTACGTGCGCTCGGCCAGCATCCGGCCGGTCTCGCCCTGGCTGACGACGAGCGCCGGGTCGTCCAGGTAGCGCTGCAGCAGCGCGGCGAGGGCGGTCGGGTCGTTCTCGGGGGAGGCGATGCCGCCGACCTCCGGGGAGATCATGTCGGCGACGCCCTCGGGGCCGGTCGCGAGGGCGGGACGGCGCGCCAGCATGGCGAGGATCGTCGCGCGCGGCTGCCCCTCGGTGGGGCTCGGGCAGAAGACCGAGACGTCGAAGGCGGAGAGCACGTCGCCGACGTTGCCGCCGGGCGTCGGGACCATGTGGAGACGGTCGCCGAGCGGCGCCCCGATCTCGCGCAGGGAGGCCTCGGTCTCGCCGTCGCCGGCCATGACGAGGTGCACGCGCTCGTCGTCGAGCAGCTTGACCGCCTCGACGACCACGTCGTTGCGCTTCTTCGGGTGGAACCGGCTGATGCAGCCCACGACGAACGCGTCCCTGGGGATCCTCAGATCGTCACGGACGCGTGTCCGGCCGGCCGCGCTGAAGTCGATCTCGTCGGTCCGCAGGACGTTCGGGACCGTCACGACCTTCCACGGCGCGACGCCGACGTCGACGACGTTGTCGTTCGTCCCCTGGGAGATCGCGAGGATGAGGTCCGCGGCGCGCGCGGCGCCCAGGTACGCCTGCCGGGGTGCGCCCTTGCGCAGCGGGAACGGGATCGGGCCCCATTCGCACCAGACGAGCGTGGCCCGCAGGCGCTTGGGGAGCGCGGCCGCGAGCAGCTGCTCCTTCTTGTAGTGCACGAGCAGCACGTCGTAGGGCCACTCGGCCTCGAGCGCCTTGCGCAGGTCGCGCACGAGGCGCGGCCACTTCAGCATCAGGTCGCGCCAGCTGGTGGTCGAGAGCTTGGGCCCGATCTCGACGTGGCGGACGGGGACGCGACGGTCGCGGGCCATCTCGGGCTGGTCGGTGAGCATGACCGGCTCGTGACCGCGGTCGACGAGGGCGTCGAGCATCTCGATGGCGGCGAACTCTGCGCCGCCGCGAGACTGGGTGGTCATGACCGAGACGATCTTCATGGTTTAGACAGGGAAGTCTGACGAACCAGCTCGGTCAGGGCCTCCACGGAGTAGCGCTGCTCGGCGATGGTGCGGCCCGAAGACCCTACGAGGTCGCCTTCCGGACCGAGCGCCGCCACCACCGCGTCGGCCAGTCCAGTGGCGTCCTCGCCCTCGAAATAGTGCTCCCCTGCAGCGAGTTCCAGCCCGGCTGCGGCCTTGGGCGTCGCGACCACCGGCAGGGCGCACGCGAGCGCCTCGATCAGCTTCAGCGGGGATCCGCCACCCTGGCGCAGCGGCACCAGCACGACGTCCGAGGACGCATAGACCGCGGGGAGATCGTCGACGAACCCCAGCGCTTCGATCCGGGGGTCGTGGCCGGCGATGCCGACGGGCAGCCCGCGGCCGGTCAGCGTCAGCTTCGACTCCGGGGCGCGCGCCCAGACCGCCGGCATGATCTCGCCGACGAGCCAGCCGAGTGCGTCGCGGTTGGGCGGGTAGGTGTGGTCGGCGGCGAAGAGCAGGCGGCGCTCGCCGCGGCGAGGGGAGACGACCGTGATCGTGGCGACGTCGACGACGTTCGGGATGTGCCGGACGTCCGCCTCCGCGACGAGCTCGTGCGCAAGCGTCACCTCGCGCGGCGACGGCACCCAGCTCTGGGACGCCAGGCGGAGCAGCAGGGTCTCGAACCGCTCGAGTCCCGCGGCCCCGTCCGCGCCCTCGAGCTCGTGGCGGAAGCCCGACTCGAGGTTCTGGGCGCAGTAGACGACGGGCCGCCGGCGCATCACGCCGATCAACGAGGCGGCGGCGCTGAGCCCGTCGGCGACGATCCGGCCCTCGGAGCCGGCGGCGGCGACCGCCTCGTCGGCCAGCTCGGACGATGCCCCGCGGGCGAAGCTGTCGGGGGCCCCGGCGCGGCGGGCGTCGGCGTAGGTCCGCAGGCGGCGGAAGCCACGGGAGGGCCGCACGGCGCGGAGGTCGAGGTTCTCCAGGCGCTCCAGCTCCTGGCTCGGCTCCTCGCCCTCGAACGGGACGTAGACGAGCGTCACGGGGCCGAGCCGATCCAGCGCGGCGAGCAGGGAGAGCACGCGGCGCGACCCGCCCGTCGCGCCCGTGGGCGCGTACGGGGTGGCGACGACCGTGCGCTCGCTCATCGCTCCAGCCGTTCCAGCGCCGCCCCGATCTCCTCGAGGCGCGCGTCCCACGAGTTCGCAGCGGCGGCCGCCGACCGGGCGACGCGCTGCTCCGGCGTGTCCTCGGCCAGCGCCCGATCGAGCGCCGCGACGAAGGCGTCAGCGCCCTCCGCGACGGCGATCCCCTGCACCTCGGCGATCGCCGGCAGCGGCGTCGCCACCACCGGCCGGCCCGCCGCCAGGTACTCGTAGACCTTCATGGGGAAGATGCTCGCCGTCAGCTCGCTGCCCCGGTACGGGATCATCGTGGCGTCGGCGCCGCGCAGGACGGCAGGGAGCTCGGCGTACCGGCGTGGGCCGAGCAGGTGGATGTTCGGCTCGCGTTCGAGCGCGGAAACGTCCGTTTCCGGCTCTCCCAGACCGACCGGTCCGACCAGTGCGATGCTCCATTCGGGACGTGCCCGGGCGATCGCGACGAGCAGCGGGAAGTCGAGCTTCTTCTCGACGATCGCCCCGGTGAACACGATCCGCGGGCCCGGCAGCGCCGCCAGCGCGGGATCGACCGGGGTGGGCGGGTCCTCATTCAGCGCGGTGGCGAACGCGCCCGTGTCGGCCACGTTCGGGGCGTACAGGACGTTGTCGTTGAGCGTCCGCATGCGCTCGGCGAGCTTGGGCGCACTGGCGAGCACGAGGTCCGCGCGGCGGGCGAAGCGCTGCTCGGCGGCCTGGAATGAGGCGGTGTCGATCCCCTTCTGGGCGACGATGTCGTCGACGCAGTGGTAGACGACGATCGCCGGGTCGAGCGTGTCCAGGAGCACCTCGGCCTGGGGCACGTAGCCCCACAGGATCGGCCGTTGCATGCCGCGCTTGCGGGCCGCACGCCCCACCAGGGCGGGAAGCACCCGCGCGTTGACCTTCCGCACCGCCGCGTTGCCGTGCAGCGGGATCACGAGCGGGGAGAGGACGTGGACGCCGTCGCGCTCACGGGGCGGCTTCAGGCCGCGCACGAGGCGGCGGGCCATCCGCGAGACGTCCCGAGCGGCCACGGTCGGCTTGCGCAGGCCGAGCGACTCGATGAACAGCACCTGGTCCCCGCCGGCGGCCAGCCGCGCCATGAGGTGGTGCTGGTTGGTCCACAGCTCCGTCTCCCAGTCGTTGAAGCCGACGCAGACGATGTCGCGGTGGGCGGTCACCACTACTCGGGGATGAGCCGGTCCCGCAGCGCCTCGATGTCGTCCTGGGCCTGCTCGTAGTCCTCGGGGCGCCCGATATCCAGCCAGAAGTCGTTCGAGCGCCACGCGCGGACCTTCTCGCCCTCGTGCATGAGGCGCAGCATGAGGTCGGGGAAGTCGATCCGCTCGCCGGGCTCGATGAAGTCGCGGACCCGCGGGTCGAAGCAGTAGACGCCCATCGAGGACTCGTACTCGATGTTCGGCTTCTCGAAGTAGTTCGTCAGCAGCGTCGGGTCGTCGTCGTCGGCGAAGTCCAGGACGCCGAGCGAGACCTGGACCTTGGTGCTGCGGGTGGCGATCGTCGCGATCGCGTCGCTCTTCCCGTGGTCGGACAGGATCTGGGCGTAGTCGATGTCGGTGAGGATGTCGCCGTTCATGACGAGGAAGTCCTCGTCGAGGCCGTCGATGACGCCCAGGGCGCCAACGGTGCCCAGCGGCTCGTGCTCGCGGTAGTAGTCGATCGGGATGTCGTAGTCGCCGCCGTCGCGGAAGAACGCCTCGATCAGCTCGGCGAGGTAGCCGGTGGCGATCGTGACCTGGTCGAACTCCGAGCGCTTCAGCTGGCGGATCACGATGTCGAGGACCGGGCGGTCGCCGACCGGCATCAGCGGCTTCGGGAGCACCACGGTGTACGGGCGCAGCCGGGTGCCGAGGCCGCCGGCCAGGATGACTGCACGTCTCGACACGGCCGCAATGTTGACGGGTCGACCGGCGGGGCGCAGCGTAGGATCGGCCCGGAATGGAGAGCAACCGGGTCTTGATGGTCGAAGAGGGCGGCTTCGGCGGCGTGGGCGACTACGGAGCCCGGCTCGCCGTGGCCATCGCGGCGGAGGGCTGGGAGGTCCAGCTGGCGACGGCCCGCGACCATCCCCACCCGCCGCTCCCCGGCGTCGACACGCGCGCGATGTTCCCCTACCTGCGCGACCACGGGCGGGTCTCCCGGCTCCTCCGGCGCATCGGTGCCGGCCGCATCTTCAACGGCCTCGGGCACGCGGCCGTCATCGTCGCGCTCACGCCGCGGGCCCGCCGCTTCGGCCTCGTCCACACCCACGGCGCCGAATGGCCGCCGCTGGCGGCGTTCCAGCACTGGATCTGGCACCTCGCCGGCGCGGCGATCGTGCACACCCCGCACAACACGTTCGACCGCGCGGGCGGGATGCGGGTCCGCTTCAAGGAATGGGCCGAGCGGCGCGCGGACGTCGTCATCGTCCATGCGCGCGCGGACCTGCCGAACCTCACCCCGGAGGTGCGCGCGAAGGCTGTCGTGATCCCGCATGGCGAGTACGGCGGCCTGGCCCGAACCGGCGGGGCGCCGGATCGCGACGAGGCGCGCGCGGAGCTCGGCCTGCCCGCCGGCGCGACGGTCGCGCTCCTGTTCGGGCAGCTGCGCGAGGACAAGGGCATCGATCTGCTGCTCCAGGCGGCCGCGGAGGTCCCCGAACTCCACGTCGTCCTGGCAGGAGAGGACAAGGGCGCGCTCGAGGCGGTCGCGCCGCTGCTCGTCGACGAGCGGCTCGCGGGGCGGGTCGTGGTCCGCGAGGGCTTCCACTCGATGGAGACGGCTGCGGGCTTCTTCGCCGCGGCGGACGTCGCGGCCCTCCCTTACAGGCGCGCCAGCGCGAGTGGGGTCCTCCTGCTGGCCTACGGCTTCGCCCGCGCGCCGGTCGTCTTCCCGGTCGGCGGACTGCCGGAAGTGGTGAAGGACGGCGAGACCGGCTGGATCTGCACGGGGACGGACGCCGGGGCCCTTGCGGCGACGCTCCGGGCCGTCGTGGCGGCCGGTCACGCCGAATCCGCCCGCCGTGGCGCCGCGGGCGCCGAGCTGGCCGAGCGTGAGTTCGCCTGGCCCGCGATAGCCCGGCGGACGGTCGCGGAGGCCTACGGGCCCGCGCGGGCGGCGCGGGGTTCTGGGGATACCGGGTAGGCAACCCGTCCACCCGGCTGCCGCCCGCCGGGTCACAGACCGATGTGACATGTGGATGGGGGAACCCCGCACGGACAACATCGAGCGCCTGCGCAAGACCATCGCCGCCCTGAGCGGCGTCGGTGTCCTCGCGATCCTGTTCGCGGTCCTGATCCGGGACCGCGACCCCTCCGATCACGCGGCGATGTACACGCTCGCGGGCTGCTTCGGCGTGACGGGCGTGACGATGGGCGTCTGGCGCAACGCCCCGGAGGGCGTGGTCGTCGGCGTGATGATGCTCGCGATCGGGTTCATCTCCGTCGCGGTCGGCGTCACCCGGCCGATGCTCCTGACCCCGAGCTTCTACCTCTGGCCGATCATGATCACGGCGTACTACCTGACCCGCCGGCACGTGATCGTCAACAGCGTCTGGGCGATCGTCACCTTCGCGCTGGCGCTGTTCTTCGTCGCCGAGCCGACCGACCGCATGATCATCTTCTGCATCGGCTGCTCGATCATCCTCGCGACCGCGACCGTCGTCACCTCGCTTCGGGCCCAGAACGACCGCCTCGTCGATCAGCTGCAGACCCTCGCGCGCCACGACGCCCTCACGGGCGTGCTGAACCGCGGCGCGTTCGAGGATCAGATGGCCAAGCTCGCCGGCCGCGACTACGCGATCGTGGCGCTCGACATCGACCACTTCAAGCAGGTCAACGACGAGTTCGGCCACGCGGAGGGCGACACCGCGCTCCAGCGGCTCGCGCTGATCGCGCACGGCAGCGCCCGTCCGGACGACGTCTTCGCCCGGGTCGGCGGTGAGGAGTTCGCGCTCCTGCTCCGGAACACGGGGCTGGAGGAGGCGACGGCCATCGCCGAGCGCTTGCGCTCGCGCGTCGAGGACGAGACGCGCGGCGACGACGTGCCGATGACGATCAGCATCGGCGTGGCCGCCACCGACCGCGGCGATCACGCGGACATCATGCTCGCCGCGGACCGCGCGCTCTACGGCGCCAAGCGCACGGGCCGCAACCGGGTCGTGGCGAACGCGGCCACGGTCGCCGCGGCCTGATCACCCTGCCAGCGACACCAGGAAGTCGGTCGCCTCCACCATGCCCCGCTCCGCGTCGCCCGAGGCCTGCTCGGGGGCGGCGGTGAGCGGGTCGAGGTGCTTGTAGCCGGGCAGTACGACACTCCGGCCCGGGTGCCGGATGCTTCCCGCGACTCGCGCCGGGCCCTCACCGGCGAGGAGGTTCAGCCCGGGCAGGCGGAAGGCCGCGTCGTCGTGCAGCAGATGCCTGCCGAGCGTGCCCGCCCGGATGCCCACGAGTGCCGCACCCACATCCGTGACGAGCTTGGTCGGGAAGTAGTACTCGACGAAGTCCGCCGGGGGCTCGAAGAACGCGCGGGCCACCTGCCGGAGGTCGGCCGTCTCGCGGCCGGGGTTCGTGTACCGGTTCGTCGGGACGTCGCCGAGGGTGCGCCAGCGGTAGAGCGGGCCCGTGTTGCCCGGCCCGGCGGGCTCGGAGGGGACGATGAGCCGGCCGCCGCCCAGGAGGTTGCCGGTGAGCGGCCGCAGCCCGGGGAGGAGCGCGAGCGCGTTGGGGAGGGGGAAGTTCTTCTCGACGAGCCGGCCACCGGCCGGAAAGCCCATGCTGATCTGCGCGATGCCCGTGACGTTGAAGACGTTGTCGTCGAGCATCAGGCCGAACACCGCCTCGCTGGTGAGGCGCAGATCCGTGAGGTCGGGCCGGCCGCCGCGCTGGTAGTGGGCGAGGTCCCGGCTGAAGAGGATGCGCAGCGCCTCGCGGACCCGGGGTGTGCGCGGGACCTCGCGCTGGAGGGTGGTCTCGCGCGCCCCGTCGAAGTACGCGTTCCCGGCGGCGCCCGTGATGAGCGCCATCAGCTCCGGGTTGATCACCGGGAGGGAGATGAACGGATCGCCCGGGACCTCGAGCGGGCCCGACAGGCCGGTCAGTGCGCCGAGCGCGGGCACGATCTTGCGATCCGCGCGGCTCACGACGAACGTGTCGAGCGCGATGAAGCCGGCGCACTGGCTGTACCCGGCGTCGTCGGTCGTGCGGCGGTTGCCGTCGAAGTCCCAGGCCAGGAACAGCCCGGTGAGGATCCCGCCCAGCGAGTGCCCGCCGCAGACGACCTTCTGCCGCCGCTCGGCCGGGTCGGGGAACGCCTCGGCGATCACGGCGTAGTAGTCCTGGAGCGTCTGCTCGACGCCGAGCTGGCGCTGGAACTGCGCGCGGCCGTGCAGGTCGATGCGGAACGTCGACGGCGGCGTCCCGCGGAAGTCCTCGAAGCGGCGGCCCTCGATCTCCTTGCCGCGGTAGTAGTAGTCCAGCGCGACGCGTGCGTCCTTCGCGGTCTTCGCGGCGTCGATGCCGGTGCGGTCCTCGAGGCAGTTCGAGCGGCGGTCGATGCCCCAGACCTCGACGTGCCTGCCCTGGCTCCGGGCCTCGCTGACGATGTTGCGGCCGATGATGTCGAAGTCCGACGCCCCGCCGAAGATGCCGGGCATGCCGACGTAGACAGCGTCGGCCTGGCGCGGGTCAGCGGGCCCGTCGGCGGCGCGGTAGCGCAGGTAGGTGATCCAGTCGCATGCGGCGGGATGCGCCGGGTACCGGGCGCTCAGGGGTGCGCGGAGACGGACGAACGACTGCGTGACCCCCGTCCAGCGCGGGACATCGGTCGCCGCAGCCGACACCCACGGGGTCTCGACCCGCTCGACGACGCCTGAGGCCGGCGCGGCGGCGTCGGCCCCGGCGGGCAGTGCCAGGCCGAGGATGGTCAGGGCGGTGATCCAGCGCGCTGGGGACATGGACTAACGCTACACCCGCTGCGTTAGTGAAAGCAAGTCGTCATGTCTCGTGGGTGGCCGGCGATAGCGTCAGGGGCCATGTCCGCTCCCGACGATGTGCGCCGCCGCCCCGGTGGGCGCAGCGCCCGCGTGCGGTCGGCCGTCCTGCAGGCGACGATGGAGCAGCTCCTCGCGTCCGGCTACGAGGAACTGTCGATCGGGGAGATCGCGGACGCCGCCGGTGTCCACCGGACGACGATCTACCGCCGCTGGGCGAACAAGCCCGAGCTCGTGCTCGCGGCGATCAAGGAGATCTCCGCCGCGATGATCACCGTTCCGGACACGGGGACGGTCACGGGCGACCTGCGCCAGATGGCGGGCGACATCGCCACGGCCCTGAGCGCGCCCGAGGTCACGCGGTTCCTCCGGTCGATGGTCGCCCTCTCCGACGACGCCGCGGCCGAGTACCGGCACGGATTCTGGGAGGACCGCCGCGAACGCACCGGGGTCATCATCGACCGGGCGGTCGCCCGCGGCGAGCTCCCGGTCGACGTCGACGGCTCCGCGGTGCTCGAGCTGGTCATCGCGCCGATCTGGTTCCGCCTGCTGGTCTCGAGCGCCCCGATCGAAGACGCGGCGCTCGACCGGTGGGTCCGCGCGGCCCTGGCTCAGGCCGGGTAGAACCGCCGCAGCGTCGGCAGCAGGATCGCGCGCGGGGTGTGGCGCCCGGAGAGCGTCATCGCCTTCGTGAAGATCCCGGGGACGACGACCCGGCGGTTGTCCGCCAGTCCTTCGATCGCCGCCGCGGCGCACTCCGGCGACGTGACCTGCGCGAACCCGGGGACGCTGTCGAACATGTCCTCGAGGCCGGCGGTCTCGGCGAACTCGGTCGCGACCGGGCCCGGGCAGAGCGACGTGACCGACACGCCGTAGGGCTTCAGCTCGGCGTGCAGGCTCTCGCCGAAGGTATGGGCGAACGCCTTCGACGCGGCGTAGGTCGCCTGCTTGGGGATGGGCTGCATGCCGGCCGACGAGGCGACGATGAGGATCGCGCCCGACCCGCGCTCGACGAACTGCGGCGCGTACGCCGAGCTCAGCGCGACGACGGCCTCGCAGTTCAGGCGGACCATGCTCGCCTCACGCGCGCCGTCGAGCTTGTCGAAGCGGCCGGAGGTCCCGAAGCCGGCGTTGTTGACGAGGATGTCGACCGTCAGGCCGAGCTTCTCGATCTTCGCGGGGAGGGCGTCGCGCGCCTTCGGATCCTCGAGGTCGCAGGCGATCGCCTCGGCACGGATCCCGTGGGCGGCCGTGAGCTCCTCGGCGAGCGCCTGGAGCCGGTCGAGGCGGCGGGCGACCAGGACGACGCCGTGGCCGCGCGCGGCGAGCTCCCGGGCGAGATCGGCACCGATGCCGGAGGAGGCTCCGGTGACGAGCGCGGTGGTTTCTGGCGATGGGACGGGGAGAGGCATGCCCCGACGCTACTTCTCGGTAGGGAACCGGGTCAAGCCGCCCCGGGCTACCCTGCGCGGTGTGTCTCCGTTCTGGCTCTGGACCCAGGCCGCAATCGTCGTCTTCGTGCTCGCGGGGATCATCGTCGCCGCGATCAACCTCTGGGCCTAGCCCCGTTCTGCCCGAGCAGCACCCGCTCGGCCTGCTCGGTGGTGCGCGCCGGGTCGAAGCGCCTCTGGGCGATCGTGCGCAGCGCGTCGCCCTCGCGGCGACGCAGCGCCGGGTCGGCCCGATGGCGGGCCAGCAGCGCCGCGACGGCCCGCGGATCGTGGGCCGGCGACGCCACGGCTGACGGATCGAGGAGACCGGCCGCCCCGGTGGGGCCGGTCGCGAGGACCGGGAGCCCCATGAGCATCCCGAGCATCAGGGAGCGCGGCAGGCCCTCCTGCTCCTGCGGGGCGAAGACCTGGGCGTCGAAGGCCGAGAGGATCTGACTGACCTGGCCGCGGACGCCGGGCAAGAAGAGCACCCGGTCGCCGAGATGCGCGGCACGAGCTCGCAGCTCGGCGGCGTTGTCCCCCTCGCCGGCGATCACGAGCCGGACGTCCCCGTCGAGGTGGTCGAGCG
Source organism: Solirubrobacteraceae bacterium (assembly GCA_016462625.1). Next base: position 25,594 of record JAEMSV010000016.1, on the reverse strand, counting down.
CGTCGATGATCACGTCGACGCGCTTGCCCCCGCTGAGCCGGGACACGCAGCCGACGACGAACGTGTCGTCGGTGACGCCCCAGCGCGCGCGGACGCGGGCGCGGGCCTCGGGGTCGAACGCGATGCCCGACGAGACGATCGGCGGCAGGACGCTCACCCGTCCCTCGGGCACGCCGACCTCGATGAGGGAGTCGGCGGTCTCCCGGGACACGGCGAGGATGTGGTCGGTCATCCGCGCTGCCGTCGCGTAGAGATGCCGTGCGCCGGGACGCCGCATCGGCAGCGGGAGCGGCCCCCACTCGGCCCAGAGCACCCGGCCGGTGATCGACCGGGGCAGAAAGGGCGTCATCAGCTGCTCCTTCTTGAAGTGCAGCAGCGTGACGTCGATCGGCGCCCGCGCGGCCTCTTCGGCGAGCGCGCGGCGCAGGCGGACCGTCCACGGCACGAAGCCCGTGGCGACCTGGCCGAGGCTGCGCTTGGAGAGCTTCGGGCCGAGATCGGCCTCGCGCACGTTCACCCGGGTGCCGGTGACGAGGTCGGGAAGGTCGGTGATCAGCGTCGTGTCCCAGCCGCGGGCGGCGAGACCGTCCAGCAGGTCGACGTTCGCGTACTCCGCGCCGCCATGGGCCACCGTCGTCATGACGGACACGATGCGGGGGGCGCGAGAGGGGGTCATCGTCGTCGGCCGCGCAACCGGGTCAGGAGGCCGCCACGGGACTCTTCTTCCCGTTCCGGCCGGTACGGAATCGGGGTTCCGCCGATGAGCGCGGCAGGGACGCCTCGCGTGAGCCAGTCGGCGAGCTCGGGATCCTGCAGCGTCGCCACGCCCTCCTGCATCCCCGGGGGCCGGCGATCGGTGTTGTGGGCGTCGGAGGACACGACGTGCGCGAGGCCCGACGAGATCATCCGCCGGCCGGCGCGCTGCACGTCGCGGCCGAAGGCGCCGCTGAGCGAGCTCGCGGTGATCTGGCAGAGCATCCCCGCGTCGACGTAGGGGCGCAGCCGCTCGGGGTCCTTTGCGAGGGCCGGGGAGCGCTCCGGGTGCGCGAGGAGCAGCCGCTTGCCGCGGAGGAGCAGCGAGTCCAGGACGGCCTCGATCCCGGTGATCTGCGGGGTGAACGGCGGCTCGACCAGCAGCCAGCCGGCGTCCGCCAGCGTCAGCGCGTCGAGCTCCTCCTCGGGAAGGTCGCCCGCGCGCGAGAGCGCCACCTCGGCGCCGGGCAGGATCTGCAGCGGGACCTCGGCACGGGCCAGCTCGGCGGACAGCTCCTCGACCGCGGCGTGGATGCCGGCGGCGTTCACGTGCGGGTAGTCCCAGCTGACGTGGGGGGTGACGACGGCCCGTTCGACCCCTGCGTCGGCGAACGCGCGGGCCATCGCGACGGACTGGTCCATCGCCGTGGGGCCGTCATCGATCCCCGGGAGGAGGTGGCAATGGAGGTCGATCACTCGGGGATATGATGGCGCGCATTGCTGGGAAGTTCCTGGGCGCCATCGGGGGTACGTGAATGTTCAAGGCGATTGTCGTGGGTACGGACGGGTCGGAGACGGCCACCGAAGCAGTGCGTCAGGCCGCTGAGCTGGCTGCGCCCCTGGGCGCGTCCATCGAGCTGGTCAGTGCGTACGAGCCCATCTCGCAGGCGCGATTGCGCGAGGAGTCGAAGGTGGCGCCGGGTGACCTCCAGTGGATGGTCAACCCGCGCGAGGATGTCGACGCGACCCTCGAAGCGGCCGCGGACAGCGTCCGCGCGCTCGGGGTCGACGTGCGCACCTACGCGCGCCAGGGCGACCCGGCGGACGCGATCCTCGACGTCGCCGAGGAGATCGGCGCGGACCTCATCGTCGTGGGGAACAAGGGCATGACGGGTGCCAAGCGCTTCCTCCTGGGCTCCGTGCCCAACAAGGTCAGTCATCACGCCCCCTGCTCGGTGCTGATCATCCGCACCACATGATGCACGCCTCTAGTTCTTAGGCGCGGTGGCGGCGGCTGCATCCAGCAGGCCGGAGCCGTACTTCGTGTCGCGGCCCGGGGTGCCCAGGTCGCGCGCGGTGCGCTCCAGATGGCTCTCCAGCTGGGCGACGGTGGGCTTGGCGCCCAGCACCTTCGAGGCGATGACGAGCGCGGCGACCGCCGACACGTGTGGGGCCGCCATGGACGTGCCCTCGTAGGTGTTCGGCAGGCCGAACGTCCGCACCGAGCCCGAGAACGTGAGCTGGTAGATCGGTCGCCCGACCTTGGCGGGCGTGCAGTTGGCCTCGCCGGTCGTGCTTGCGTCCTGCCCGCCTCCAGGCGCGACGATGTCCAGGCCGCGCCCCTCGTTGGAGAACTCCGACAGGCAGCCGCGCTCGGTGGTGGCACCGACGGCGAAGACGCTCTCGGCGCGGGCGGGCCAGGCGACGGTGCGATAGCCCTCGTTGCCCGAGGCGCCGACGACGAGCACGCCCGCGTCGCGCGCCGCGCGGATCGCCGAGAGCAGTTCGGGGATCTCGCCTGACGTGATCTCCGGGGCGAACTCCAGCGAGAGGTTGATGACGCTCGCGCCGTTGCGGGTCGCGAAGCGCACGCCCTTGGCGATGGTCAGCGCGTCGCCTTCGCCGAGGGAGTCGAGGACCCGCACCGGCATGATCCGCGCGCCGTAGGCCAGGCCGGTGAGCCCGATGCCGTTGTTCGTGGACTCGCCGACGGTCGACGCGACATGGGTCCCGTGGCCGTTGTGGTCGTCGGGGTGCTCGTCGCCGTCGACGAAGTCGTAGCCCGCGACGAAGTCGTCGTTCGAGAAGTCCGGCGACTGGCGGAAGCGCCCTGCGGTCCGGTACGCGACGCCGGTGTCGAGGACGGCGACGACCACGCCACGCCCGCCGCGGCCGCCCGCGTTGGCGGCGTTCGCCCACGCCTGCTTGGCGTTGACGCCGTACGGCCCCGAGAAGTTCCACTGCAGCGCCTCCCAGCCGTTCCCGCGGCCGGGGTCGTTGGGCACGAGCTCGGTGAGCGGAGCGGGCGCCTGACGGGGGCTCGCGGCGGTGACGTGCGCGAGCGGGACGCCGTCGCGGTAGGCGGGCGCGTCGGCGGCCGACGCGGCAGGCACGGCCGTCGCCAGGAGGGCGACAACCGGGACGAGCGCACGGAGCAGACGGGACATCACGCTGAAGCAAACCCCTGCGGCGTGCGAAAGTTCCTGGACGTGACCGCTTCGCGCTTCTTTCCCCGCGATGAGCACTTCATGCGGCTCGCGATCCGCGAGGCGGAGCGTGCCCTGGAGCACGACGACGTGCCGATCGGTGCGGTGGTGGTTCGCAATGGTGAGGTGATCGGCGCGGGGCACAACGAGCGTGAGCTGCGGGAGGACCCGACCGCCCATGCGGAGATCCTCGCGCTCCGGGAGGCGGCGCGCGCCGTTGGGTCCTGGCGGGTACTCGAATCTGTTCTCTACGTGACGCTCGAGCCCTGCGCGATGTGCGCCGGCGCGATCGTGCTGGGCCGGGTGCCCCGGGTCGTCTACGGCACGACCGACCCGAAGGCCGGAGCGGCAGGAAGCGTGCTCGATGTCCTGAATGAGCCGCGCCTGAACCACCGGCCCGAGGTCGTGGGCGGGCTGCTGCAGGAGGAGTGCGCGGAGCTGCTGCGGGCGTTCTTCGCCGCGCGGCGGGGGAAGTAGTCCCCCGCCCGGGCGGGGCTGCTTCTCAGCCCCGAGAGACCAAGACCGTGACCGGGCGGCTCGCGGCGATGCGCTTGCCGGCGGCGGGGAGCGTCCCGGCAACGCGGCCCTTGCGGACGTCCGTGCCGTGGCGCCCGCGGGTCCGGCCGACGCGGCAGCCGGCGGCCTTCAGGGCCTTGCGGGCTGCGGCGGGCGTCCGTCCGCGGAGCTTGGGCACGCGGCAGGTCCGGCGGATGGCCTGCTCGCGGGGCGACGGCGTGGTGCCCGTCGTCCCGGGCGTCGAGCCGGGCGCGTCGGCGGTCGTCGTGAACGCGAGGGGCAGGCGGAAGACGCCGCCCTCGTCGTCCGGCGCGAAGTCCAGCGCGATCTCGCCGTCGGGCTCGCTGAGGGCCGCGATCGAGATGCCGAGCGTGCTGCCGGCCTTCACGCCCAGGTCGTCGATCCCGGCGGTGAACCCGTAGGACCCGGCGGCGCTGATGTCCAGCTCGGTGGCGTTCTCGAAGTCGATGGCGTCCGCGGCGGTGTCCCAGCGACCGAGCAGCGCGAGGTAGCCGGGCCCGTCCTCGTCGGCGACGAGGCCGACGCCGCGGTCGGCGCCGGCGAAGCTCTTGGCGCCCGTGGTGGGATTGCCGTCGGTGTCGAGGTAGACCAGCAGCGCGTCGTCGGGGCGCAGCACGTCGCGGTTGCCGAGCGTCATCCGCACGCTGACGGTGCAGTCCGCGTTGACGGTCGCGCGGACGCCGGTCAGCTCCGGGGCGCCGGGCTCCGCGTCGGCGGGGTCGTCGGCGAGGTTCACGATGGCGGGGGTCGCGCTGACGCAGGTCGCGGGGGCCGCGAGGGCCTGCGGAGCGGAGGCCGCCAGGGCTGCGAGCGCAGCGAGAGCGGAGAGGCGGATGGTGGCGAGCAGCGTCACAGGTCGTCCGTGGGGGGAGGCGGTTGGTCGGCGTTCCGTGCCGGCCGTGCTTCGCCTTGATCGAAGGTACTCCTCCGATGGACCCCTGTCGTGTCGGCCATTCGTCCAGAACACGGTGCGGGAGGTCATGCGAGCGTCCAGACCCTGCCGCTATCGTACGACGCTGCCCGCCGGGCCAAGGTGGTCCGGGCGCCTTGGAGGGGTGCCGGAGTGGTTGAACGGGGCGGTCTCGAAAACCGTTGTGCGGGTAACCCCCGTACCGAGAGTTCGAATCTCTCCCCCTCCGTATTTCGGGCGATTTGCCCGCGGTGACTAGGGGACTGGCCGATTCGGTCAGTCCCCGCGTTGCCGCCCAGCGCCGCTGGGAACCGGTCGGTTCGGGTGTGCGTTGGTACCGGATTGGCACCGCGGCCGGAGCTAGAACTTCCAGACGTTCGCACTGAAAGGCGGCGTCAGCTCTAGCTTGCTGTGGTCACGTCGCAGGGGATCGGTGTGGAACTCGACGCCGAACACGTCCATGCGAATCGGCAGTGCTTGCTCGCCATCCACGATGGTCGGCACGTACTGAAGCTGGACGTTCTGATGCGGCGTCGTCGTCTTGGTCAGTGTCGCCCAGCCTGGCGGGGCAGCGTCCAGAACAGCAGTGCGAGCGGGGTCCAGGGCTTCGTTAAAGGCGACCTCGGCGCCGTGGTCCCAATAGACGAACTCAAGGGCCGACTTCCAGATCGACTGCACAACCTTGCGCACCCGCGCCGTGGTCACCGGCCCCCCGGTGTTCAGCTCCATCTTTGCTCCGTCGGGGGGAACCGGGCCACCGCCCGTGGGCATTCCGCGTAGGGCTCGCTTACCCGTGTTCAAGACGTTCAGTTCGCCGGGTGCCGAATACATGATGTGCGCGTTGCCCCACTTGGACACGATGGGCTGCCCCGACTTCGTGGGCAAGCCGCGCTCAGCGCGCAGCAGTGTGATCGGTGGGAAGTTGATCAGTGCCGCATCGGCGCGACTGAGCGGACCGTTATTGCAGCGGTCGCAGACCACGCCCGGCGGCAGGACGTACTCATGGTTTCCAAGTGCCTCGCTGAAGATGTGCTCGCGGCTACGGAATCCTCCGTCAACCCGACGACAGAAGAGGCAGCCATGCTGATGCTTCGGCCGGTCGGTCATGCCGGCAATGCTGGCGCGACCATCGGACTTGCTCCGTCCGCGGTCGAGGGTAGCGCCGCAAGCCGGACTACGATCGGACCCACTGTGGCCGAATGGTTGAAGAAGCTTCCTGCGCGCGCGATTGAGAACGCGCTCGGCAACTGGTTGGTGATCGTCGTCGGCGCGATCGTCATTTTCGCGGCGAGCAGAACTGATGACGATGTGACGCTTCCCGCATGGTTGTTCGTCGCCCTCCTCCTTTTGGTGATGGGCGCTGGATTTGTCATCGGTCGCCTGCTCGGTGGTACGGATGCCGACTACTTGGCTGCGCTGGAGCAGGAGGTGGAGTTGGATCGGTCATACGCCGCGCACATATACGACGTACTTCAGACGTTGCAGAAAGCCATTGCCGGGCACATCCCCGACGTGAGCTACAAGGACTTCATCGACCGCGGGGTGCTGCAACCTGCTCGCGACCGGCTGACGCAGCTCCCGGGCGAGGAAATCCGTCTGTCGATCCTTGTCCCGACCGCGGACCAGCAGCAATTCTGGATGCAGTTCAATGCCGGTCACAGCCTCGAAAGCGAGCAGAACTTCAGCCTGGACATCAACGGCTCGTTCGCTGGCCTGGCGTTTACCACGGGCGATCTGCAATGGAGCAACGACGTCGCGGACGATCACCGGTTCCAGGCACATCCGAAGGCTCGTGACGGTCGCGAGTACGGGTCGCTTCTGTCGGTTCCGGTCAGTGTCGGCGGCGATGTAGTCGCTGTGCTCAACGCAGTTTCGACCTACGTCAACGCGTTTACCGACGCCGATGCTACGTATCTCAAGCTGCTGGGCTCGGTTCTCGATGTTGCCTGGTCAATGATGAACAAGGACAACGAGTCCGACTCAGGGGAGTAGTACCGTCCGTAGGTAGCTTGGAACCGTTTTGAGGGGAGCAAACATGGCCGAGGAAAAGTCAGGCTCCACGCCTACCGGTCCGTCGCGCGAGTACATCCGGCTTATCAAGGGTGAGATCAGCGTGCGGGACTACAGCAAGAGCGTCGAGAAGCGCGTCAACACTGGCCGCACCATTAAGCCTGGGCGGGCGCGGCCGGCGCGACGGGCTGGCGTGTAACTACCTCGCGTCGGCCTCGCGGTCCATGCAGGCGTCCGTAGCTCGTGCGCCTCGTCGCCCGGGTGGGGCAACGGTGGCCGTAGCGATTCATCGTGAACGCCACGGAGCTGTGCCCCTCACCTGCCACAGTGCATTGACTTCAGGTTGGCGGCGATGAAGTACGACACCGCGGTGTTCCGGTAGTCGTGCGGCCGTATCTCTGGCGTGTTCTTTCCCCTGCGCCCGGCCGGTGATCGTTGGACAGGCTCAGCCCGAGCAGGCCGGCGCGCTCTCCCACCCCCGCTGGGTCGCGCGGTCTGAATCGGGGAACTCCAGTCGCCAATCACTAAGAGGGATACGCTCGCGAGATGGCGAAGCCACTACCCGTCTGGTACGGGCACGATCACGCTGACGCCTATCTACTCGCCTCTGCGTTGCATCTCGCGCGAGGCGCGGCGACTCCGCGGACGTTCCCGCTCCCGCCGCCGTCGGTCTCGGCGACGCTGTACTGCGCGTTTGCGGCAGAGGCGTACGTCAACGTTGCCCTCATACGCATGCTCGGGGAGGACGAGTACGCCCCCGCGTCTCGAATGCCGGTCCGCTCGAAGTACTTCCTTGCGACCAAACTTGGCCAGGGCGAGGAGTGGTTCTCCAGCGGAGAGGCCGAACTGGAAGCACTGGAGGAGCTATTCACAGAGCGGAACCGACTCGTCCACGCGCAGCCGGAGCGGTCGATCATGCACCCTTTCGCGGACCCGGAAGCGCCTCGCCTCCACTCAGACCTTCGCAATGTCGGGCGGTGGGTCGCAGCCGCGAGCGGCGCGGCCGCGCGCCTCGGGCGATCCCATGCGGAACTGTCTGGCTTTGACAGGGTCGCTGGAGCCTTGTCGGTTCACGCGCCGACGCTGTGGGCCTTCGATGCTGCGCGAGACGGAGCGACGCTCGACGCCGCCGTTCGGACGCTCATCGAAGACCTCTTGCGCGAGGACTACGAGGATTCGATGGACGAATCCGACTTGGAGACACTGCTCGATGAGCATGATGCCGACTGGGACGTGCTTCCACCCGCCGGGGATTGAGCGGCGAGCGGCTCGGATGGGCGTGTGCCCGCGCCCAGCGCGATGCGCACCTGGGACACCGCGAGACACATGGTCAGCAAAATCTGTACGGTCCGGCGCCGTGATCGTGCAGTTTCGCTGGGAACCGGCCGGGGAGCCGGTGGAGCAGGGGCTCGTCCCGTACGTGGACGGCTCGTCGCTGCTCGAGCTGGGTGAGCCCGGCGAGTACTCGGGCATCCGCCCGTGGGAGTTCACGCGGAAGGGGGCGATCGAGGACCACTACCTCGGCGGCGCGGGGTCGCACCTGCTGGCCGGCCCGGGGGACCGGACGGTCCTCGTCGTCTGCGCGTGCGGCGATCCCGGCTGCGGCGCCGTGATGGCGCGGATCGAGCAGACCGGGGACGGCATCGTCTGGCGCGACCTGATCGCCATGAAGGCGGGGGAGGCCGGCGCCCTGCGCGCTGGCCCGTACCGCTTCGGCCGCCAGCAGTACCGCTACGCGCTGGCGGAGGCCGTGGCCGCCCGCCCGCGCTGAGCGCGGGCGGGCACCGGGCTCACGGCTTGCGGCGCTCGCAGCCGGCGAGGCGGTCGCGGGCGGGGCCGCCGGCGCAGCCGTCGCGCCCGAAGCCGCCCCAGAGCCTGTCCTTCCCGGCGTCGCCGGCCAGGGTGTCGTTGCCGTCGCCCCCGCAGATGAGGTCGTTACCGCCGCCCCCGCGCACGGTGTCGGCACCGGCCCCGGCGACGATCACGTCCGCGCGCCGGGTGCCGGTGATGACGTCCCTGCCCGACGTTCCGACGATCGTGGCGGTCTTGCCGCCGCAGGTCGGCTTCTTCGTGCCGATCGGCGGCGGGGTGGTGCTCGCGGCGCTCGTGACCGCGGCCGCTGCGGGGTCGGCGGCGGCCGGCGCGGCCGGCTGCTCGGCCGGGAGCTCCGCGGGCGGGTCCTTCACCGGAATCGGGTCGAGCGAGTTGCCCGGCTCGATGTCCGCGCAGTTCTCCGGGGCCGGAGCGGAGGTGAAGCGCCGTTCCAGCCAGGTGATTCCCTGCGGGATCCACGCGGCCGCGGTGGGGATGTGGCTGAGGTCGTCGAACTGGCGGTACTCGATCGTGGTGCCCTTGGCGCACCATTTGCGCGCAACCGCGCGGACGTCGCCGGTGACCATGACGCCGTCACCGGCGCCGATGCCGGGCTGGTCGCCCTGCGTCCCCTCGAGCTCGCCCTTGGCGCCCTGCCCGATGAGCAGCGGGGTGGTCGGCGTGCCGTAGGACCCCATGATCAGCTTGTTCGCGACGCCCACGTACAGCGGCACCATCTCGGGCGTCTCGTACTCGGGCTTGGCCATCTTCTTCCAGGTCAGGCCGGGGTAGGCGCCGAGCACCTCGGCGATCGAGGCGTCCTCGAGCTTGTCGTAGATCCGCAGGCCGTACTCGCTGAGGTAGGGCGACAGGTCGATGTCGAACGAGCGTGACACGCCGATCACGGCCATCGCCATGACGCCCGCCCACGTCTGGCTGCCGTCGATGTAGTGCAGGTTCGTCGCGGGCCGGACGAGCACGCCGCCCATCGCCGCGCCCACGAGGCGCTGGTCGATGTCGGGCGCGTAGTTCGGCGCGAGCTCCGCCGCCCATCCGGTCCCGATCGCACCGCCGGAGTAGCCGAAGAGGCCGATCCGGGCGTCGTCGGCGATCCCTGCCGCCTGCGAGGCGACGGCCGCGCGCAGCGAGTCGAGCGTGTTGTAGCCGTACTCCGGGCCCGCGGCGAAGTTCGCGTCCTGCCCCTCGATGTCGGGGATCACGACGGTGTAGCCCTTCAGCAGGAACGGCACGACGAGGGCGGACTCGACGCCCATGATGGCGCCGCCGAAGGTCTTGCCTCCCGAGATGGCGTAGGAGGGCTCGTCATCGGGGTTCAGCGAGTCGTAGAAGGACTGGTAGGAGATGACCTTCCGCGTGTCGCGAACCTGGAGGATCGGCCGGACGACGGTCGTGACGTTCATGGTCGGCTGCCCGAGCTGACCGGTCGAGCGGTAGCTGAGCTGCACCGCTTCGAGCGGGATCTGGAGCCCCGCGATGTGGTAGGGGACGATCCGGGTGTCGAGCACGGTGCCCGGCGCGATGGGGCCCAGCGACGCGGGCTGGACTCCGGAGTAGAACGGATCCTGGGCGCGCGGCGGGACGGCCGCGGCGGTGGCAACGCCCAACGAGCCCGTTAGCAGCGTGGTCAGGACGACCGACCACGCGCAGGCCGACAGCTTCCTCACAGTCTCTCCCCTGATTGGCGTCCCTCTGGACAAGGGACGGGGCAACTGTAAGCAAACGCACACATCGGTGCTGCGAGAGGTCGTAATGCCCCGCAACGGCGGGAAGAGGGACCTCGCCGAGAGTGCGACGCCGTGTCGCACTTCGGTCCTTAACGAGCGCGGGCCTGCGCTGATGCGCAGGCCCGTGCGTCCTACTGAGCGTGGTGGTTAGACCGCGGTGACGTTCTCGGCGTTCGGGCCCTTCGGACCCTGGCCGGCCTCGTACGAGACCTTGGCGCCTTCGGCGAGCGTCTTGAAGCCGCTGCCGTTGATCGCGGTGTGGTGGACGAAGAGGTCCTTGCCGCCGTCATCGGGCGTGATGAAGCCGAAGCCCTTTTCGTCGCTGAACCACTTCACGGTTCCTGTTGCCATGCTGTTTTCCCTCCGTGGGGATGATGTGCTGCGAGACGCGGAGGGTGCTTATGGGCAACAACTGCGGACGCTGGCACTGCTTTTGGTCCGTCCATCCGGGCGGACCCGAGGTTCATAGCTTAGTGCGCTGGGTCACGGGGTCCACCCTTCGCCCAAGCTGACGCGTTCGAAGCCGACCCAGACGGTGTTCATCGCGGTGCTCACGATCTGCTCCGCGGTGACCTCCGGATGGTCGCTCCACCAGATCGCCAGCTCCGTCAGGCCGCCCCGGATCACCTCCGCGGCCATGGCGAACGCGACAGGATCGGCGTCTGTTCGCGCCAGGCCGCCGAGGATTGCGCCGAGGGCGATGTTGGCCTCCGCGGCGATGGCGCGGTGGACCTCGCGGACCTCGGGGATCCCGGTCGTCTCGCGGAAGAACATGCGCGGGGCGTAGGGGTGGCTCTGCACGTAGCCCGCCCACGCGGTGAACGCGCGGGCGATCTGCTGCTCGAGCGTCCCGTCGCCGCCGAGGTTCTTCTTCCACATCTCGAGCAGCTGGTCGCGTGTGCGCTCGAGTAGGCGCTGGTGCAGCGCGAGCTTCGAGGCGAAGTGGTCGTAGACGACGGGGGTGGACACCCCGGAGCGGCGGGCGATCTCGTCCATGGCGGCGCCGTGGTAGCCGCGCTCGGTGAACACGTCCGTGGCCGCGAGCTCGATGACCTCGCGACGTTCGGCGCGGGACAGGCGTTTGCGTGGGGGTGGAAGTTCTGTCGTCATTCGCTAACCTAGTCTTCACTAGGTTACGCGGCAGACCGGACAGGAGCGCGCGATGGCGACCAGCGAGACGATCACCGACGACGACCTCACCGTGGATCCCGTCCTCGGGCTGAAGACGCGGTTCTGGGAGGAGGGCGACGCGGTCTACGTCGAGTCGTGGATCTCACCCGGCGGCGGGGTCACGCCCCACGTCCACCCCGTGATCGAGGAGCGCTTCGAGGTCGTCGAAGGGACCTGCCAGCTGCTCAGCGGCCGGACGTGGACCGACGTGCCCGCCGGGGAGACCGTCGTCGTCCCGCCCGGCACGCGGCACGCCTTCCGCAACCGCAGCGACGCGGTCACGCACTTCGTCTGCCGCACGTCGCCCTGGTCGTCACTCCAGGAGTTCCTCGAGGACGCGGCGTCGCTGTCGCGGGCGGGCGGGATCAACCGCCACGCGATGCCCACCAGCTGGGACGCGCTCTTGCAGGCGGCGGTGATGATCGACCAGCACCGCGAGATGGTCGAGCTCGGGTTCCCGCTGCCGCCCGCGCCGATCCAGAAGGTCCTGATGCCGCGGCTGGCCGCGGCCGGGCGCAAGCGCGGCTACGCCCCGGGCCGGATCGGCGACCGCGCCGCCCCTTCGCGGTGAACGTGCGTTCACCCCGCTTGGGGCCGGCTCAGACGCCCGCGCCGTCTCCGCCGCGGCCCTCTCCGGCGACGAAGCGCTGTGCGCCCTGGACCCCGACGGCCATCGCGGCTCCGCCGTGTCGCCACTCCAGCGCGAGGCCGGTGTCCAGCGGCTGGCCGTAGCCCTCCAGCGCGGCGCGGCGGTCGGCGAGCATGGTCTCCTGCGGGAACTGGGCGAGGCCCTCCGCCATCGCGAGGGCGCGTTCCAGCGCGGTCCCGTCGGGGACGACCTCGGTGACCAGGCCCATCGTCATCGCCTCCGCGGATTCGACGATCCGGCCGGTGAGGATCATGTCCATCGCCCGGCCCATGCCGATGATGCGCGGCAGGCGCTGCGTGCCGCCGTCGATCAGCGGGACGCCCCAGCGGCGCTCGGTGCAGCCGAACTTCGCGCTCTCGCCGGCGACCCGCAGGTCGCACCACACCGCGAGCTCGAGCCCGCCGGCGACCGCCCAGCCCTCGACGGCGGCGATCGTCGGCTTGGGTGACTGCAGGCGACTGAACCCGAGTGGGCCACCCTCGGTCGTAACCCGCTGCGCCAGGGTCTCGATCGACTTCAGATCCGCTCCCGCGCAGAACGTCCCGCCGCCGCCGGTGACGATCAGGACCCGCGCGCCGACGTCGGCGACGAAGCGGTCGTAGCCGTCGCGCAGCGCGGTCGAGGTGGGACCGTCGACCGCGTTTCGGCGATCCGGGCGGTCGATGGTCAGGACGGCCGCGGATCCGATCCGCGCGTAGCGCACTCCGTTGCTCATGCTCTCTCCTCAGAGGCCGGCGCGCCGACCGCGCGCCGCACAAACGTTCTGATCTCGCGCAGGATCTCCTGCGGATTGGGCGCGTCGGCCGCCACCGGGGAGACCGGGCCCACCAGGGCCTCGCCGATCCCACCCACGAGGGCGGCGGCGGTGAAGTCGATGTTCTGCGCGGGCAGCTCGCCGGCCTCGACGCCGTCGCGCAGCAGCGTGGCCAGCAGCTCACGGTACGTCTCGCGGTAGGCGAGGCGCTCGGCGTCGACCAGCGGGTCGACCGGCTCGGCGATCAGCGCCCACGCGAGGCGCGGGCTGCGCAGCGCGCGGGCGGCGAACGTCGTGAGCACGTCCTCGACCTGGACCACGACGGGCTCGTCGGGGTCCGCGGCCGCGCGCATCGCCTCGACCTCGCCGCTGCACACCACCCGGAAGAGGTCGGCGAACAGCTCGCCCTTGGAGGCGAAGTGGCGGTAGAGCGTGCCGGCCGCGACGCCCGCGCGCTCGGCGATGGCGTTGACCGAGGCCGCGGCGTAGCCGCCCTCACTGGTGAGCTCGAGCGCGGCCTGCAGCAGCCGCTCTCGGGTCGTCGCGGTGGCTTCGAGCATCACAGGGTGGGCGGGCCCTTGTAGGTCGACAGGCCGGCGTCGCCGAACGGCTCGTCGCGCTCGCGCACGGCCGTGCGGAACCCGGCCTCGGCGGCGCGCTGCTGGAACGCGTAGCCCTCCGCCGTGTGGCGCGTGATCCCGTCGAACACCGTGCCGAGCAGCTGGGTCGTGTGCAGGCCCTGCTGGTGCAGCTCCTGGTTGATCAGCAGCTTCATCATCGCGAGCTGGTTCTTCGGCATCCGCGCGATCCGCTGCACGAGGTTCTCCGTGCGCTCGTCGAGCTCATTGGCGGGCGGCGCCTCGATCGCCAGGCCCCACTCGAGCGCCTCGGCGCCGCTCAGGCAGTCGCCGGTGAACAGCAGCCGCTTCGCGCGCTGGGGACCGAGCCGGTGGGCCCAGAGGCTCGTCGTCGGCGAGCCCCATACGCGGGCCGGCGGGTAGCCGATCTTCGCGTCCTCGGCGATGACCAGCAGGTCGCTGCACAGCGCCAGGTCCGTGCCGCCCGCGACGCAGAAGCCGTGGACCTTGCAGACGACGGGCGTCTGGCACTCGAACAGCGTCATGAATGCGCGGACGTTCCGGCGCATCATCGCGTGGTCGACCATCGGGTCCCAGGTGCCCGAGGGATCGTGGTTCTGCGCCATCACCATCGGGTCGAGCGGGGTGCCATCGCCGAGGCGGCCACCCTCCGTCGGCTCGGTCATGCCCTCCGCCGACTCGACGAGGTCGTACCCGCCGCAGAATCCCGTCCCGGCCCCCGACAGCACCATCACGTGGACGGCCGGATCGAGATCTAGCCGCTCCACCGCCGCCGCGAGCTCGCCGATGAGCTGCGGCGTGAGGCCGTTCCCGCGCGCGGGGCGGTTCAGGGTGATGCGCCCGACGCGGCCGTCGACCGCGACGTCGACGACCGGGGTCACGAGGCCAAGGCCCGGTCCACGATCGAGGCCGTGTCGACCCCGGCCGGCAGCGTCCCGTACACCCGGCCGCCGCCTCCGAGCCGCCCGGCGCAGAAGGCGTCGGCGACCGCGGTGGGGGCGTGGCGCACGAGCAGGCTGGCCTGCAGCGCGACCGCGAGATCCTCGACGAGGCGGCGCGCGCCGAGCTGGGCGGCCTCGGGGTCGCTCAACCCGCCCAGCTGCGCCTTGATCGCGGTGACGTGGGCGTCGAGCCGCGCGTCGGCGCCGCTCGCGAGCTCCACCTCGGCCAGGAACGCCGGCAGGCCTTCGGGCTCCTTGGCCATGGCCCGCAGGACGTCGAGCGCCGCGACGTTGCCCGAGCCCTCCCAGATCCCGGCCAGCGGGCTGTCGCGGTAGAGCAGCGGCATCGTCGATTCCTCGACGTAGCCGTTGCCGCCCAGGCACTCGAGCGCCTCGGCCGCGTGGGCGGCCGCGCGCTTGCAGACCCAGTACTTCATGACGGCCGTGGCGAACCGGCGGAAGGCGGGCTCGTCGTTGTCGTACGCGGACGCGACCCGGATCGCCGAGGCCGTGGCGGCCTCGCTCTCGATCGCCAGGTCGGCGAGCACGTTGCGCATCAGCGGCTGGTCGGACAGCAGCGCCCCGAACGCGCTGCGGTGCCGGGCGTGGTGGACGGCCGCGACGGTCCCGTACCGCAGCGAGCCGGCGCTGCCGATCAGGCAGTCCAGCCGCGTGTGGTTGACCATCGTGATGATCGCGTTGACGCCACGGCCCTCCTCGCCGACCAGGCGCCCGGTGATCCCGTGGAACTCGACCTCCGACGACGCCAGCGAGCGCGTGCCGAGCTTGTCCTTCAGCCGCTGGAACTCCATGCCCATGCCGCGCTCGACGAGGAAGCACGACAGCCCCTCGGGCGCCTGCGCGAGCACGAGGAAGATGTCGCACGGTGGGTACGAGCAGAACCACTTGTGGCCCCAGATCGCGTACGTCCCGTCGCCGTTGGGCTCGGCGCGCGTGATGTTCGCGCGCACGTCCGAGCCACCCTGGCGCTCGGTCATCGCCATGCCGGCGATCTTCACCTCGTCGTAGTCCAGGCGGGTGAGCTGGGGGACCCACTCGGCGGCCAGTTCCGGAGCGGCCGTCTGCAGCGCGGGGACGACGGCGTGGGTCATCGAGATCGGGCACTGCACGCCGCCGTTGACCTGGTTGAAGATCCCGAACATCCCGGCGCGGACCACGTGCCGGCCGTCGCGCTCCTCGCGCCACGGCAGCGCGTGGGTCCCGCGCTCGACGTTCGCGCGCATGAGGACGTGCCACGACGGGTCGAGCTCGACCTGGTCGACGCGGTTGCCGTAGCGGTCGTACTGGATCAGGCGCGGCTCGTTGCGCTCGCAGCGCTGCGAGTGGTCGAGGGCTTCGACGGACCCGGCGTAGGCGCCGGTGTCGCGGAGACGGTCGACGCCCCAGCCGCCACCGTGGCGCTCGATGGCCTCCTGCAGCGCGAGGTCGGCCTCGAAGAGGTTGTAGGGCTGCAGCGGCGGGGCCTGGTTGCGGACCTCGCGTGTCTCGGGGTGCAGCTGCTGCGACGACTGGGGGGCGGTGGCCATCGGGTCTCCTCCGTTGGCGTTGTGAATCCTGATTCACATCATGGTGAATCCGGATTCACATTGCAAGGGCTACGGAATTCGCGACTCCGGAGGTACCGTCCACGACGGCATGTCCGAGACGCGTGCGACCCATCAGCGAGGCCAGCCGCGGCTGGTCGGTCGCGCCCGTGAGCTGGGGGACGTCGCCACGACCCTCGCCGCGGGTGGTCCCGGGACCGTCCTCATCGCACCGGCGGGGGTCGGGAAGTCCCGTCTCGCACGAGAGGCGTTCGCCACCGCGACCGCCCGCGACGGCACCCTCGGCGTCTGGGTCCAGGCGACCCGCAGCGCTGCGGCCGTCCCGCTCGGCGCGTGCGCGGGGCTGATCCCCGATGACCTGCGCTCCGACGAGCCCCTCCAGCTGATGCGCGGTGTCGCGGCCGCGCTCGCCGAGCGGGCGGAGGGGCGCCCCGTCCTCGTGGGCGTCGACGACGCGCAGCTGCTCGACGCTCCGTCGGCCGCCCTCGTGCTCCACCTCGTGGTGACCGGCAGCGCGACGGTGCTCGCCACCGTCCGCTCCGGCGAGGTCCTGCCCGACGCCGTGGCCGCCCTGTGGAAGGACGCCGGCGCCGAGCGCGTCGTGCTCGAAGAGCTGGACGACAACGCCGTCGGCGAGCTGGTCGAGGCGCTGCTGGATGGCCCGGCCGACGAGCGAGCCCGGCGGTGGGCGATCGACACGAGCCGCGGCAACGCGCTGTACGTGCGGGAGCTCGTCGCCGGCGCGGTGGACGGTGGGACGCTCGTCGAGGTCGACGGCCTGTGGCGCCTCCAGGGGCGGCCCGGCGTCAGCACCTCTCTGGCGGAGCTCGTCAGCGCGCGGATGGAGGGGCTCGATGCGCAGGAGCGCGCGGTGGTCGAGCTGCTCGCCGTCGGCGAGCCGCTGCGGGTGCAGGAGATCACGGACATCGCCGGAGAGGAGGCGCTCGTCGCGGTCGAGGCGCGCGGCGTGATCAGGGTCGATGGCCAGGCCGACGAGATCCGCCTGGCGCACCCGCTCTACGGTGAGACGCTCGCCGGGGTCATGCCGGCCCTCCGGGGACGGGCGGTGCGCCGCCAGCTCGCCGGCCTGCTCGAGGCTCGCGGTGAGCCGACGTCCGAGGATGCCCTGCGCATCGCCAGCTGGCGACTCGACGCCGGCGATGACGTGCCGCCGGGGCTGCTCACCGTGGCCGCGCGTGCCGCGTTGCGGTCCGGCGACTCCGATCTCGGTGCACGGCTCGCCGAGCGCGCGCGGGCCGCCGGTGCGGGCATCGACGCGGGCCTCGTGCTCGCCCGGGCGCACGGGCTGCGCAATCGCGCGGCCGAGGCCGACGAGCTGCTGACCGCGCTGGGCACGGAGGTCCGTGCCGCTGGCGACCAGGTCCGTGCGCTGCGCGTGCTCGAGCAGCACGTCAACGTCCTGCAGTGGGGCCTGAAGGCCCCGGCCGCCGCGCGCGAGCTCATGGCCGAAGCCGCCGAGTGGTGGCCCGACGTGGCATGGCGCCGGACGCTCGACCCGCTGCGGCTGCACACCGCGACGCTCAGCTCGGACACCCAGGAGACCGCGCGGATCTACGACGAGATGCTCGCCGACCCCGACCTCGCGCCGGACGTCCGGGCCCAGATCGAGAACCTCCAGGTCATCGCGCTCTACTACGCCGGCCGCGGCCGCGAGGCGTGGCAGATGGGCCGCCGGCGGCTCCCGAAGGTGCCCCTCGACGGCCCGCTGGACGAGCTCGCGCTCGTCGGCTACTGCCTGGCCGGAGTGGAGGTCGGGGACGACCACGAGGAGCTGATCGAGACGCTGGAGGCGACGCTCGACGCGGCGATCCGATGCAACGACCACGCCGCCGCGGGACTCTCCGCGCAGTTTCTCGGTGGGCAGGCGCTCGTCGCCGAGCGCTATCAGCGCGCCTCGCGGTTCTTCGCCGAGTCCGTCTCGCACTTCGAGCACCGCGACGCGTTCGCGATCCTCGCCGTCACCCGCGCGGCGGAGGTGGAGATCGCGCACGAGACCGGTGACCCGGACGAGGTCGAGCGACGGATCGCCATCGTCCGCGAGCTGCTCGAGGGCCGGCCGCCGCTGCTCAACCAGGAGCCGTTCATCGTGCGGGCGGAGGCCACCGCGCTGCAGTCGGCCGGAGACGCCCCGGCGGCGCAGCGTCTGCTCCTCGAAGCAGCGAAGCGGTCCGAGCTGCGCCCCGCTGCGGCCATCACGCTGCGCTACTGGGCGCTGCGCGCCGGCGCACCGCCGAAGCAGGTCGCCCGGGAGATGCGTCCCGGGATCGAGCTGTGCGACAGCCTGCTCTTCGAGCTGCACGGCCGGCATATCGACGCGGCTGCGGAGGCCGACGGCCCGGCGCTCCTGGAGGTCGCCGAGGCGTACGGGCGCATCGGGCGCAGCCGCTTCGCCTGCGAGGCGGCCGCCGGCGCGGCCGGGGTGTTCGCCGCCGAGGGCCGCGAGGACTCTGCGCGCCGGGCCGCCGCGCGCAGCCGCGAGCTGCACTTCGACGGGGAGGGCGGAGTCCTGCCGCGGATTGAGGGGCTCGACGACGCCGCGATCGGTCTCACCAAGCGCGAGGAGCAGCTCGTCGAGCTGGCCCGGCGCGGCCTGACGAACGCCGAGATCGCCGAGCGGCTCGTCCTGTCGGTCCGGACGGTCGAGTCGCACCTCTACCGCGCGATGGGCAAGCTCGGCGTCAGCGACCGCCGGGACCTGTGAGCCGGTCCTCCAGCCAGTCGAAGATCCGCGCCTCGCGCAGGGCCGGCGCGAGCGGCTCGCAGTGGCCGTCGGCGCCTTCCCGCGCCGAGAACCGCACGAGCGCCCGGTCGCCCGTCAGCCGGTCGTGCAGCTCCTGTGACTGGCCGGGCCAGAACGGCTCGCCCTCGGGGTCGGTGATGAGCAGCGGGGTCGTGATCTGCGCGACTTCGCCGTCGAGCCGGTAGGCCAGGACGGTGCGGAACAGCTCGAAGGCCGAGCCGCCCGCCACGCCGTAGGGGCCGCCGCGGTCGCGCAGGCTCGAGGTGAGCTCGTGGTCGAACAGCTCGGCGAGCCGCATCTCGCGGTCGAACGCGACGCGGTCGCCGTGCTCGAGCTGCTGGCGCATCATGCCCGGCAGGTCCCGGGTCCACGAGGCGGAGACGTCGACCACGCCCGGATCGGCCACGGCGGCCGCGTACCGGTGCTCGAACGCCAGGGCCCGCGGCACCCAGAAGCCGGCCTGCGAGACGCCGATCACCGCCATCCGCTCGGGGTCGACGTCGGGCCGCGCGAGCATCGCGTCGGCGACGGGCGTCAGCACCGCCTCCCAGTCGGGGCGGAAGAACAGCCCCTGCTCGAAGAGCGCGGACTGCTGGCCCGGGCCGTCGAAGGTCATCCAGTGCCAGCCGCGGTCCGCGGCCGCGCCGCCGCCGTGGTGGGCCATGGACGAGGTCGCGCCGTCGCTGCCGTTGTTCATCACGACGAGCGGGCGCCGCTCGCCGGGGTGCGTTCCGGGCGCGGGGAAGAACCACCCCGTCAGCGGGGTGTCCTCGTAGGGGATCACAATGCGCTGGCCGGGGGCGGGCATGAGGTCGACGACCGCGTCCCAGCACCGGCGCTGGCGCTGCCAGAGGTCGCGCTCGCGGTCGGCCTCACGCGAGCGGGGGATCGCCTGGATCACGGTGGCGTAGTACGTCGCCGCGCGGCGGTAGTGGGCCAGCGCGCTGACGCGGTGGCCGCCCTTCTCCGCAGCGCGCGCGGCGGCCCAGGCGTCGCCGGCGGTGGCGGACCACTCCCGGACCCATGCGTCCGCGTCGCCGTCGGCGATGCGCGACACGGTGGCCAGGACCTCGCCGACGTCGGCGCCGCCACGATGGGCGGCGCCGAGGGCGAGCTCCAGGCCGAACTGGAAGCCGTCGTCCTTGAACCGGGGGGCGCGGGGTGCCGTCCGTGAGCCGAGCATGGCGGTCAGGACGACGTGGCGGCGACTGCGGTCGCGGTGCCGTCGACGATCGTGGCGTTCTTCGCGTTGCTCAGGGTGACCCTCAGCGACTTCTCGACCTGCGCGACGGTCTTGCCCTGGAAGGCGAAGCCGACGTTCCAGACCTCGCTGCCCGCGCCGAACTTGTACGTGCCGGTCTGGTTCTGGAACGTGATGCCCGTCTCGCCCTTGGGCTGGGAGGTCTTCATGTTGGCCTTCCACTGGACCGAGCCCTTCTGGCCCGCGGCCACGTCGGTGACGATCGCGCAGTAGGCGTAGACGAAGCTCTGGTGGTAGCTCTTGCGGACCTTGCAGTTGTCGATGTGGATGGTGTTCTGCGGGGTCGAGGCCTGCTGCGGCGAGATCAGCGCCTGCTGTGCTCCCGCAGGGACCGCGGCTCCGGCGGTCAGGACAAGACCGGTGCCCAGGACGGCGGCGAGGCGGCGGGGGGTGATGGCGATGGCGGACATTGGTGCTTCCTCTCGTGAGGGGTGGTTGACGAGAGGCAGCATCGATCCGGGGCGGTCCCCGGTCGTCAGTAGCGCGCTACTGCACTTCTGAGGAGGCCGGTACTGGACCGTCGATCGCGACGAGCGTCGCGGTGCCGGTCGCGACGGGCCCGTCACCGTCGCTGAGCGTGCTCGCCGCCTCGAAGCGCCTGCCCTCCCGAGCGACGAGCGTGCTGCGGGCCACCAGCGGCGTCCCGGCGCGGACGAAGCGCTCGAACCGCACGGACAGCGTCCGCGTGGCCGCCAGCTGCTCGGCGAGCACGATCGGCACGGTGCCCAGCGCGTCGTCGACGATCGCCGCGACGAGGCCGCCGTGGATCACGCCCGGCCCGCCCTCGAACGTCGCCGACGGGGTGACGCGGCCGACGACCTCCTCGCCGTCGCGCGCGTGGTCGATCCGCAGGCCGTGCTCGTTCTGCGCGCCGCAGCCGAAGCAGCGCGGGCCGTGCGGGGCGACCGCGATCTCGCCGGCCGCCGGCGGGGGCAGCTCCGCGGGCGGCGGCGGGACCCGATCGCCCTCGCGGCGCCCGCGGTAGTGCTCGGGCGGCGCCTCGAAGAAGATCGCGTGCGCGCGGGCGGCCACCTCGCCTCCGGGGCCGCGCAGCTCGCCGTCGAGCAGCATCTTCCGCCCGGTGGTCTCGCGCAGCCACGCCTCGGCCACGAGGGGCGCGTGCGTTGGCGCCGGGCGTAGGAACTCCACCGTGAGCGTCCCCGTCACGCCGGGCCGGTCGAGCACCCGCGCCGTCACCGTGCCGAGCGCCTCGTCGAGGATCGTCGCCACGACGCCGCCGTGCGCGGCGCCCGGCATCCCGCCGTGGTGGCCGGCCAGGGTGCCGCGCACCAGGACGTGGTCGTCCCGCCGCGCGAGTGTGAGCCCCAGCCCGCCGGGCGGGTCCCCGCCGCAGCCCCAGCAGCCGCGGCGGTGGATCCGCAGCGCCTCCTCAGACACCGAGGGACTTGCCCACGATCTCCTTCATGATCTCGGTCGTGCCGCCGTAGATGCGCGTGATGCGGGCGTCGGCGAACGCGCGGGTCACCGGGTACTCGAGCATGTAGCCGTAGCCGCCGTGCAGCTGCACGCACTGGTCCATGACCCGGCCCTGCATCTCGGTCGCCCACCACTTCGCCATCGCGGCGCTCTCGGCGCTGAGCGTCTTCGCGTTCAGCTCGGCGGTGCAGCGGTCGGTGTAGACCGTGGCGATCTCGAGCTCCGTCGCCATCTCGGCGAGCTTGAAGCGGGAGTTCTGGAACGTGCCGATCGGCTTGCCGAACGCCTCGCGCTCCTTGACGTACTGGAGCGTCGTGTTGAACGTGCCCTGGGCCGCCGAGACCGCGGTGACCGCGATGCTCAGGCGCTCCTGCGCGAGGTTGTGGACGAGGTGCATGAAGCCCGCGCCCTCGGTGCCCAGCAGGTTCTCGGGCGGGACGACGACGTCGTTGAAGAACAGCTCCGCGGTGTCCTGCGCGTGAAGTCCGAGCTTGTGCAGGTTGCGCCCGCGCTCGAAGCCCTTCATGCCGCCCTCGATGATCACGAGCGACATGCCCTTGTGCTTCTGCGTGGGGTCGGTCTTCACCGCCGTGATGATGAGATCGGCGTTCAGGCCGTTCGTGATGAACGTCTTCGCGCCGTTGACGACGTAGCTGCCGTCGGCCTGCTTGATGGCGGTCGTGTTCATCGACGCGAGGTCGGAACCGATGCCCGGCTCGGTCATCGCCACCGCGGTGATGAGCTCACCGGAGGCGATGCCCGGCAGCCAGCGCTCCCGCTGCTCGGGCGTGCAGTACTCGAGGAAGTACGGCAGGCAGACGTCATTGTGGAGGCTGATCCCGAGGCCGCTGCCGATGACGCAGGCGTAGGAGATCTCCTCGGTGACCACCTGGTTGAGGCGGAAGTCGTCCATCCCCAGGCCCCCGTACTCCTCGGGCACGGCGGTCGCGAGGAGCCCCTGCTCGGCTGCCTTGACGAAGAGCTCGCGCGGGACGCAGCCCTCCTCCTCCCACTGCTCGTGGTGCGGCGTGATCTCGGCGGCGATGAACGCCCTGACCGTCTCGCGGTAGTCGTCGTGGATGTCTTCGAACAGAGTGCGCTTCACGGTGCTCCTAGCTGGGGTCGGCGGCGTGGGCCGCTCGGTATTCGTCGACGAGTAGTCGCTTGTAGAGCTTGCCCGTCTCGTGACGGGGCAGTTCGGTGCGGAAGTCGATGCTCCGCGGGCACTTGAGGTCGGCGAGCTTCGAGCGGCAGTGTGCGATCAGCTCGGCCTCCAGGGCGGCGGGGTCGGCCGGCTCCTCCATCGGGACGACGACCGCCTTGACCTCCTCGCCGAAGTCCTCGTTGGGGATGCCGAACACCGCGGCGTCGCTCACCTTCGGATGGGTGACGAGCGCGTTCTCGGCCTCCTGCGGGTACACGTTGACCCCGCCGGTGATGATCATGTGCGCCTTGCGATCGGTGAGGAAGAGGAAGCCCTCTTCATCGAGGTAGCCGATGTCGCCGGCGGTCGCCCAGCCCTGCTCGTTGTGGACCTCCGCGGTCTTCGCCGGGTCCTCGTGGTACTCGAACTCGGGGCCGTCGGAGAAGTAGATCGTGCCCTCCTCGCCCGGGCCGACCTCGGTGCCGAGCGCGTCCACGACCCGCGGCTTGCCGACGACCGCGCGGCCGACGGTGCCGGGGTGGGCGAGCCAGTCCTCGCTCGTCGTCCACGTCAGGCCGGCACCCTCGGTCGAGGCGTAGTACTCGTGGATGATCGGGCCCCACCACTCGATCATCTGCCGCTTGACGTCGACCGGGCAGGGCGCGGCGGCATGGACGATGCCCTTCAGCGACGACACGTCGGCCGCCGCCCGCGCCTCGGCGGAGAGCTTCAGCAGCCGGACGAACATCGTCGGCACCATCTGGGAGTGGGTGATGCCGTGCTCGGCGACGAGGTCGAGGAACTGCTGCGGATCGAACTTGCGCATCACGACCGTCGTGCCGCCGAGCTGGTGCACGCTCATGCAGCCGCGCAGCGGCGCGGCGTGGTAGAGCGGCGCGGGGGAGAGGTACACGTCGCCGTCGCCGAACCCGAGCGCCTGCGCGAGGACGCCGGTGAACATCATCATCGTGTTCAGCGGCTCGTTCTTGGGCTTCGGCTTGATGCCCTTCGGCCGACCGGTGGTGCCCGAGCTGTAGAGCATGTCGGCGCCGGCGATCGGGTCGGTCAGCGGCTCGGCCGAGATGCCCTCGAGCGCGACGGTGAGCGGCTCGTATCCGCTGATGTCGCCGCCCACGCTGAAGCGGTGATCGACGTTGGGCGTCTTCGCGTCGACCTCCGCGGCGCGGTCGGCGAGCGTCCCGCCCAGGAAGAACGCCTTGGCCCCGCAGTTGTCGACGATGTACGCGAGCTCGTCGGCGGTCAGCCGGGTCGAGCAGGCCGTGTAGAGCAGGCCCGCGTAGTGCGCGCCCCAGCAGATCTCGAGGAACTCGGGCTCGTTCTCGACGCAGAACGCGACGTGGTCGCCGCGCTGCAGGCCGCGGTCCTGGAGCATCCGGGCGATGCGCGCTGCGGCGGCGTCGAGCTCGCCGAAGGTGCGCGTCTCGCCGTCGTCCATGACGATCGCGAGGCGATTGGGATCATGCGCTCCGGGATACATCAGCGCGCCCCCGCCATCCGCAGGTCGGCGATCCGCCGGACCTGATCGATCTGGGTGCCGCCCGGGGTCGGCGTGGGGATGAGGATGAGGGTCTCGGCGCCCGCCTCCTCGTAGGCGTCGATCCGGCGGCGGACGTGGTCGGCCGGGCCGCAGATGCACGTCGCGTCGATCAGGTCGGCCGAGAGGTACTGCGCGGCCTCGGTCTTGCGGCCGGCGAGGTACAGCTCCTGCACGGCGTGGGCCTCCTCCTCGAAGCCGTAACGGCTGACGAGGTCGACGTAGAAGTTCTTCTTCTTCGAGCCCATGCCCCCGATGTAGAGGGACATCAGCCAGCGCATCTGGTCGCGCGCGGCGTGGATGTCGTCGTCGACGCAGATGCTGGCCTGGGGGATGATCGCGACGTCGTCGGGGTCGCGGCCAGCCTTGCGGGCGCCCTCGTCGAGTGGGGCGCGCAGCTCGGCGACGTGCTCGGGGCTGAAGAAGGTCGGCAGCCAGCCGTCGGCGATCTCGCCGGCGAGCTCCACGTTCTTCGGGCCCATCGCGGCGAGGACGATCGGCAGCGTCTCCTGAACGGGGCCGATGGTGAGCTTCAGCGCCTTGCCGGGACCGTCGGGCAGCGGCAGGGTGAGCGTCTCGCCCTCGTACTCGACCCGCTCACGGGCGAGCGCCTTGCGGACCACGCTGACGTAGTCGCGCGTGCGGGCGAGTTGCTTGCCGAACCTGACCCCATGCCAGCCTTCGGAGACCTGTGGTCCCGAGGCGCCGAGCCCGAGCCGGAAGCGGCCGTCGGAGAGCTGGTCGAGGGTGGCGGCGGTCATCGCCGTCATCGCCGCGCTGCGGGCCGGGATCTGCATGATCGCGGTGCCGATCTCCAGCCTCTCCGTCACGGCCGCGATGGTCGCCGCGACCGTGGGCGCGTCGGAGCCGTACGCCTCCGCGACCCAGATCGAGTCGAACCCCAGCGCCTCGCCCTCCCTGGCGATGGCGAGCTGCTCGTCGCGGCCCATGCCCATGCCCCAGTAGCCCACACCGATGCCCAGCTTCATTCGTGCTCCTCGTTCTCTCCTCGTCGGCCCCCCGCCGGGCCCCATCCTTACGACTTTGCGCGCGAGGCGACGGGCCAGGTCAGCACGTAGAGGAGCGGGAGGCCGATCGCGGTGAACTTGAAGACGGCGGCGACGGCCGAGATCTGCGGCCACGGCGACGCGGGCGTGTCCCACAGGGAGATCGCCAGCCCGACGTTCTCGAGGTAGTCGAACGCGATGGCGCTTGTCGCCACCCAGGCCATCGCGATGCCGAGGCTCGCCATCCGCCCACGCGACCACGCGGCCGCGGCGCCCACGCACGCTCCGGCGATCGCCAGCGCGTAGATGAACGGGTAGACGATGTCGAGGACCATGATCGCCTTCGCCGCGCCGATGTGGCCCGCGGCCTGCCAGTAACAGACGATCTCGGTTGCGCGGTCGACGGACCCCGCGAACTCGAAGGCGACGATGTCCTCGCTCCCTGTGGGCTTCAGGATGGCGCCGAGCACCATCGGCAGCGCGGCGAGGATGGCGAAGCCGATGAGCCAGGCGCGGCGGTGGGTGCAGGGCCGGCGCTGGAGGGGGTGGGTCACGCGG